>JAJYTC010000094.1 GCA_021793275.1 Deltaproteobacteria bacterium | reverse complement strand
ATTCATAAAACTTCATTGGAAAGATCGTCATCGGTAGCATCCGTACTAATAGATGACAATTTATCCATATTGCATGTCTGTGACAAATACAAAGAGCTCTTCGGAGCAAGGGAGAACATGCCACCGCTTTCTTTTAGGAACCATCACCTTTGGCAGAGCCTTGGAGAACATACTCATGAAAAGATAATGGCTTCTTTGTCATCAAGCGAAGTGCTAAGCATTGATGATTCAATTTCACTTGATACAATTAATGGAATGCGCCTTTTCAAGATCAAGTTTATTCCTATTCCACGACATCATTCACGCTATGATACCAATATATATATGATATTATTAGAAGATATAACCGATCAGGAAAAAATAACAAAAAGACTTGCGCTATTGGAGAATCTGGCTATTATGGGTAAATTTGTGGCAAATATTGCACATGATTTAAATAATCCGCTTGATGGCATCAATAGATTGATTCGAATACTCGAAATCAATATCGGGAGCGTAGCGCGTGTCGAGCATGATATATTTGACATGATATATTCTGCTATAAGGAGAATGGGTAATACTGTACGATCATTTCTCGAATGCACACGAGATGCCATGCTTAAGACTACCTCCAGTCCTCTGCTAAATCTGATTGACGACGCCCTGTATATAATGGCCCCTACTCTGAAAGACAAAAACATATCCATAATCAAAGAATATAATACGAAAAATACGCACATGGAGATTCCAACGAGTTTCTATCACGTATTCATAAATATTATCAAAAATGCCTACGACGCAATGGATCAAGGCGGGCAGTTACAGGTTCGGGTAAGCGATGCCACCGACAGGAAATCGGTATTGGCCACTTTCTCCGATAGCGGCCACGGGATCCCGGATGCGATCATGGTCGACGTCACGAAGCCCTTCTTTACGACCAAAGAAGACGGCACGGGGCTGGGTCTGCCTCTTTGCAAGAAGATCTCGAAAGGCTTCGGAGGAGATATAGTGCTGAAGAATCGTAAGACCGGCGGATGCGAAGTGAGCGTGATTATCCCGCTTGGTCGCGCCCGCAGCGTTGCCGCCTCGCCGGCAGTAAGGGCCGGAGACGGCGGCAAAGCCGCTGCGCATATTTCCTGAACACAGCCGGGATGAGGATGACTTACGGCCTTGCCCGGCCGTTTTCTTCACCTGCCGTTGGGCTTTTTTTAAGGACCTCGGTTGATTTTAGCCCCTCATTTGCCGGCGACCACCGGAGCGGCTGCCACCTTTTGTTTACCTGCCGGCGCCGGAGCGTTGCCTGAGGTTTGCTCGATTTCGCCCAGCGGACCCTTGAAAATTTTTATCCCGGCATTTTTCTCGAGCTTTTGGACGATCTGCTTGAACGAGTCGCGCGCCTTCTTTCGAAACAGTTGGTCTCTGATATTGTTGTGTACCGCCTCATAGGGTTTGAAACCGGGCGGATAGATCTTGTCGGCTTTGAAAATCGCGTAGCCGGCCTTGGTGGTGATTATCTCGCTTGTCTCCCCCTGAGCAAGGAGGAAGAGGACTTTGCCAAGAGCGCTGGGCGGCCTGCTCTCCGATATTGTCCCGATCCGGCCGCCTCGCTGCCCGGTTGGAAGATCGATCGAGTATTGTTTTGCAAGTTGGGCGAAATCTGCGCCTCCATGCAGCTTTTTGAGGATCATTTCAGCCTCGCCCCGGGTCCTTAGCAGGATGTAGCTCGCCTTCACCTTGGGGGGCGTTCTATACAGTTGCCGGTTGGTGTCATAGTATGCCCTTATCTCCTGTTCGCTCACCTGCACCTTTGAGCGGATTTTGCCCTCGACCCAGCGGGCGACGATCAGCGAGTCTTCGTAGTTTTTTACCTTCGCGACAACGGCGGGGTCCTTTTTGTATGCCTGAACCGTCGCGATTTGCAGCAGCAGGCGGCGTCTGATGAGATCTTCCAAAAGGCCATTTATCTCGGCCTCTGTTAGCCTGTCTTTGCCCGTCGCCGCCCTGTAGCGGGCCATGGCAAGCTCCAGTTCCGGCCGGGTGATCACTATTCTTTTGCCGGCAACCGCTACTATGTCGCTTCGGCCCGGAGCCGCCTTGCTCCCCTGGGGGCCGGAAGCCGCCCGGGCGCTTTTTTCCCAAGCCGGCGCCGAAACTGCCACCGAAGCCGCCAGGAGCCACAGAAACACCGATTTACCAAGCTTTCGCGGACGAAACATAAAAACGCTCCTTTCAATTCAAGCTGGAAAGATACTGTCTGGCCTTGTCCCTTATGAAAGCATCGCTGCTTTGGGCCGCCTGTTCGAGAGCGCTGCGGTCGGAGGCGCCGTAGAACCTGCCTATCATGAATATTGCCATTCTTCTTGTTTCCGGGTTCTGGTCGTCGAGAAAATCGAACAGGTACTTGTAATTGTCCGCATTTGCAAACTTCATGTAGGAAAAGAAGGCGTCTCGGCGCAGGTCGGGGTTGTCCGAGGACAAAAACGGCTTGATAATGTCTGCGACTTTCTTGCCCCCGGCCTGGGCGACCAGCTTCATCGCTTCCTCCTGCACGCTCACATCCCCGGAATAAACAAGCGGGGCAAGCGCCAGGACAAGTTTTTTCCGGTCGGGATCGCCCTGTATACCCGTGGCGATCTGTTTGAGCATATCGATCTGTTTTCCGGGGCTGAGCCCGCCTTCGGTAAGCACCCTTCCGAAGATATCCGGGGCCGCGGGCATCATTGCAAGAGTCGATATAGCGTCCTTGCCCAGCGTGCCGTCCTGGATCGCGTTTACGATCCATTGCCTGATTTGCGGGTCTTTGGATTCTGAAAGGGCGGCCGTGCTGTAGGCCTGGTCTTTTCCCGTGCTCGTTTGCGCCTGCTGCTTGAGAATGGAAAAAGCCTGCGGCGTTCCGGCCTTCGCCAGGGCCGCATATGAGGCCCCGCGCACATCCGGGTCGCTCGTCTCGGAGATAAGTTTTTCTATGATCGGGACGCTCTGCGGGGTTGCGATCATGCTAAGCGCTCTTGAAGCCCATCCCAGCATGCCGATATTTTCCGGCGTCTGATCCCCGCCGCCCTTGATGAAGGCGGCGACTACCGGCAGGGCTTTGTTTTTTCCCAGTATCGCGGCTACCAGAAGAGCTTCTCCCCGCGAAGGGAAATCCTTGTCCAGCGCTTTTTGGGCCAGCAGCTTACAGGCCTGCTGGCTGTCAATTCCCCGTTGCGCCAGAACGCCAAGGGTGTTCAAGGCCTCCGAAAGAACGGCCGTGTCCTTGTCCGTGTTGATCAGGGCCACCAGCTTCTTCATATTTTCGGGCGTCGGGTGCATCCTGGTCCGCCGCACCTCGCCTATGGCCCCGGTCCTCTGCTGTTCCAACTGCTCTACGGGATCCGCCGGCGGCGCCAGGCTGGGGACCGGCTGCGTACCGCTCTTCTTAGCCATTGCGCTCTCCAAACCTTTCGCCCCGGATTTGAGCGCGTTTTTCGACTTGTGCCCGCCGATCATAGAGGCAATGCCGGCGCCCGTGATAACCAAGACCAGAAATGCCAAAAGTGAGAGTTGCAGCTTTTTGTTGTTCATGATCTTTTCCTTCGCGCTGCCGGAGAAAGTCGAGTGAAAACGGCTTCCGTCGGCGTGTCCGAAACTCGGGGGTCCCGTTTTTTTTTAACCGCGGGGTTGGATTTGCGGGCAGCCCTCCAGAAGAGGGCGCCATTTTTCACTTGGTGACAAGTTGCGCTCTTTTGTGAAAAGTCCCCGCAGTGCGGGGCTCAAAAGCCCCGCACTCCAGGTTTGAGAACGCCCCCCGGGGGGCCTTGACAACTTTTACGCTCACTTGCTGCCGGGGTCGCCTATGACTTGAGTCCCGGTCATTCCAATGTACTTGAGGAGCACATTGTCCGACCCGAAGTAGTAGTCATTGGGGTTGGTGGTTTCCGGAATCCCGATCGAGACGTCGATCATGTCGCCGCCGGTAAGGGTGTATCCGGGGGCGAAGTTGCCGACCGGGAACGGGCCGGCCTGGGTCTGGGGCATGGCCACCACGATCGATTCGTCAAAGAGCGCCTTGGAAACGAACGGCAAGTCGCAGATCGGGAAAAGGCAACTGGAGCGTTCGGGCTGGCTCCTCGCATAGAGTTGCTGAATGGAGCTGAACCCCAGCGAAGCATTGGGCCCGGGGATCGCCACGGCGGTAATGGTGGGCAGGGTCTGTTGCCAGAAAAGCAGGTAGGGACCCATATTGAAGAAGCCCGTCTCGCCCGGGGTGGTGAAGATTCCCGTCGCACAGTTCACGGTTTCGGTCAACACGCAGTCTTCTATGTTGATGTCGATGTCCGAGGTGGGCTTTTTCTGCAGGACGATCCGCCAGCGATAGATGGCCCCGTCTCTTTCAGGGGTGTAAACCGACTGGTATGGAAAATGAGTGGCGTCGCCGATTGCATTTTTACCGAACGTGAAACAGGGGTCGTTCACCGTCTGGTAGTTTGTCGCAGCAACGGTGAAGAACTCCGCCGGCTGGCACGGCACAGCGCTTTTACCGGCCATGCAGGCATAGTCCCCACCTACACCGGCTCCTCCTGCAATGGCGAGATTGCCGAACGGTTTCAGGCCGGCAACGCCGGGCTCTACCGCGTCGGGATATTCGATGTCCTGGATCTCTATCGTGGGATTGTACAGGACACCGGAGGTGTAGTCCTTGAAATTGCTGGTTGTCTCCAGGTTGCCTTCAGCAGTGACGATCTGCGCAAGGACCTGGTTTACGAAAATGTTGGCCGAATCGAGCCCCACGGCGTCGAATTCAGGGTCGTAGCAGCTCGCGCGGGCGGTCGAGATCAGCGCAGTCGCGGGAAGGGCGATCAGCGCGGCCCCGAAGAACAATGTCATGAGTTTCTTCATCATACTGTTCTCCTTCAATTCACAATTTATAAGATCCAACTCTTTTCCAAACCCCATGGCAAAGCTCATAGAAGATATCTACGCCGTCACATCACCCCCTTTCCTTGCCCCCCTCCACGGCTGTGGAATAAAAGAGAGCCGGTTTATCCCGGGCGCGTTTGCGCTTGAGGACCACCATGCTGCCAGGCCCTGAGAGAAGCACGACCATGCTCCCCGGGACGGGCGCAGGTGAAAGCGAAGCCGTAAGAGTGACCGGGTTCGCAGAAGTGCCGGCGCCGAAGCTGCCGTCGAAATTGCCTGAAAAACCCGATTGGCGGTAGAAAGTAAAATTCCCGGAATCAGTAAAAGGCAGATTTTAATTCTCATCCCCTTCCTCCTCTCATTGAGGTTTACGGGAATCCTGTACTGCTCGAACGGGAAAAAAGATGCGCTCCGGAAACGCTCTTTGAGGCTCCCCAACGGACAAATGCTTGGCCCCGATCCCTTCCCGCACGGTATTTGACATTCGACGCTCTCTTGGCGCGGAGAGAAGCGCGGTCCGGGCGACATAAACCTCCGCGTCGAGCAATATTTCCTGAAGAACTGCAACCAACAGGGTCCGGGGAACTTTCCTGATGGAGAAGCGCCCGGACAATCGGTCCTGAAAAGCGCAAGCACGGCAATATCGCCTGCCGACAGATTGCTGCCTCTACGGGGCACGAAGGCAAGCACCGTGCCAAATCATTCAATGAGGCGATTACATTCAATAAATCGATTAAGGCCCCCCCATCGACGCCCACCCTCGGGGTGGCCTGGCAAATTGAAAGCGCGCGGGCAACCGTGCCCAGTGCTCCCCCACGGCGTGCCGGCTCGGTCGGCGCCAAAATCCATCCTCACTTAATGCCCCGCTGGAAACGGGTCTAATTTGTTTGACAAAGCGCAATGTTACAGTCTAAAATGGTTGACAATGAATTTTTCTTAATTAATCGGCATGTTGCAAGTCTTTCCGGCTGACGGGCCTTATGCCCGGTCCAAATATTAAGACCCGGGTAATCAACGGTTTTTCCAAGTAGCGGACTTTCTGCCAAAGGGCACAATCGGCAAGAAGATGGCACGGGTGGAAATTTTGTGTCAAAAGCGATGAATCTGGCACTGAAATTGCGTCATGCCTGCTTTGCACAGTTCCGGTTTTTTCCAGGGTGTGGCGCCGTGCGCGCGATAAGTAGGGCTTAAGAATGAAGGGGGATGCTCATATGAAAGCGCGGTTGGCTTTGCTGGCGAGCTTTCTGGGATGGATGATCGTTTTGACCGCCCCCCCATGGGCCTCCATACCCCGGTGGCCCTTCGCTCACACACGCCACGTGACTGCCTCGCCCATGATGTTCGCCCCGCCAAACCACTCCAGCTCCTGGCCCTTGAGCGGTCCAGACTACCCCCGGGTCTATTTCGACCATGGCGCCACGAACTCTGTAGCTACGGCTGCGGGCGGCCGCAGCATCTCTTTGATGGAAAGCGGCAACACAAATACGGGCGAGTGGGTCCTCAGCAGCGCCGGCGGGGGAAGGACCGCGACTCCTGTCAGCTCTTTTCTGCCGGGCACGCAAGTCAATTTCACCTATAGCGATCCGGTCGTGCTGAAAGGCTCCAACGGCCCGGCCGGAAACCTGTACAGCGACCTCGCAATTTCTTTTTCGGGTAAGCCCGTCTCCTCGTTTTCCTTCATTGCCGGCACTGCAGAGGTATCGCCGCTGCCCGCCCCGCCCAGCCTGGCGCTTATGAGCTCGGGGCTTTTGTCCATCCTTGCAATTGGAAAACTAACGTCGACTTGGAGTGGTTGATGAATTCAGGCCGATTATTGGTCGTCGAGGACGACAAGGTCGTTGCAGTCTCTTTGAAGATGTTTCTGGAGAATTTGAATTTTGAAGTTGACGCGGCGGCCAACGGGACTGAGGCTTGGGAATTGATTCAGTCGCGAGACTACAAGATAATCCTTTCGGACATCAATCTTCCGGGGCTGCATGGCAAGGAAATCCTAAACCTCATCAAACAACACGGGGTCGACGTCGAGCTGATACTTTTCACCGGATACGGCAGTGTCAGCGATGCGGTGGAGTGTATCAAGCGTGGAGCATACGACTATTTTACCAAGCCCATCGACAATGAGAGACTGTCGCTGTCGATCCGGCACGCCCTGGAGCGCAAGGCCCTGCGCGATGAGAATAAAGGGCTTAGGCACGAACTGGACAAATCAAATTCAAACCATGTCTATTTCCGATCCAAGTCGATGGAGTTGCTGGTCCAAAAGGCGCGCATCGCAGCCGAAACCGAAGCAACCGTCCTTATCACGGGTGACAGTGGAACAGGCAAGACGCTTCTGGCCAAATTCATCCACGGCTGCTCGAAGAAGGCCGGCCAGCCGTTCGTGGAGGTGTCCTGCGGGGCCTTGTCCGAGGGGCTTCTGGAGTCCGAGTTGTTCGGGCACAGCAAGGGAGCTTTTACCGGGGCGGACAGGGACAAGAAGGGCAGATTCGAAGCAGCCAGGGACGGGACCGTTTTTCTCGACGACATCAATTCGGCCTCAATGGGCCTCCAGGCCAAGCTTCTCAAGGTAATAGAGGAAAAGACCTTTGAACGGGTCGGAGATACCAGGCCGATGTATACTGCTGCGCGCGTGGTGGCCGCCACCAACAGGGACCTGCGCGAACGGAGCAAAAAAGGCCTGTTCCGCGAGGATCTGTTCCACAGGCTCAATGTGGTCAGCCTTGCAATTCCAAAGCTAAACGACAGAAAAGAAGACGTTCCGATCCTGGTTCAACAGTTTCTGCAGAAATTTTCCCGCAAACACAAAAGAAACGTAAAAAAGTTCGATGAATGGGTGCTGCCGGCCCTGTGTCACTACGACTGGCCGGGAAACGTGCGCGAGCTGGAAAATGTGATGGAAAGGGCCGTAATATTCTGCCGCAGCGGTGAGATCAGGTTGTCGGACCTGCCGGAAGAAATATCGGGTCTGGGAAAAAAACTTGACCTTAAGACCTCGAAAATGAACTTATCGGATGCGATGCAAAGATTCGAACATCATCTCATCAGCCAGGCCCTCGATCTGAACAAGGGAAATCGAGACAAAACGGCTAAGGACCTGGGAATAAGCAGGGCCACTCTTTTTAACAAAATGAAAAAATGGTCTTTTGCCTCCGGAAGAGAAATCGAGGGCACCGGGGGACTCAGTCAGGCCGATGCTGGACAGGGCTAAGCCGAGTTGAGCTGCATGGCTAAAGGTTCGAGAAACCTTACTCCCACCCCGAGCGAGGCGTCCCGCGGATTGGGCCTGGTGCCTACGATGGCGGCCAGTCCGCCCATGGGAAGCCGCTCCCCCGAATCCATATCCCTGTTTTCGAATGGCAGGCTTACATCGAGGTCTATGCGGAGAATATCACCGAGGTTAAGTCGTTGGGGACCCCCGTATTCAAAATATGCACCCAGATGACTTATATTTTTCAAACTCCCCATATCGACCCATTGCTCGCTCCAACGGCCCTCCGTTTTACAGACGGCCTTCGCAATCTTTATCCGCAAATTGACGTTGATTCTCTTTGCCCGGCGTCTTTCAGTTCTTGCTCTCCCATCTACCATGCCCCGTTCCCCAGAGTCTGTGGCGCAACAATCACCGCGCCCTGACGGGAGTTCTTACGCCCGGTGATCGAAGGACCGTTAATGCATAGCATTTCGGAAGACCTCGTAAAAAAGGAAGAATCTTTATCATAAGATAAGGATTGCTTCACCCGACAAAATCGCTGCGACGGACGCCGTATCAATCTTGTCCATATGACATCGCAATGGACGGGCGTCGTTTTGTATGGACCTCTCATGCAGGGTTCTTTTCTTCAGAACCAAGAGGCTTTGGACTATGCAGGGAAAGCAAGTTCCGGGCCAAAGACGCTGGTCTGTTGCGCTCAAATCGATCCGATTTTAAGGCCCGCTACGGCCTCACGCGCATGAGTGTCTCGAAAAGCGAAGGACATCATACTGAATCCAAGGCTCCAGCGGTCCGAATATTCGAAAACGCGAAAAGGCGGGTCAATGGGTCCAGAGGGGTGATATCCGGGTGCTGCGGGTAGCCACATCGCTTGGCGCCAATGCCGGGCTCTTAAGACTCACACTCAGCCATGTCTTACTTTTCCTGTCAGCAATCCCTTTCCGCGGACGCTCAAAAGATGCGGGTTTGGTCATCTCGACGTCTCCGCAGTTTTTCTGCGGAGTGTCGGGATATTTTATATCGCGTCTTAAACGGTGTCTATGGGTCATCGAGATCAGGGACTTATGGCCCGCGTCCATCGAAGCCTCGGGGCGCGGTAAAGTGCCGAAGCGTCCTTGGCTTGCTTGAGAAACTGGAATGCTTCCTCTACCGCAAGGCCGACCATACCGGGGCATGGCACAACATCCAAAGTGCCCTGGCGGACAACAACGACATAGGTCTTCACTGCATGCACGCCGCCATCATCCTGCATGCGCAGGGGAAAGAAAAAGAGGCCCTTGTGTACCTGGAAAAAGCGCTTCCTCGCAACGGCGCCCCCGGGCTTTACAAGAAGGCCATGGAGTTGAAAAAAAGGAGGGGGCGCCAGGCAAAAAACCCGGCGCCCCCTTGGGGTTTGGAAAGAGATTCTTTCCGGTTTGATTATCCTTAAATCATTGAGATATCACAACCAAAAAATCTCTCACCAAAAAATCTCGATTTTTCTTTTCAAGGCACGACCATGGTATCGCCTCTTTGAAGCAGGATGTGCTTACCGTCCGCGGCCCGTCGCTAACACCATGATTTATCGACAGCTTTTTTCAGCTCCCTTAGCAGACGCACGAGTTCTTTCATCTGGTAGTTCGCATTGATTCCGCTCGGGCTGGGCAAAACCCAGGCGTTAGATATACCGCCGATCTTCTCCGGGCGGGGACCTGGCAATGCCTCAGGGTGCGCGAAAGCCGTCCGGTAGGCGCCAAGCCCCAGGACCGCACAAAACCGGGGCCTGAAAACGCGAACTTTCTCCTCAAGCGCGCGCCCGCCGCCGGCCAGCTGCTGCGGTGTCAGTTCGTCCGCCCGGGCCGTCGCCTGTGCCACCATGTTAACGATTCCATAGCCGTAACGTAGAAGTTCTTCTTCCTCGAAAGGCGAAAAGATCTTCGGCGTAAAACCGGCTTGGTGGAGCGCGGGCCAGAATCGGTTCCCCGGCCTGGCGAAATGGCGCCCTACCGCTGCCGTATAGAGGCCGGGGTTTATCCCGCAGAAGAGCACTTTCAGCCCCGGCGAGATAAGGTCGGGAACGGTTTTGCCTCTCGCCGCCAGGATCAGTTCCCTTGTTGGCTTAAATGGTTGCTGCATGAGATTTTGGAGCTTCTTTCAGTACTTTTTGTCTCTTCAAAAGTAAAAACGAAAGAGATAATAGTAAAGCATGGCGAAAGGAAAAGGGCTCAATGCATCGGTTCCTCCGCTTTGCGGCTGAGAGGAACATATCGAAACATTCATAAAGTTTATGGCACGGAAAATGCTAAAATAATCTGCTGGATAACGGCATGGAGCAGCCCTAAAGCTTTCCCTTTACTTTCTTCCGCTTTTGGGTCATAAACCGTAATTCAAGTCGTTCGGGGAAAGGGGCAAACACAGATTGGAAAGCAAACAGGAAGCGAATCTGACGCCCGTTCCATCAAAAGCTGGGAAGAATGCGGTCGGGCATGCCCCCGAAGCCGCCCCGCGGGTAGAAATAACGCCGCGGGCCAGCGCCGGCAGGGCCCACGATTTTGGCGTGGAAGGCGGCGCCGCCACCTGGTTCCGAGGAATACTGCTCCGCAGAAGATGCGATTCCTGCGGAACAAGGATCAATATACTCGGAGAAGTCGATGACAGAGTGTTTATGAGATGCCCCGAATGCTTGCGTGAATACGTATTTATCCAGCGCCCCGAATAGGCCCGTCTCCTTTCAGCCCTCGCTTTGGTTTGCGAAACGGCCTGTTATCGCCCCAGCCGCATTGTCGATCTTTTGAGGCAAGCGCACATAAAGCCAGTGAGTCGCCTCCTCTCCCCAACCCCCTCCTAAGACAGACCGAAGGCCTCAAAAGTCAGGCTTTTGACCTGCACCCGGTTTTCTCAACCCGATGACCGCCTGGTCACTTAATTGTTTGACAAAGACGGCGCGACTTGTATAATGACCACCTGGTCATTTCAATCGATGCGAGGTCCCATGGCTGCACGCGATACTTTCAACAAACTGGATGAAACCAAGAAGGCCAGGATACTGGATGCGGCCGTAGAAGAATTTTCGCGCCACGGGTTCCGGCAGGCGAGCGTCAATCGCATGGTGGACAGTATCGGCATTGCCAAGGGATCGCTTTTCCAGTATTTCGGCAGCAAAGAGGGCCTGTTCACGGTCATCTTCAACTATGCCGTAGAACTGGTAAGGCAGTCTTTGCGGCAGGTGAAAAAACAGACCTGCGACGAGGATTTCTTCGAGCGGATAAAGGAGAGCTTGCTGGCTGGAATCCGCTTCATCGAGCGCCACCCGAGGGTGTACCGAATTTACCTCAAGATGATTTTCCAGGAAGATTTTCCGCTCCGAGCCGAGTTTTTGCAGCAGGTGCACCTTTTTTCGGCCGAATACCTGCGGCCGGTAGTGGAGGCGGGAATCGAGCGAGGGGACTTGAGAGCAGATACGGACATAGAGATGACCCTGTTTATGCTTGACGCTCTTATGGACAGGTTTCTCCAGGCGTACTGCGTTCCTTTTCTCGACGCGGGGGCCAGTATATACCAGGCGCCCGCCGGTGAACTGGAGCAAAAGGTTGACGAGTTTATCAAGCTGCTTCGATATGGGATGGGCGCCCCGCAGGGCGCTCGGTCCGAAGGACGAGAGTATGTTCGAGCCACGGTATTATAAGAACTTCGGCCTCGAGGAGATCGCTCGCAAGGTTGCCGACGGACAAAGGCTTACGGTTGCCGAGGGGGAGAAGCTTTTTGCCTGCCCGGACCTCAACGCCGTTGGTTCGCTTGCGCATCAGGCGAGGACAAGGCTTCACGGAAACGAAGCCTACTATGTCGTAAACCGTCACATCAATTATTCGAATATTTGCGTCAACGGCTGCCGCTTCTGCGCTTTTAGCAGGAAAAAAGGCGATCCGCTTTCATTCGAACTTTCCGAGGAGGAAATCCTCGACAAAATCCGCACTAACGGGAACGATCTAACGGAAATTCATGTCGTGGGCGGCTGCCACCCTGAAAAGCCTCTTTCGTTTTTTGAGCACCTTATCGGCAAGATAAGGGAGCTCAAACCTCACGCTTTCATCAAGGCGTTTACCGCCGTTGAAATCGCGCACTTCGCAAAAAATGAGGGGATCCCGGTCGGCGATGTTCTCGCGCGGCTGAAAGCAGCCGGCGTGATGATGATGCCGGGCGGGGGTGCGGAAGTTTTCAGCGACCGCGTAAGGAAGCTTCTTTGCCCCGAGAAGCTTGAGGCCGCCGGCTGGCTCGATGTCATGCGGCAGGCGCACGCAATCGGAATAAGGAGCAACGCGACGATGCTCTACGGGCATATCGAAACCCCGAGGGAAAGGGTCGAGCACATGGCGGCCCTGCGCGAGCTTCAAGACAGGACCGGGGGGTTCGTCTGCTTTATCCCTCTCACCTTCCAGCCGTCGAATACCCCTATGGGGAAAATGGAGCCTACGACCGGCGTCGATGACCTCAAGACGATTGCCGTAAGCAGGCTGATGCTCGACAACATCGCCCACATTAAAGCTTACTGGGTGATGATGTCGGTTAAACTCGCCCAGGCCGCCCTCTACTACGGCGCGGATGATTTCGACGGTACGGTGGTGGAGGAAAAGATAGGGCACATGGCCGGGGCAGAGTCCCAACAGGGAATGACGCGCAGGGAGATCGAGGCGATTATCCGGGAGGCGGGGTTCCAGCCCGTGGAACGTGACAGCCTGTTCCGGAAAGCAGGCCATTTTCCAAGCAACGGTGATTGCAAGGTTGATTAAATTATGATTGAAAACGGCAGGTTAAACATCGACCAGGCGCGGGAGCTTTATTTGAGCGGCGATTTTTATCCGCTCGGCCGCAAAGCCCATGAAGCGCGCCTGAAAAAACACGACCGCCCCATTGTCACCTACGTTGTCGACCGTAACATCAATTATTCCAATGTATGCGTGTGCGGATGCCGTTTCTGCGCGTTTTTCCGACCCCCGGGGCACAGCGAATCCTATGTGCTCAGCCGGGAGGAGCTTTGCGGAAAAATCGAGGAGACCCTCAAGCTCGGGGGGACGCAAATCCTGATGCAGGGCGGGCATCACCCGGATCTTCCGCTTTCCTTCTACGAGGATATGCTGAGTTTCATAAAGTCCAGATATCCGATTCATATACATGCTTTCTCGCCGCCCGAGATCGTTTTTTTCAGCCGACTGGAAGGCATAGCCGTAGGGGAAGTGATATCGAGGCTGAGGGCTGCCGGATTGGATTCGATTCCTGGCGGGGGCGCCGAAATTCTCGTAGATTCGGTAAGAAATCGGGTGTCACCGCGCAAATGCTCGAGCGCCGAATGGCTTGCCGTGATGGAGGAGGCGCACTCACAGGGGCTTCGAACAACGGCAACCATGATGTTCGGCCACGAGGAAACGGTCGAAGACAGGCTCGCTCACCTTTTCGCCCTGCGGGAGCTCCAGGACCGCACCGGGGGTTTTACGGCCTTCATTCCCTGGACCTTCCAGCCGCAGAACACCGCAATACGCAGGGAACCCGAAACCGCTGTGTCCTACCTGCGGCTGCTGGCCATATCGAGACTCGTGCTGGACAATTTTGACAATATCCAGGCCTCCTGGGTGACAATGGGCCCAAAAATCGCTCAACTGGCTCTTTTTTTTGGCGCAAACGACTTCGGATCGACGATGATCGAGGAAAACGTAGTGGCTGCCGCAGGGGTCAGTTTTCGCCTTTCGATCGAAGAGATTCGCAGGATAATCGAGTCAGCCGGTTTCGAGGCGCGCCAGCGCACGATGGCTTACGAACTGCTGCCTGGCCAGGCCGGCAGCGGCGATGGAAAGACTCCATGAACGGACCTTGGAAAATCGCGCAGCAAGCGGAAATTCACCGGGCCGAGTGGCTGGCCCCGGTTTCCGCTCCGCCCGTGCAAAACGGCGCCGTTCTGACTTCGGGGGGCCGGGTCGTTGCCGCCGGGCCGTTTCAAACCGTGAAAAAAGAGTGTCCCGCAGGCGCCCGGACGCTCGACCACGGCCGCGCGGCCCTTTTCCCTGCTCTGGTAAATGCACACACACACCTGGAACTCTTCGCCCTTAAAGGCAAAATAGCTTTTCCACAGCCGGGCTTTCGCCAATGGATCACGCTGCTGTTCGATCTTCGCGCCAGCATGGGAAAGGACTTCGCAGCCGAAGGCCTCAGGCTTGGAGAGCAGGAAATCTTTAGCAGCGGGACGGGGCTTTGCGGGGACATAACCAATGGGGGCGCAGCGGCCAGGTCGGGCTTCCAGGCCCTTGAGCGGCGAATTTTTCTCGAGCTGCTGGGGTTCAATCTGCCTTCGCTCGAGACTGCGATGCCGCCGGATCTGCAAATAGACGGCGCCGGCCCGATCCCGGTCCCTCACTCGGTTTATTCCGTTTCTTCCCCGATCATTGCCGAGTGCAAGGATTGGACACGGGCGCGCGGGCTTCCTTTCACGATGCACGTTGCGGAACATTTCGAGGAAATCGAGTTTTTAAACGGTGGGAAAGGTTTTTGCCGCGAGCTGCTGGAAAGGCTGGGACGCTGGGACCCCGCATGGAAGCCGCCCGGGAAAACCCCGGTAGAATACCTCGACCGCCTTGGCGTGCTCGATTCCAACACACTCCTGGTGCACGCGGTGCACATGTCCGACTCGGACTGGGCGCTTGCGGCCACGAGAAACTGCGCGGTCGTTTTTTGTCCGAGAAGCAATAGAAACCTGGGCGCGGGCCGCCCACGGATCGAAAAGGCTCTTTCACTCGGCCTCGATTGCTGCCTCGCTACCGACAGCCTCGCCAGCAATCTGGACCTGGACCTTTTTGCCGAAGCCGGTCACGTTCTCTATAGCTACCCGTCGATCGACCCGCGAAAAATCCTCGAAATGATCACGGTAAAGCCCGCCCGGTCGCTTGGCCGCGCAGGGGAGTTCGGCTGTATCGAACCGGGGGCGAAAGCCAATATGCTTGCAGTGGCAGTGCGGCCGGGCGTAAACGAATCGAGCCTGGCCGAAGCCCTTATCGAATCAGGAAAAGAAGGAGCATGGAAATGGGTGAGCAATTCGCCAGGCTGAGGCTTGGAAGGATAGATTTCCTCAATGTTCTTCCGATCTATTATCCGCTGGAAGCCGGCATTATAGCCAATCCCTTCGAGATCGTCCCGGGAGACCCTTCCCGGCTAAACGAACTTTGCGCAAGCGCAGGTCTGGACATAAGCCCGGTTTCCTCCATCGAGTACGCCCGCCGGGCGGACCTCTATCATATAGTGCCGGAACTCTCCATCAGTTCCACAGGTGAGGTGAAGAGCGTGCTTCTTTTGAGCCGCATTCCGGTTGAACGGCTTACGGGAAAGAAGGTCCTGCTCAGTGCGAAGTCGCAAACTTCGGTGGGACTGCTCAAAGTGCTGTGCAAGCTGAAATACGGGGTGGAACCGAGGTTCGAAACAGGCTCCTGCCTGGAATGTTTTTCAGAGGCCGCGCTTCCCGAGGCATGCCTGGCAATCGGCGACGAAGCGCTTCGGCTTGCGGCAAGCGGTCTTTTTCCGCACGTGCTCGACCTCGGCGCAGCCTGGCTCGAATGGACCGGGCTTCCGTTTGTTTTCGCCGTATGGGTCCTGCGCAGGGACGTGGTTGCGGAGAAAAACGGGCAGTTGCCCTATGCGGTCGAGGCCCTTCTTTCTTCGAAGAAATGGGGCCTTGCGAACATTGGCAGGATCTGCGAACTGGCCGCCGCAACCGGCTTGATGCAAATACACGAATTCGAGGAATACTACCGCTGTCTCAAGTACGATTTTAACGAACCGGAGCGCGGAGGACTTGAACTTTTCTACTCCTGTCTTTTTCGGGCGGGGGAACTTAACCGCGTGCCGTCGCTCGACATTTATACGCCTTTTGCCTCTGTCGCATGAGTAGAATTTTGAAAATCGGCACGATGAATCTTTTTTTCGCCTCCGGTTGCTTTTTTACTTTTGCCTTTTCCGGTTGCCCCTTCTATTGCCGCTTGCCGTTGCCGCTTGCCGTTGCCGCTTCTGGTTGCCGTTTTGCAGACCCCGATCTCCGGATGCTAATACCAGGTTGCGTTAAAGACTTGGCATCACCGGTAACCGAGCAGAAAGACACAGGCAATGGCTCATCAATCTGAATCCAAACGGCCCCAAGGGTGGGGCCGCCCGTTCCGCAAAGGCCAATCGGGCAATCCGAAGGGCAGGCCCAAAGGGAGCCGGAACAAAACCACACTCATCGCACAGGCCCTCCTTGAAGGGGAAGCCGAATGCCTGATCCGAAAAGTCGTCGAGAGGGCCCTACAGGGCGACAAAGCTTGTCTTCGAATCTGCATCGACCGCCTGATTCCGATAAAAAAAGACTCACCCATCAAATTCAGCCTGCCTCAAGTCTGCACCGCTGCAGATATTCCAAAATTCTTTGCCTCAGTAACGGCGCGTTTTGAAGAAGGGGAAATCACGCCATCCGAGGCAAGGGCACTCACAGAGCTCGCCGGGGCTTATCGAAAATTGATCGAAATGGCCGAACTCGAACCTCGCGTTACCGAACTGGAAGAAATAATGAAGCAGCAAAAGTAAGCAATCAAATTTCTTTCAAGTTTCGCTCCGATCCTTACGATAGTTTTGGTTATCGATTTTTATTGAGAAATTCCGGTGCGGATCGTGTTGCGTCAAGAATCTCGATCGCTTTCCGGCGACGGGAAGGCTAAGGAGGATATCACAATGAATCTTAGGACCAAGATATTGATATTTTTGCTTTTGTCCATCTCATCGAGCATCATCGCCTCCCTCGGCAACGCATCGCATGCAATGAACGAGCACCTGATCGCCACCGCGCTGGCATGCGGGGTCCTGGTTCTGTGGACGATCTATGTATTTCGCAGCACAGTTACCCCTCTCAAGTCATCGATGGGATCGCTGCTAAAAACGGTTGACGAGGCGGAGAAATCCTCCACCAAATACTATCTCCATGCCAAATCCCTGTCCGACAACGCAGGCATGCAGGCCGCCAGCCTCCAGGAAACCGCCGCCAGCCTTGAACAGATCAGGGGCGCCACCGTCCACAACGCCGAAAATGCAGATAAAGGCCGCATGCTGATAGAGGAGGCCCAAGCCGTAGTGAACCGGGCCGGCGCCTCCATGAACGAGACAAGCCTCGCCATGGAAGAGATTTCCGCTGCCAGTGAAAAGATAAGCAACATCATTAAGGAGATAGACGGCATCGCTTTCCAAACCAACCTGCTGGCGCTAAATGCTGCGGTTGAGGCGGCCAGGGCCGGCGAACATGGCGCAGGGTTCGCCGTGGTGGCCGAAGAGGTGCGCAATCTGGCCAAAAGATCGGCCGCTGCGGCCAAGGGCACACAGGAGCTGATTCAAAGCGCCATCGGCAAGACCGGCAGCGGCGTGGCGCTTATGAAACGGACCGAGGGCGATTTTTCGGATATGTTGAAGTCTTTTGAAAAATCGGTCACACTGATTCGAGAAATCGCACATGCCTCAGCCGAGCAGCGCATTAACCTCGAAGAGGTCTCAAAAGCCATAGCCCAGATCGATACGATTACCCAGCAAAATGCCGTGCGCGCACCGGCGAGCGCCGAGCG
>JAJYTC010000093.1 GCA_021793275.1 Deltaproteobacteria bacterium | reverse complement strand
CTGCTCCCGCCAGGGCGCATGCTATTGCAAGTATTCCGGTCCCGGCGCCGAAATCGACAGCCGTGTGAATTTTATGGGACTCGAAAATCTCTGATATCGCGAGCAGGCACCCCCGGGTGGTGGGATGAAGACCTGAGCCGAAAACGATCCCGGGTTCGATCAGGATTTTTATCCTGCCCGGCCTCTGAGGCGAATCTGTCGAGATAAAAATGTCAAAAAGTCCAAGGCTTATTTCAGGGGCGGAAATATCCTGCCATTTTTCATAGGGTAAATCATATCGTCCGGTAAGATTCCAGCCCGGATGCGATTTCAGCCATTGCGAAACGGGCCGAGCGGAATCTTTTCTGTAAAAAAGATAGTAAAAGGGCGGTTCCGGCCAAATGCCTTCAAGACCCTCCGCAGGCGCATCCGGTGGGAGTCCGTTGCCTTTGATTTCATATACGCTGAGCATCGCCTCTCTCAAATGAAACTGCCTGCCGCGCCGGTAAAGAGATTTTCTAGGCGACCACCTCTCGCAACAGGCACTCGCGACTGATCAGCCCTTTTAATTTGCCTTCCGCATCGAGCACCGGCAGCCTCTTGATAGCCCGCTCGAGCATGAGCCGCATGGCCTCATCCATCGCCGTATCTTCCCGCACCGTCACAATGTTGGAGTTCATGACCCGGGAGGCCGTTTTAGACCTCAAATGATTTTGAAGTTCGCTATCTTGTGTGTCCGGATGGAAAAAAGAACCTTTCGCGGCATAATCCCAGATTCCGGGAATGCCGGAAAAAGCGATAAAGAGGTCTACATCCGCGATGAGTCCAAGGAAACGGCCCTCCCTGTCAACCACGCACACACGCTGAATGTCGTTGCTGCCCATGATGTTTATCACTTCCTCGACGGGGGTATCGGGAAGGACCGTAAAGGCGCTGTGAGACATGATGTCGGAAGCGGTTCGCACGTTATCAGCTGGAATTCCCCGGTCGGCGCGACCATCCCTGCCCGGACGATCTCTCATTACAGTATGAAAGACATCCAGGCGCGAGAGATTTCCAACCAGCTTTCCGGCGTCGTCGACTACGGGAAGACGCTTCACTTTATTTTCAATCATGATCTTGACGGCCTCTGAAACCATCCTGTCCTGTCCCACTGTCACAGCAGGCTGAGACATTATTTCGCTTGCCCGCTTCGATGCAAGCGCTTCGAGCACGGCAGCCGTTTTCTCCCGGTCGGATCGAGCGAGAAGGCCGATCCGCATCCCCATATTTGCCTTATAGATCAAGTCCCACTGGGCAATCACGCCCACGGGACGGTCCTGCTCATCCACCACCGGAAGTCCTGTGAAGGAGGACACGAGCAGCAGACGCGCCACTTCGTCCAGTGGTGTCGAAAGGCCGACCTTTTTAGGCGCCGGGGTCATGATGTCGCGGACCCTTATGTACCTCGGAAGGAGGATGCCGCGCGTCTTGTGGGTAATGAGGCCGAAATCCTGGACGCCGACAATGCCGTCGTCGACCATCTCTCCGACCGCCTGGATCACCCGGGAAAGCTCCGCCGCGGGAAAGACTATACTGATCCGCACGGGCATGTTGTAGGAGATCGGCTCGATCTTTGCCGAGCCCGCGATTTCGCCGGTTTCGTAGCATCCCTGCGAGCCCTTTACAACGATGGTGCGAGCAGCGATCTTGAGCTCTCGCACGCGTTCGACGATCGCATCGGTAAGAGGCCTTCCACGCCACCATGCCTGCTCGTTCGTAAATATGTCGATTACTTTGTACTGACGCATGATCTTTTTTCTCCTGCTTCCATCCCTTACGAGAAGTTTCCGGATGGACACTGATTAATACCCGTCGAAAAGTATCATTGATTAACCGAGATATGTACAGAAAAATGGCGAATCCGGCCCGAAGAGCGGGCGAGCGAGTAAAACACAGAGAATAAAATGCTATGAAAATGAGCACTTAGCAGTAACCGCCCGTTCTTTTGTCCGTTCGCCTTGACTGTCTTGGCCCGGGGATTTAATATCCCACCCGAAATGGGGAGGATTTAATTTCCCGGGAGGTCGCATTCCGCATGGTTCAATTCTTCATCTATGATCGCCACATTGAGTGGCCGATTCTCTGCTTTGCCCTTCAGGCCCGTCTTACAAGGACGGGCATGGTGCGAGCGTAATAGTTTCAATCAGCCGGTCGAGGCAAACGATTTAACCGTATGATCATTTCCAGATTCTACATTTTTTCATTGGAGACCCCATGTCGATAGTAAGGGGTGTTCTAAAGCGTCCCTATACAGTAATCGCGGTACTGATTCTGATATGCATATTGGGCGTAGGCGCGGCCACGCGCATGCCCGTTGATATCTTTCCTGAAATCAATATTCCGGTTGTCGCCGTGGTTTGGACTTATCCCGGCATGGATGCCACGGATATCCAAAATCGAATCATGACGATTCAGGAACGGGAGATGGCCTCGCTGGTCGATAATATATCGTGCATAGAGTCGACCGCTTACGAGGGCGTGGGCGTCGAGAGGGTGTTTTTGCACCAGGGCGCCAACGTAAACCGTGCGATTGCACAGGTGGCGGACAGCACGCTGGTCGACCTGAAGCATATGCCGCACGGCATCACGCCGCCGCTGGTCCTGCGCTACGGGGCAACCGACGTTCCGATCATTCAGTTGAGTCTTTCGAGCAATATCCTGCCCAGCACCACGCTCAACGATATAGGACAGCATATCCTGCGGCCCGACTTGGCCGTCGTTCACGGCGCCGACGTACCCTATCCCTACGGGGGTAAACAGCGCGAGATTATGGCGGATCTCAACCCCGAGGCGCTCGAGGCGCGCGGCCTGTCGCCGGCGGACGTAACCAGGGCGCTGATGCATCAAAACGTAATTCTGCCTGCGGGTGACGTCAAAATAGGGCACAAAGACTACCTGCTTACGATGAACAGCAGCCCTGATATCATCAAGAAGATGAACGACTTCCCGATCAAGGAGGTCCATGGAAGAACAGTTTTCCTGCGCGATGTGGCGTACGTGCATAACGGCTACCAGGTACAGACGAACTCGGTTTCGGTCAACGGAAAGCCGGGCGCTCTGATAACGGTCCGCAAGACGGGCGGCGTATCGACGCTGAGCGTTATTGACGGCATTCGCAAAGCTCTTCCCTATATCGAGAGAGGCCTGCCCAAGGGTGTTAAGATCAAGGCCCTCTTCGATCAGTCCGTTTTCGTAAAAGCAGCTCTCGACGGTGTGGTGAGGGAAGGCGCAATGGCTGCATTACTGGCGGCCACGATGATCCTGGTGTTTCTTGGTAACGCTCGCCTGACGCTCATTGTTATGGCCTCCATTCCGCTGTCCATCATCACGGCCGTCCTGGTGATGTATATCGATGGACAGACGTTAAATACCATGACCCTTGGGGGCTTTGCGCTCGCCGTGGGCATCCTGGTCGACAACGGCACGGTGGTTATCGAAAATATCGAACGCCATCTGCGTTCGGGCGGACCCCTGGAAACCGCGATTATAGGCGGGGCGGGGGAAGTGGGCATTCCCACTTTTCTGTCGACTCTTTGCATATGCATTGTCTTTGTGCCTATTTTTCTGCTCCAAGGCACGGCAAAATACCTCTTTTCCCCCCTTTCACTCTCGGTTTGCGTATCCCTGGTAGCCAGCCTGGTGCTCTCTTTTACGCTCGTGCCCTTGCTTTTCAAGTACCTGATGCGCTCCTCGGTGGAAAAGCATTATAATAGCAACCGGCTTCCCGCCGCCCCGGATCATGACCGCAATGCTGAGGGCCCCTTTCGGCAAAGATTGCAGGCCTTGAAAAAATTTGCTGCCGTGCGGCTCCGACGCCTTCCCGGCTTAAGGTCTTTTGCATCGGGAGGCACACGGCCCAACGTTTTCAGCCTTTTCCAGCAAAAATTCGACAGGGGCTTCGAGAAATTCCGCGAAACCTATCGCGTATGCCTCTCGTGGACCTTATCGCGGCCCAAAACTACCGTTATCTACTTCGTAGTCCTTATGGTTTTTTCACTGTCCCTGTTTCCGCAGTTGGGGCGTGATTTTTTCCCTACGGTCGATGCGGGCCAGATGAACCTCCATGTCCGAACTCCGCTGGGAACCAGGATCGAGCAGACACAGAAAGATTTTGCCGAGGTTGAGGCCGCGATTCGTCAGATCGTCGGAAATAACCAGATCAGCAACATTCTCGACAATATCGGACTGCCTTATAGCGGCATCAATATCGCCTTGAGCGATTCCTCTACAGCCGGCCCCATGGATGGTGAAATCCTCATTTCCCTTAAGAAGAAACATACGCCCACCTCTGAGCTTACGGCCAGACTCCGGCGCGATTTGCCCCAACGTTTTGCCGGATTTCAATTTTATTTCCAGCCTGCCGACATCGTCGATCAGGTGCTCAATTTCGGTCTGCCTGCGCCCATCGATATCCGGGTTACCGGCCCGTTTAACAATGATGATTATAAGGTGGCCGCAAAGATTGCTCACGACATCAAATTCGTGCCCGGAGTCGTGGATTCGCATATCTTGCAGGTCCCCGATGCGCCGGCGTTCAAGGTCCAGATCAACCGGGCGATGGCCAAAGAATTTGGAATCAATCAGCTGAGCGTCGCCGACGATGTCTTGGCTTATACCAATTCCAGCTTTCAAATATCGCCCAACTTCTGGGTCGACCCGAAAACCGGAATAAGTTATCCCCTTGTGGACCAGATGCCGACCTACCTCATCAATACACTCAATGATTTGCGGACGATTCCCGTGACGGTCAGTGGAGACAAACTGCACAACCAGCTTTTGTCCAACATCGCAAAATTCAGCCGCACTACCGTGCCGCTCTCAGTGTCCCAATACAACATCCAGCCGGTCTTCGATGTTAACGCCAGCGTGCAGGGACGCAGTCTTAGTGCGGTAACCGCCGGTATCGATAAGGTACTTGCCGCCGATCGGCCTCCCCTTTCCCAAGACATTAAGGTCGTTTTAAGCGGACAGGCCAAAACGATGCGCGAGAGCTACGACGGGATATTCGGCGGCATGGCCCTAGCCATCATACTGGTCTACCTGTTTTTGGTGATGAATTTCCAAAGCTGGATCGATCCGGTCATCGTTTTGATGGCGGTCCCGTTTTCGCTTAGCGGAGTCATGTGGCTGCTCTACCTGACCAGGACTCATCTGAGCGTTCCTGCTCTTATGGGAAGTTTGATGTGCATTGGCCTCAGTACAGCCAACAGCATTCTCGTCGTGACCTTCGCCAATGAGCGCATGGAGGCGGGCGAGAGCGCCTTGGCGGCCGCCATAGCCGCCGGTTATACGCGTTTGCGCCCCGTATTGATGACGGCGCTCGCAATGATCCTGGGCATGGTTCCCATGTCGCTTGGCCTCGGCGCTGGCGGCGAACAAAACGCGCCGCTTGGCCGCGCAGTTGTCGGGGGGTTGCTGTTCGCTACTTTTGCAACCCTCGTCTTCGTCCCTACGATGTATTATTTGCTCCGCGGGCGGTCGGCTTCTTCCACCAACGAGCAAACCCTTATGGAATAAATAAAACAGTCTAAGAGAGGCTATTTTTATGAATACAGGGGATTCGTTTGACCCTCAAAGTGCAGACGACGGGAACGCAAAGCCTGATATCGAGCGAAAAATCAAGCTGTTTGCAGGTCTTTTCTTTGTCCTGCTTCTTATCGCGTTTCTCGTTGTTCATTTCATGAAATCGGTCTATCAGACCAAATTGGCCCATGCCACAGTGGCGGAGGCCACCGCTCCTCCCCTGGTCAACGTGATAGCGGTGCAACGGTCGCCGGCGTGGACTCCTCTGACTTTGCCGGGGGAAACAGCCGCCTGGTTTGTGAGTTCTATCTATGCACGCGTCGATGGCTATGTCGGCCAATGGTTCGTCGATATCGGCGACCATGTGAAGAAAAACCAGGTCCTTGCCACCATAGAGACCCCGGATCTGGACGCCAGATATGAGGCCGCTAAAGCCCAGGTAAAAGCTGCCAGGGCCCTGGTGCTCGTGCGCAGGGCGCAGGCCGAGTTCGCAAAAACAACCTATGAACGGTGGAAAAATTCGCCAAAGGGCGTTGTATCCGCCCAGGAACGCGATGCCAAAAAAGCCGGTTATGACAGCTCCTATGCTCTGTTGGCGCAGGCCCAGGCGCAAGTGGGCATCGATCAGTCGCTTGTCGACAAGCTAAAGGCCCTGGAGGAATACAAGAAGGTCGAGGCGCCTTTTACGGGCATCATTATCAGGCGTCATATAAACGTCGGCGATCTGGTCACCGCCGGCAGCCATCATACCGTGCCGCTCTACCGCATATCCGACGACAATCCTATCCGCATTTTCTCCTTTGTGCCGCAGAGGTTCGCACATGATATCGTTGTGGGTTCCACGGCCAAAATTACGGTCAATGACTTGCCCCATCGCGTATTCACCGGCACAGTAACCCGCACCGCCAATGCCATGAACGTTCAGACCCGCACTTTGCGGGTTGAAGTCGATATGCCCAATCCTGAGACTTTGCTGGTTCCCGGAATGTATGTCAATGTCAGGTTTCACGTTCCTTCCAAAGGCCCGGTGGAAGTCCCGCCTGCCGCTTTGAAGTGGCGCTCGAGCGGCCCTGAGGTGTGCGTGGTCGGCCCGGACAACCGCGTGCACTTTCACCACGTGACAATCGCACGCGACGATGGAAATATTCTCGAGCTTGGCTCGGGTGTTTCTGCGGGTCAGAGGGTCGTTTTGAATGTCAACAGCGAGCTTGCCAACGGCGATATTGTTAAGCCGCATGAATTGAGGATGAAACTTGCGAATGTTGGGAAGACCCAAGGCTAACAGTCTAAGAGTTCTCAGGCTTGTGACGCCCAAGGTTTTGCTTGGAGCAGTGGCCTGTTTTTGCCTGTCTGCGTGTACGGTAGGCCCCAAGTTTCATCCGCCCGTGATGAAAATGCCGGCTAAGTTCATGGCGACCTCCCGTGGAAAGGGAATGCCCAAACTTATCGGCAACAAGCCTGTGATTGAGCCCGGCAAATGGTGGAGGGGGTTGGGCGATAAAGAACTCGATTCACTGGTTGACAGGGCCGTGCATAACAACCTCGATATCAAAATGGCCCTGGATCGTATGCAGGAAGCCTGGACCGACGAATATGTCGTCATGGGGGAAGCTTTGCCCTCAGTTGAATTTAGCGCAGGCGGGGGAGGCGGCACCGGCACTAACGCCGTTCGCGATCGCGCATCCGGACCGTTGCGCGGCGGCATCAACACCCGGGGGCTGAACCAGGTTACCTTCGCCTACGGTTTTGATGGTGGCTGGGCAATCGACCTGTTCGGCCAATACAGGCACGCGATGCAGGCTGCCAAATATAACGCACGGGCCGCCCTTGACGCCCGCAACGCAGTGCTGGTTTCGGTAATCGCCGACGTTGCGCGCGCCTATGTGGATTTGCGCGCCCTGCAAATGGAACTGGCCGTTTTGAAAAAAAACATTGTAGTTGCGCGAAATTACTACAATTTCACCCACACGCGGTTTGAGCTGGGCATTACCAACGATCTGGACGTAGCCTTGGCCAAACGGGAACTGGCAACCCTGGAGTCCCAGAAAAGCCCCCTGATTGCCCAAATCCGGGCGGCCAAATACGTGATCGCTGTTTTGCTTGGAGAGTTTCCCGAAAATCTGGCCAGGGAGCTTGAGAAACCCGCCATGCTTCCAGCGCTGCCCGCCAATATTGATGTTGGAATACCGCTCACTCTGCTGCGCCGGCGCCCCGATATACGGGAAGCGGAAAACCAGGTTGCCGCTGCAACCGCGCGCGCAGGAATTGCGGCGGCCAATCTGTTTCCCACCGTGGTGCTCACCGGCGCCGCTGGATATGAGAACCAGGGGTTTGGCCTTTCGCCCAACATTACAGAAGACATCTGGTCGTTGGGGCCGGCGATAAGAGCGCCTATATTGGATTTTGGAGCTTTGGACGCCCTGTTGGATATTGCCAACCTGCGTACTCGCGAGGCGTTGGAAAATTACAAGCAAACGGTGCTTAACGCCGTCCAGCAAGTTGATACGGCCGTCGCCTCCTATGACGCCCAGGAGGATCGACTGCGCAATCTTAGCAATGCTCTGGTGGCGGCCCGGGATTCGGTGAGGCTTGCAACTCAGCGCTATGACAGGGGTCTCATAGACGCGTTGAATGTCATCGATGCCGAAAAACAGGAATACGACCTGGCGGAAGAATATGTTTTGTCCAAGCAAAAAGCCGCTGAAGAATTCGTGGCGCTCTACAAGGCCCTTGGCGGCGGATGGGAGCAGTACCAGTCGTTCCCGCCCCTGCGGCAGCCTCGACCGGCGATTATTGCCGCCTTTGAAGAGTTGATTAAAACCGGCAGATGAGGGTTATTCCAATTTGCGTTCAAGCGACGCCGCCACGTCCTTGGACGCGGCTTGAACGAGGATGAAACCTATAGCTGCTCAGGGTCAAGTTCGTCACCCCGGCAGTCCCGCTCTTAGCGGGATTAAGCCGGGGTCCATAGCGTCAACAGGCACTTGAAGTTTCCTATAAGATTATACCAAACTTTATCCCACCTCAGCCTCGATTCTGTTCTGTCAAAACAACACTTCTGATCAACAGGCTAAACCACCGGCTCTGCCGGTGGTATCTGACCCGCTGCCTTATACGTAACCATATACGTAGCTGGTCATTTAGAAAAACCTTCTTAAAAATGGTATTTTGCTTGCGCAATAGAACCGGTTGTGATAGGGATATGCCCAAAGGTGAGAAAGGTTAAAATAGAGGATCGCATCCACTGCCGCCCTTCTGCAGCGGCCAACGGCGCGTAATCACCGATCTGTTTTCGCAAAATCGCAACGGTGACCGGGCGCCAATGTGCTGCTTTGCTTAACCGATGCCATGAGCGCGGCGGGCAAAGAGCTGTAACATGTTTTTGAGGAGGGAAGGACTTTTCCACCGCAGAGGCTGGGGAAGTCTCCATTTCGAAAACGTTCCCGTTTCCGGAGACCGGTACTTCAACTTGAACTGCTGCTGAGCTGCTTATTCTTCTGAGACTTCACGATGATAGAGGGGTCACGATGGTGCAATCCGGAAAAAGAGCAACTGAAGAGAGAATAAGATGGGTATTTGCTGCCATTGTGAAAGTGATCATATTCACTCTTGCCCTTTCCTGGCAAGGCGCCGCCGCCGCCCGGGAGACGGTGGCCGAGCAACTCCTCGATATTATGAAAGCAAGGCATGAGATTACTGAAAAGCAGTACAAGGATTTAAAGAAACAGGCCCAAGAGGAGCAGGCCGCCATGAGGGCCGCCATCACCAGGCAGGTGGAAAAGCAGCTCGAGGGGCAGAAGGCCGCTATCGCCGAGCAGGTAAAAAGGCAAACCGAAGGGCAGAAGGCCGTTATAGCCGAGGAAGTAAAGAAGCAGACGGCCAAACAGACTAAAGCACAGGCCGCCGCTCTTGCCGAGCAGGTAAAGGCCGCGCCGACTGAAGTCGTGGCGAAAAAAGAGCCCTACAGATTCGAAACCGTCTGGAGAAACGGTATTGTAACGCAAAGCCTCAATGGAAACTTCAAATTGCATGTCGGAGGGTACGGAGAAATTGATTTTGGCGGGATGAATGCCGACAATGCATTGGAAGGACTGGCCAGGGCGACCGGTACGACCGCGACCGGCTACGGGACCGAAATAAGACGGTTTAGACCGACGATGACCGGGACCCTTTGGGGCGATATAGATTTTGAGGGCCAAATGGATTTCGGCGGCGGCAACGTCAGGGCTACGAATGTCTGGACGAAACTAAAAGGCATTCCCTACATCGGCAATATTCAGATAGGCCATCAGAAGGAGAATTTCTCTCTGGAAGCGCTGACCTCCGATGAATGGACCACCTTCATGGAGCGTGCGCTTCCGAATACCTTCGCGGTCGGCAATCCGTACAAGGCTTACAATACGGGAATCAAGGTGTACAACCAGGCACTGGACAAACGCATGACATGGGCCGTGGGAGGGTACATCAACCAAAGCAATAGTTCGGGGAGCTTTTTCAACAACTACGCTAACACCGATCTTGCGGTGCGATTGACCGCTCTTCCGTGGTGCGCGGACAACGGTCGGGACCTTCTGCACGTCGGTCTGAGCTATTCTTACAGGGCCCGTGAGGCGAGCCATCCCGGCCTGGAGTACCAGAGCACCCCCGAGTTCCATCTTACCAACACGTATACGATCGATACAGGCCTGTTGCCGGCTACGGCAGCCAATACCCTGGACCCGGAACTGGCCCTGGTGTTAGGCCCTTTTTCACTTCGCGGCGAGTATTTCAATGCCATGGTCAATGCAAACGGCAAACTTCCTGTCAACACGGTTTCCAACCTGGCGGGAACCAAAATCGCCAATCCTGATTTTGACGGATACTATATGGAAGCCTGCTATTTCCTCACCGGCGAGCGCAGGCCATACGACAAGAACCAGGGGATTTTCACCAGGCCCATTCCGCTCCACAACTTCAATATCAAAGATGGGGGCTGGGGAGCATGGGAACTGACCGCGCGCTTTTCAAACACGAATCTCTCGAACGGGGGCGTAACCGGTGGAGACGAGAACGACGTGACTGCGGGCATCAACTGGTACTTGAACCCGAATGTTAAGCTTCAGTTGAATTACATTTATGCCCACATCTTTGACCGGACATATGTCGTCGGCTCCGGCAGTTCAGCCTCACTGAAGACGGTGAACGACGGGAATGCGCATATAGTGGGTATGCGGATGCTCTACGACTTTTGATCGGAAATCGGCATGTCGCCTGTCCGATTTTTAAAATCAATCCTTTTTTTTATATCAATACCCCGGACCAAATCCAGCCGATGCCAATCCTTAAGAGCGCAGGACCCTTATCCTGCGAGGCAATTGCCCTCGGAGCGCTCGTAACACAATTGTCATAATCGTGAACTGCTGTTGTAACACTGTTTCTGTACATCATCGGTGGAATAAAAAGCCGGGGTGAGCGGGAAGGAACATGTTTTGTAAATTTTTCAGGAGAAAAGAGGAGGTTTTATGAGTAGCAGGGGAGGAAAATGGAGGTGGACCGCGTCGTTTGCGATCTTGCTGTTTTTCATTTTTTCGATCGCATGGCAGACCCGGGCCGCCGCCGAACAATCATTGGCCGAGCAACTTCTCGAGATTATGAGGGCCAATCATCAAATCAGCGAGGCGCAATATAAAAAATTGAAGAAACAGGCCGAAGAGCAGAAGGCCGCCCAAATGAGGACTGAAAAGGAGTACAAAAAATTAAAGAACCAGGTCGAAAAGCAACAGGCCACGGCTGAAGACCGGCAAATTCAGACTGAGACCCGGTATGCGGAATTGAAAAAACAGGTGGACAAGCAGAATGCCGCCCAGGCCATCATGGCTGGGCAGACCGCAACCCCGAAGACAAAAGCTGCTTCCGGAAAGAAAATTTCCGCGAACAATCAGCTGCGTGAGACCGGTACCGGAACCGGTGGCGGCGGCATGAGCTTCCACATGCATGGAATCAAGGTCAATATCGGGGGTTTCATAGAAGCCGCGGGTATTTACCGCAACAGGTGGCTTGGCGCCGATGTCGATTCGCCGTTTCAAAATCTTCCGCTCAGGAATAGCCCGCACTATTACCAGAACGAAACAAGGTTCACGGCCAGGCAGAGCAGGCTCTCGATCATGGCGCAGGGCGATTACAGCCCGACTGTGCACCTGACCGGTTACTACGAAATGGATTTTTTGGGCGCTGCCCCCAGCGCAAACTCCAATGAGTCCAATTCCTACAATATGCGCATCCGCCATCTTTTCGCATTGGTCCATTGGGAGACCTACGGACTGCGCCTGTTATGCGGTCAAACCTGGTCGCTTGTCACACTGGACAGTAAGGGAATAATCCCGCTCGCAGAAGAAATCCCCCTCACCATTGACGCACAGTACGTACCAGGCTTCAACTGGGCGAGGCAACCCCAGTTCCGGATCGTAAAAGATTGGAACAAAAAGTTCTGGCTCGGTCTTTCGGTTGAAAACCCGCAAACCACCTATTCGAGCGAACCGGACGCTCCGGCTAATTTCCCGGTAAATTATTCGCTCAATCAGGCGCCCGGGAGTCTTTTCGCAAGCAACCTGTCGGTTAACAATATGCCCGATATCGTAGAAAAGGCGGCCTACGACTGTCGCTTCGGACATTTTGAGCTCTTTAACCTGACCCGCACCTTCAACTCGAGCCTGGAAGTCGGCTCCGGACCCAAGAGCCTGAATAGTCAGAATATTACGGGTGATGCTGTAGGCGGCGGCTTCATCATACCGTTATACGGGCAAAAGCTGACACTGCAGACAAGCGGCATGTATGGTGATGGCATCGGGCGCTATGGTTCCGGCCAGTTGCCCGACGTCACCCAGGATGCGAACGGCGCTATCCACCCGATTCCAGCCTTCCATTTGCTCAGCGGTCTGATCTGGAGTCCTTCCAAGGCATTTACTATGTACAGCTATTTCGGCATGGAGCAGGCTCAAAGAAAATACTATACTGCCAATGGCGTGGCCTATGGATACGGCAATCCCCTGTATGATACCTATGTCTACGGACTTGGCGTGCCCGGGGCATTTCAAGGCCAGATACAGTCGATTGCGCAGATTACAGTCGGTGAGTGGTGGAATTTCTACCACGGCAACTACGGGAATATGGTGTGGGGCTTGCAATATTCCTATACGACGGACAATTATTTCAGCGGCTCACACCCGGGTCCCCAGGCAAACGACAGCATGTTTTTCTCAAGTTTCCGTTACTACTGGAACTAACTGTTTAACGCGATCCGGCGCTTTTGACCCGGCCTAACCCGCTTCCCTGCCCGGACGGATGATCTCCGTCCGGGTTTTTTATGCTCGCTTTGTACGAAGCCTGGATAAGGGCGATGATTTCTTCGTCCTGAAAATCGGGCCTCTCCGAAGGCGCCCATCTCAGGACGTCTTGTTCTTTCCATTTCCTGCGGACGGCAATTGCGCCCCTTCCTCGGGGCGCCCACACAAAAGGGTCGGTCGGGCCGAAGACGGCGATCGTCGGAATCCCGACGGCCGCGGCCAGGTGACTCACTCCTGAATCGCTTCCAATGTAAAGTCCGCACAGGGAAAGCAGCGCAGAGAGCCTCAAAGGGGTCAAACCGCTTACCACCGGTATTCCGGCTTCCCGCATGGCGCCGGCGAATTTGTCCATATACTCATCGGCCGGGCCGATGGAAAGCGCCACCTCGCGCGACAGTTCCCGCCGAACCCGGTCGATAAGCCCGTGCCAGTTTGCAAGCGGCCAGACTTTGCGCCTGCCGCCGCTTCCCGGATGCACCAAAATCGGTTTTGAACCGATTGCGAGTTCGCGAAGCAACCCCTCTGCGGCCCTTTTTTCCGAAGCGGGAGGCGACAGGGCAAGGGGCTTTCCGGAGATCGGCGGAAAAAGGCCGGCAAATTGGCGGCGAATAAAATCGGAAACGTGCTCCGGAGCATCATTTGCCTGCGGAAAGGATTGAATCCAGTTCACCTCTGTAGAAAGGAGCTCTGAGAGTCTTTCGGCCATGAGGCGGCTTCCCGCTTGCCCGAAGATGAAGATGCGGTCCGCCTCGATCAGAAAATCGGGCATGACTGCGGAGCGCCATAAACTGTCGTGCAGGAGCTCGGAAACCAGGGGCGAGTCGTAAGGCCGGCATTCCCCGGGGTAGCTCTTTGCGGCCAGAAGAGATACATGCTCCGGTTTCGACCAGAAATCGACGCGGCTCCAGCCTCCGATTTCGGCAAGCTCATCGACTGCCGCGGCTGCTACAAGGAAATCCCCGAGCGCTCCCTGGTGGAAGATAACGACCCTTTTCCTTTTTTTCCCATTCACCGATTCACCCATTCACCCATTCACCGATTTTATCTTTGACATAAAGCGGGAAATAGGCAAGAAAAACCGGGAAATTGGACAAAGAAGGAGACAATTGATGCAGCCAAAAAGCATCCCTCTGGACGAAAGAATCATTTTCGCGCTCGATGTGGACTCCGCCGAACAGGCAAAAAGGCTTGTAGAGCGCCTGGAAAGTCACATCCATTTTTACAAGATCGGGCTTCAACTGTTTCTGGCCGGCTGGTTTCCAATCGTGGAGTGGATAGCCGGGCGCGGGCACAAGGTGATGCTCGATTTGAAATTCTACGACATCCCGCAGACCGTCAAGCTGGCCGTCGAGCAACTGGGGGGTAAAGGCGTAACGTTTGCCACCGTGCACGGAAACGAGCCGATCGTGCAAGCCGCCGTCAAGGCCGGCGCGGAAGTGAAAATACTTGCCGTAACGGTGCTCACCAGTTTCAGTAATGAAGACATGGGGAAATTTTTCCGCTACCGGGGCAGAGTGGAAGATATGGTTCTCGATAGAGCGCGCCTGGCGATTGCGGCAGGCGCGGGGGGGATAGTGGCCTCAGGCGCCGAAGCCCCTCGCCTCAGAAACGAGTTGGGAGGCGACTGCCTGATAGTGACGCCCGGAATTCGTCCCGCCGGGGCCGAGGTCGGCCGGGACGACCAGAAACGGGTCGTAACCGCCGGTCAGGCAATCGGAGGCGGCGCCGACTACGTCGTCGTCGGCCGTCCCGTACGGGATGCGGCCGATCCCCTCGCGGTAATAGAATCGATGCAGGAGGAGATTGCATCGTCTCTTTCCCGATTGAACTAAAGTTTTGAGTCCAAGGTTCCGATTTCACGGCTGATGACTTAGACCATGCAAGTCCTTTTTTCCGCGTCCGGAGGGGGTCTCAGGTGGAGAACCAAAAGGTCTTGAAATTAATGGGAGCAGAGCAGCCGGCAATCCATGCCAAGGGTCCCGAACAGGCTTGCGAGAGGGTGGAGCAGGCCGGGGTCATCTACGAGATGCTGATCGGCAAAGGGTATCTCGACGAGCAAAAGCTCAAATATGCCAAAAGAGTTCATGCGAAGCTTGCGAGCAACAAGACGCTTACCCAGGTTTTGCAGGAGCTCAAATACATAACTGCCGAACAGCTCCGGGACACTCTGTCCGAAAGCAAGGTCAACCTCAAGCTCGGCGCTTTGCTTGTCGAACTCGGACTGATCAAGGACCACGATCTCAAGACGGCGATCGGCCTGCAAAAAGAATCGGCCGTAAGGAAGACAATAGGCGAAGTGCTGGTGGAAGGCGGCTTTATCGAGGAACGGAGCCTGCTCGAAGTTCTTTCCTTCCAGTTGGGGCTTCCCTACTGTGAGCTCGAAATCAGTCGCATGGATGCCAACCTGCTGCGAAAGGTCCCGGCAAAATGGTACGCTCTTCACCAATTCCTCCCGGTTTCCAGGGCTAATGGACAAGTGACGGTGGCCTTCGTCGATCCGTTGAATCGTGAAAGCCAGGATACGGCGGAAAAAATCTTCGGCGAAATAAGACAGGCCCTTTGTTCGAAATCTCAATTCGGCGAAGTGCTAAGAGCGCTGGAACGTGAAGCCGTACTGCTGAAAACGAGTCAGCCCGACGAAAAATCAGTGATCGGCATGGTAAACGCCATCCTTGAGGAAGCAGCGAGCAGCGGCGCCAGCGATATCCACATCGAACCCATGAAAGACAGGATACGGGTCCGGTTTCGCCTCGACGGCGTCCTGGTTCACTACAAGGACCTGCCTCTGCAAATGGGGCCCCCCATAACGAGCCGGCTCAAGATCATGTCAAAAGCCGACATAGCCGAGAGGAGACGGCACCAGGACGGCAGGATACAGTTCGAGGACCCACGGACCGGGACCACGCTCGATCTCAGAGTTTCCTTCTATGTGACCGTGTTGGGCGAGAACACCGTCTTGAGGCTGCTGGGAAGAAAAGGTCTTCTGCTGGGGCTGAATCAAATCGGGATGTACCCCAAAATGCTCGACAGGTTCAAGTCGGAGGCTCTGGATTTCCCCTGTGGAGTCATCCTCATTACCGGGCCCACGGGGTCCGGGAAAACCTCCACCCTCTACAGCTCCATCAATCACCTCGAGAGTATGGACTCCAGCATAATAACGGTCGAGGACCCCGTTGAGTACCTGATCGACGGAATAGCCCAATGCTCGATAGATCCCAAAATAAACCTCACCTTCGAAGAAAGCCTCAAGCATGTCGTCAGGCAGGACCCCGACATCATAGTGATCGGAGAAATACGCGACCGTTTTTCAGCGGAGACGTGCATCCAGGCCTCTCTTACCGGCCATAAGGTGCTCAGCACCTTCCACACCGAAGACAGCATCGGAGGTTTGATCCGCCTGCTCAATATGAATATCGAAGCCTTTCTGATTTCTTCGACCGTAGTCTGCGTAGCGGCTCAAAGGCTTCTAAGAAGGGTATGCACCCGATGTGCGGAAGACTATGTCCTTCAGCCCTCCGATATACGCAGGCTCGGCTACAGCGCTAATGATTTAAAGGGCGTTGGTTTCAAAATCGGTCGAGGGTGCCCCGAATGCCGTTTCACCGGGTACAAGGGAAGGATCGGCGTATTCGAACTGCTGGTTTTGAACGAGCCGGTCAAAGACGCTGTACTGAACAAAAGAACAGCCTACGACTTGAGGCGGATCAGCACGGAAACCTCCGGTCTGGTTACTCTTTTCGAAGATGGAATTGTGAAAGCAGCCAACGGGACAACGTCTATCCAGGAAGTTTTCAGATCACTTCCTCGTGTCGCCAGGCCGAGGCCGGTTCACGAACTAAGGCGCCTTCTGGGTACGGAGTAAGCAAAATGGAGCAAAAAGGCAGTTCTCTATTGGACGAGGTAGAAAAATACGCGGCTTCCGAGACGTTGAACCTTCCGATCTTCCCCGGAGTAGCCCGCGAGTTGTATGCAAAGATAGCTGATGAAAACTGTTCCGTCACTGATATCGCGGCAACTATCGCCAAGGACCAGGCCATGGCCGGCCAGATGCTAAAGCTTGCCAACTCCGCATTCTTTGCAGGTCTTAACAAGGTGCGCACGGTAAAAGAGTCCATTATGCGCCTTGGCGTCAGGCAGGTTTACAATTGCCTGGTTGCAGGCAGCCAGAAAAATCTCTACGTGTCGCGCGATCCCGTGATAGCCAAACACCTCGGCGTCCTCTGGCAACACGCCCTGGTAACCGCCAGGGGAACGCAGTGGCTGCTGCGCAAAACCGGATACTCGCAGGAGGCCGATGAGGGATTTCTTGCCGGACTTTTCCACGATATAGGCAAACTGCTTCTCCTCAAGGTTTTCGAGACGATGAGGGCGGAAAGGAAAGAGGTCTCCCTCTCGGAGTCATTCCTACTCGAAATCCTGGATTTCATGCACGTAGAGCAGGGATATGCCCTGACCACGGGATGGAGCATGCCGGAGGTTTACTGCGAGGTGGTAAAACGTCATCATGAAGAGGAGATCGATGGTGCAGACCCGCTTTTGATGGCGGTGCGCATAGTCGACCGCGTGTGCGCGAAAAGCGGCCCCAGCCTCAAACCCGACCCTGCAATCTCGCCGGCAATCCTGCCGGAGGTCATGGCAATGTCTGTAAAAGAGATCGTACTGGCCGAGCTTGAAGTGTTGATCGAAGACACTGTCGAACAGGAAGGGTAATAATGTTCGCTCCCGACCCTATTGCGAAGGAGTTGCGCCTTGCGGAGAGGATGGAGGTTGTTGGCCCGCGGGAGTAGTGAACAAGTACATATGCCGCAACATTTCCCATGAATTATACTCTTTTTCCCTTTGCTCCTCGCGCTCTCTTCTCATCTCCCGTTCCATGTTGGGATCGGTGGTAAATATTTCGCTGTGTTTAGTGTCTATGCGGTCGGCAAGCAGGACCTGCCCGGCTTTTTGCATTTTGAGCGGCGCCGAAGAAGCACCAGGCTTGGAAACTGAGC
>JAJYTC010000092.1 GCA_021793275.1 Deltaproteobacteria bacterium | reverse complement strand
CCCGATCGAGGCCGGTGTGTGGACGACACCGTTGACGCACCACGAGGTTAAATCGCCTTTCGGCATAACTTCCAATTTTCCTGCCTGCGGTGTTGCCCTCACCCGACGAATTCATTCAGTGAAGGAGTAACTTCAATGAACGGCGGACATAGTGATGCTCTCAGGACTTTAAGGATGGGAGCAGGCATCTCTATTGTGGAAGGAATTGCGGGACTTGTCGCGGTAGCTTTGGCCATTATCGGTCTGGCTAACGTGGCCCCGTGGGTGTTGGCGTCAGTTGCGGCAATCGCCCTGGGGGCTGCTTTCGTGTTTGAATCGGGCGCTATGGCAGCGAGGTTTTCGGCCCTTGAATCGGAAGCTCAGGAGGAGTCCGTGAGCTGGCTTAAGTGGTCTACAGCGGGCGCTGAGTTTCTCATGGGGTTCGCTGGAATCGCGCTGGGAATTCTGGCGCTTCTTGGCATTGACCCTGCGGCCCTGGTGCCTGTTGCAATCATCGTTTACGGTACCGCCCTCATGGTGGACAGCGGCATCAGAATGCGTTTAAGGAAACTGGAAACCAAGCATTTAGACTGGAGGTCTTTCGCATTCGCAGCCCCCCAGGTGTTCGTAGGGCTTGGCAGCATAACGCTTAGCATACTTGCCCTTGTAGGGGTCGCCCCGCTGGATCTGATCTTGGTTGGCCTTCTCAGCGTAGGCACGGCCGTGCTTATCACCGGCTCGCTGGTTACCGGCAGGTCGATAAGCTTGTACAGGCGAAGCGAATGAACAAGGGACGATGGTTCTGCCTTTTGAGATGCGGCAAAACCGGCTAAAGGGCATTTTCACGTGTGGCATTCAGTGAACTTAGCGGCATTTCACCGCTTACCGGTAAACCCGAGGAAGGGCAGGATGCTATCGGACCATTTCCGGAACGACACACTAGCTGATTTGACGTAATGAGGGGGGCATTTTTGCCCCTCTTATTATTGAAGATTATCTCTTTGCGCTTTTTCCTGTCTGAGAGGATATTTTCCCACCATCCTCGGGCATGCTTTACGGGCTCTTAGTTCAGCCATTTCCGCGAAGCGTCAGGTACAGGCGGCCGAACAGGTTGCCGCTAAAACAGGATGGGCATGCCGTCGGGCAGTATTACCATGAGTTGTAATTGCGAACACGATCACGTGTCTACTCGAAACATGCGTCCCGGCCTCAGAAAGCGATCCAAAAAGAAAGACGCCTGGAGATAAAATCAGTTTTCATTGCTCCTCTTCTAAAGCATCCGGTAGTGTTTCCACGAATTTCCGGATCTCGTCGCGAACACGCCTGTAGGGCATCATTGCTTCTTCTTCGGTTCTTGCGCCTGCAGCGATTGTTGGAGGGTCATCGAAGCCGACATGCAAGACCCTGGTCTTTGCCGGGAAAAATGGACACGCTTCATGTGCATTGTCGCATAATGTAATTACGTAATCGAATTCGAGATTTCCAAGAGCATCAATCCTCTTGGAGACCTGAGCGGTGATATCAATTTCCGCTTCAGCCATAGCCTTGATTGCCCTGGGATCAACCCCCCTCGTCTTTACCCCGGCTGAATACGGTTCGAGCTGATCCCCCTTCAAATGGCGTGCCCAGGCCTCGGCCATCTGGCTGCGGCATGAATTGCCGGTGCATAAAAAAAGAATGCGTTTCATGAAACCTCCGACAGATGGAATGTAAATGAACCGATTTCGCAACCGCTAAAATATAATGTTTTATTCAGTATGGAACGAGAAAATTTTTCGAATCGCAGCGGAAGGGTGTTTATGAGCAAAGAAACCGAGGCAGACTCCCAACAGGAACATCCTGCATGAAGCAGACGCACGCGCAATTACGGTCGGCAAAAAATGCACAGCTCGGCGCTAAAACCGGATTCGAGCAGGTGTCCTTATTTTGCAGGCGATATCCGGAAGAAGGGTTTCGGCGCCTTTCCAATCGCACGAACTCCTCTCTTGCAGCCGGGAGGGGCGACGGCGCTGAGGCGCATGACCCTCTAATATTCGATCTGACTGATTCTTCATCGCGGCAATTAACGAAGGCACGAGATCGGGGTCGGCTGGACAATATATGTCCCGACGCGATACATGGTCGGTTTAACGTAACTTTTATGCATAATGATGAAGAGGGCGCAGAAATCATCTTTCGCCGAATCCGCTAAAAACTTCGTTATGCGCATAGAAATTGCATTTGGTCCTCGACTGCTCAAAGATCGCTCGTAGCGGCCGTTTGGCCTTTAAATATTTAAGGCAGATCATTCATAGAGCCAAAGATCGGGGTTGGCGCTCAAAATATTCGAATCATATTGGTCGAGCGCATGGAGCATGGTGGCAAGGAGTGGTGAACTTTCGCGGCGCTCAAGACGTATCAAGGGAGGTCATGTCCATCGACTCTTTCATCGAAATGGACTGCGGGGGCGCCTTTGTGAGCCGGCGGAAGTGTTGAAAGATAGATCCTCGCAGACGATATGTTATACTGTCAATCCTTTAATCCTAAACGACGTTAGGTGTTCTCTCATGACACTGACGGGAGGAATATTCCCATGAGCAAGCAAGGATCACCCTTGATATCGTTAAAAAGCCTGATCCAGGGTCTTCAAGACATTGCTCGATCCGAATATTACACCAAAGGCCAGGAAATCGTAACGTCCGGATCGGAATCCGACTGCCTTTATTATGTCGAGAAGGGAGCAGTGGAGGTATCGACTTCAGTGGGAGATACCCGGATTTCTGTCGCTCTCATCGGAGCGGAGAGTTTTTTTGGCGAGATCGGCTTTCTTGACGGCCGTTCCAGGGTCCGTGATATTCGTGCCGCTGAAGACACGCTGATCAAGATATTTAATTACCAAAGCGTAAGGAAATTGAAGGCGGAGAACCCGCAGCTTTATGGGGATCTCATAACCCACCTGGCTTATTCGATTTGCGAGAGGTTTCGCAGAATCCTGGAAGAGAGCGAACCACTCACAACCTATGCCGCTTCCCTGTCAACGGGACATCGAACTTTTCATGAATCCAAACCGATCCCCGAATGGTTTCTCAATACCCCTGAATGGTCTTTCTTGAACCGAACCACAGAGGGGCTGAAGGCAGCCTTTTTCGATCTATCGCACCAAGTGCAACAGGAAAAGGGCATGGAGGCGCCCGAGGTCCTGGATGATAAATGCCGCCGGATTTTGGATGAGTTCAACGGCCAATTGGAGTATTTCGAGAGTCGCAGTGGCGGCAAGGTGGAGGAGTTTGTCTGGGGCTACGTTTTCAAAGAAATTTTTCCTTATTGCATGCGCAGCCGCTTTGCCGAAAGGGCCTACTACAAGCCAAGGGGCTATGCCGGCGATTATGGGTTGATGGAGATGATTTACAACCAAGAGCCCGATGGGGACGGAAAATTCGGCAAGCTGATCGACAGCTGGTTTATAAATACCAGCGCGGCAAAAGCTGTTCGAGGACGGCGCGAGCTTCTCTCCAACCTGTTGGAAAGGTATGCCGGTGAAAAACAACAAGATGACGCACCTTTTCGAATCATGAATTTAGCTTGCGGATCCAACAGGGAGCTGTTCGATTTTCTTTCCAGATTCAAGAAGACCGAATTCATCGAGGCAGTCTGTGTCGATGCGGACTTGGAAGCCCTGGAATACACCAACACGCACGTCAACACCTTTGCCCACCGGGCTGCCATCCGGTTGGTGAACGACAACCTGGTCAGATGGGCTTTGGGCAGTAACAAACAGCAATACGGCCAATTCGACGTGATCTATTCCGCCGGACTGGCGGATTATCTTAACTCAAAGCTTTTCGTCGCCCTGATTTCCCGCTGCTACGAACACCTCAAACCCGGCGGCAGGCTCATTATAGGCAATTTTACCCGATCGAATCCCAACCGGGTTTTCATGGATCACCTCGTGGACTGGAAGCTGATCTATCGGGACAAATCCGATCTGCAGGAGCTGTTTGCCGGGAGCCCGTTCGGTCGCGATATCGAAGTGAAGGTGGAGCAGGAGCAAGTGAACCTGTTCGCGGTGGCAACCAAAGAAGATCGACAGCATTAGGATAGGAGTTTATAGGATTGGAGTTTGTATGTTCCCTGGCAGACAGGAGATGAACTTAGTCCGGGATTTTACGGAAGATCGAGGACCGCTTGTTCGAGCCAGGGTCGATATCCTTTCCTACTTCGGCATCTATCTGGTGCCTCTTTTCGGCGTTGTCGACTACATCATGTATCCCCGGTATTTCCGGGAATTCATGATTTACAGACTGCTGAGTTCGGCTTTGTGCGGGATTCTCTTCCTGGTAAACCAAAAATGGAATTTCGGCTATAAGAGCTTTTATCTCGGAATGATCGAATTTTATGTAGTCGGGTGCGTCATTACGCGCATGATCATAGTCTCAGGCGGCTACACGAGTCCATATTATGCCGGGTTGATCCTGGTGTTTCTGATTTTTTGCAGCGTTCTCACAATCAACGTCAGGCACCTCGCATTTCACTCCGGAGTTCTGTATCTCATCTATACAGGATCTGTGGTATTTTCGGAAAGAGCGCCCTCAGAGCAGGCCCTTCGCCTTTTTCTTACCAACAACATGTTCATTATTTCGGCTATACTCGGCATACTGGTCGCCTCTGAGGTGGACTACAGGCTGCGTTGGGATGAATTTCTGCTTCGCAGGAAACTCAAGGAGCGAACCGAGGAACTGGAAGCGGCGCAGGAGGAGTTGATCCGCAAGGAACGACTGGCCATCCTTGGAAAATTGATCGCTACGGTGAGTCATGAATTGAGAAATCCTTTGGGTACTATCCGTTCCTCAATTTTTTCCCTCGGGGAAAAGCTTCGCAATCGAGGTCTTGGAGTAGAGCGCATTCTCGATCGGGCAGATCGCAACGTCCTAAGGTGCGACAGAATCATCGAAGAGTTGTTGGACTACACGAGGACCCGCAATCCGATCCTGGAAACGACCGAATTGGATGAATGGGTGGAGGAATTTTTAAGCGAAACGGTTATCCCCGAGGGAATCATCCTCCACAAGGACCTGCGTTCTGGGGCAAAGGCCAAGGTGGATCGAGAATGGCTGCGGCGCTGTCTGCAAAACGTCATCAACAACGCATGTCAGGCGATGCTGGAAAAGATGAGGCAAGAGGTCCTCAACCCTCCGGTAAAGCACACTCTTACGGTGTCCTCGCAAATTTCTAAAGAAAAGATCGAAATCCGAATCGCGGATACGGGCACCGGCATTACCGAAGAAGATTTACCCAAAATTTTCACGCCCCTCTACAGTACTCGAGGCTTTGGTGTTGGTCTGGGATTATCCATCGTGAACCAGCTCATGGAAAGCCATCATGGAGGCGTTGAAATCTCAAGTGAACCGGGATGCGGGACCACAGTTACTCTATGGCTGCCCGCTGATTCGCCCCGGTGATTCCACAGGAAACCGTCACTGCACCAGACGAGGAGCGGCGCCATGGCATCATCCCCTCTACAGGGCTCCCCACACAATGGAACCGAAGAATTGCGACTGCTCATCGTAGACGATGACGTCGATTTTGCCGAAAGCTTAATGGAACTTCTTGAGCCGCGAGGGTACCGGGTCGCTTTGGCGCATACCGCTGCCGATGCGCTTAAAGTGATACGGGATTTCGACGCCAGGGTAGCGTTGGTGGATATTCGTCTGGACCGCTACGACGGGGTCAGGCTTATTACTGAGCTCAGCAATGCCAGACCGGGAATCCTATGCCTGACAATCACCGCCTATGCTGCAATAGAAAGTGCTATAGAGGCCCTTAAGCACGGTGCCTACGATTACCTGCGCAAGCCGCTCGACGCTCAGGATCTGTTTGCAACTCTGGACAGGTGCTTTGAAAGGCTTCGGCTGGAGCGCGAAAAGAACCAGGCTGAAGAGAATCTGCGCATTCGCAACCGGGAGCTTGAAGAGCTCAACGACCGGCTCAAGAAGCTTCTCCTCTCTTCCAGGGCCCTTGCCATCTGCTCCAAGCCCTCGGAGCTGGGCCAATCCCTGCTTAAGGAATTTGCTCACACTGTGAACGCTCAAGGCGGCAGCTTTTTTGTTCTCCAGGATGACAGACTCGTACTCATGCACTCACTCGATCCGTCTCATGTTCCCGCAAGCCTCTATTTACCGCTGCGCAAGGGTTCCGTGTTCGATCTGGCCATCAGGAACAGGGCCCCGGTCCTCATCAAGAATATCGCACAGGAAAAAGATGTACTTCCCAGTGGCTGGCAGGGCTACCAGGATGATTCCATTATGGCGTTTCCGCTTGCGGACGGAAGCGGTGAGGTTGTCGGCGTCGTTTCCCTGCATAATAAGGTCTCGCCGCCATTTACTCAGCAGGATTGCGAACTGGGCGCCCTGCTGGCCTCCTATGGATCTGAGACCCTGCGTGTGACGCGTATCTTTGAGGCGTTGCGAGAAAGTGAGGAAAAACACAGAAATATCCTCCAAAGCATAGACGAAGGCTACTTCGAATTGCATCTCTCGGGAAGGGTCTCCTTTCTAAATGAGTCTATGGTTCGTATTCTGGGATGCTCCGAGGAGGACTTGAAGGGGCTGGGACACGAGTCCAAACCCGGGGACATCGTCATGGCACAGATCCGGGGGATGTTTGAGGAAGTTTGCAGGTCGGCGGTCTGTTCAAAAATGATGGACTACCGAATTGTTCGAAAAGACGGCTCACCCCTTTTACTCGAGCTTTCAACCTCACCAATAGAAGATTCAGCAGGACAATTGAAGGGCTATCGTGGGGTGGTCCGAGACGTTACGGTACGAAGGCTGGCGGATCAAGAACGTCAGCGCCTGGCGGCCGCTCTGGAAAATACGGCCGACAGTGTCATCATTGCAGACAGGGATGGGCTCGTCCAATATGTGAATCCGGCTTTTGAGAGAACCACCGGATTGCAGCGCGACGATGTGCGCGGCCAAAGGCTGGATCAGTTCCTCATAAGCAAAAGCGATCCGGTATCGAGGAGTCTGGTGCAAAAGGCGCTGACCCTCGGGCAGTCCTGGAACGGTCACCTGGTCATATCAAAAAGTGACAAAACCATGTGCGAATTCGAAACCACTATTTCTCCTATCCATGACGTCAGTGGTGAGAGCCACGGTTTTGTTTGCATCAATCGAGATGTTACCAATGAAATCCTGCTGGAGCGGCAGCTTCGCCAGGCGCAAAAAATGGAAGCGATCGGTACGCTGTCCGGAGGCATTGCACATGATTTCAATAACATTTTGCAAGCTATCATCGGTTATTCCGAACTCCTGCTCATGGGCAAGAACAAAGAAACCGCCGAGCACAGGAGCCTTTCAGAGATCAAGAAATCCGCAATGCGGGGCGCCGAACTCACCAAACAACTGCTCACCTTCAGTCGCAAGGTAGAGATTCAGAAGCGAGCCTATGCTCTTAATGACGGGATTCGTGAGGCAAGAAACCTCTTGGAGCGGGTAATACCTAGAATGATCGCCATCGAACTCGATCTGATGGAAGATCTCAACCCCGTCAACGCCGATCCCGGTCAAATGCAACAGATCATGCTCAACCTGGGAGTCAACGCCAGAGATGCGATGCCTGATGGCGGGCGCATAACAATAAAAACAGAGAATGTGTCTTTGGATTCGGACTACTGTCAGACTCATCTGCTCATACAGCCGGGGAGTTATGTTCAACTCACAGTGTCGGATACGGGCGGCGGGATCGATGCCGAAAGCCTTGAACATATCTTCGAGCCCTTTTACACCACCAAAGCGCCTGGAAGCGGCACAGGACTCGGGCTATCTACCGTCTACGGCATTGTGAAGGGCCACGACGGCCATATCGAGTGCGAGAGCGCTCCCGGACACGGAACAACATTCAGGATACTCTTGCCGGCTGTCGATCGCATCCCGGTCGCAGACGAACCTCAGCCACGGAATGGCGCATTGTCTGGAGGAGCGGCCAGCATATTGATCGCCGATGATGAGGAAGCCTTACGGAGCGTTATCTCGGAAATGCTTAACAGTTTCGGTTATCGTGTCCTTCTCGCTGAAAACGGTCTGGAGGCTCTGGCTATCTACCGGAACAACAAAGAGGCCATCGACCTGGTGATTCTGGATCTCATCATGCCCCAAATGGGCGGCAAGCAGTGTCTAAAAGAGATACTGGCCATCAACCCGGATGCAAAAGTCCTGATCGCCACCGGTTACAAAAACAATACGACTTCCGAAGACATTATCGAAGCAGGCGCAGCAAATATTGTTATGAAACCTTTTTCAATGAATGAAATGCTCAGCGCAATAAACGGAGCCCTTGGCCGCGGTTGAGCTTGGCCCAAAAGAGGGGTGCAGGGGAAGTTTTTTTTCCGCCAAAATCCGGTCTCAAAGTGTGCAGTTCGCAGGCAGTGGGTTGAAGTTGATACATTCAGTTATTAACATCTAGCGTTGCTCTTTTCTGAGCAAAGCGTCCGGTCAGGCTCATGGCCAAGATCCTTTTCAAATTTTTTTCAAAGGAGGTTTAAATGAAACGGCAGAAGTTGAAATACCTTTTTCCTGCACTCCTGATCCTATTTTCCGCCATCCCCTTCGCCTACGGAGCCGAAGGAGTCTCTTTCATCACCAAAAACCAACTGAAAAAAGACCTTGGTAATCCTAATGTAGCCATACTCGACGTACGAACCCACCATGATTGGACAACCAGCAATTGGAAAGTAAAGGGAGCGGTACGCAGGTCTCCGAAAAATCCTGCGCAATGGATGAATAAGTACTCGAAAAACCAGAAAATCGTCTTATATTGCGCCTGACCTCACGATGCGACCAGCGTCCGGGTGGCGCAGGAAATGGCATCCGCCGGCTTCAAAAATGTGAAGGTGTTGAAAGGCGGCTGGGACGAATGGGTTATGAGTATGTATCCTGTGGAAAAAAAGTAACCTTTGCACTCGACGACATTACCATCAAGCATCAGAAGAGCGGAACAAGGAGGGGAATGGGGATATTCCCGGTGCACTCTTTTTGCTGCGTCAAACGATAGTAAGTCCCTTCTCATTGTGCGGGAACCGCCCATCCAGGCAGAGTGAGCACAGGGGCTGCAGACCCGGGGGCAAGACATTCATCTCCGCTAAATTTTACAAATGTGACTTATCTGAGGAGAAATTATATGAAAAATCAAAGCAGGTCTTTATCAATTCTTTTGACCGTTTTTACAGCAGCCGCTCTCTTCGCCTTCTCTCCGTGTTCATGGGCTCAAACCAACAAATCGCTGGTCGAAGGTCAAAAGGCAATCATGCAAGGCGCCAAGCAGATGATGGCGGCAAACAAAAGGATAATGGCCGCCGCAGCAAAGAAAGGTATAAAGGACCCGGAGCTTGCAGCAGCCCAAAAGCAGATGGAGCAAGGCTATGACATGGTGGTCAAAGGCAACGGTATGATGGCCGGGACCACTGTGACACAAGGGCAGCAGATGATGAAAAAAGGGGCTAAAATGATGCTGAATGCCCAGAGCACCACCTACACCGTTGCTAAGAAAAGGGGACTGGTCAGGATCTGTGCGATTGACCTGCACAATTGCTATGAAGCGCAAAAGAAGATCGAACATGGTGCATTGCAGTGGTACTTTGGCGGTGCCGGGATCTAGACCGGCTTGCATCCGGAGGTCTCCGCCAAAGAATGTGTTCCATTAAATTCAACCTTTAGATGGGCGGTTCCCGCACAATGAGAAGGGGCTTACATCGGTGGCGCAGCAAAAGGGTGTGCCATCGATGCAGGCCCCTTCTGCTGAGGCATTTACACACCCCTGAAATCGGCCTTGTGAGGATTTAAAACGATATCACCGTTGCGCCAATCAGCCAGAGACACGTCCGGCCCGAGGCAAACAGCACTCTTTTTTGTTCCTCAACCCACAACGCTCAGAGCCGGAGCAGGCGCTCTGCGTTGAGGTGGGCGATCTTCTCCTTATCGGCGGGGTTGATAGGCATCTGATCAAAGAATTGCCGGGCGGCTTTGGTGTTGCCGTACGGATAGTCGCTTGTGAAGACAATGCGGTCGATGCCGATCAGGTTCGCCATGGCGAGATAGGCGTTGTAGGAAAGACTCCAACTGCTATCTATCGCACCAGGGGCCTGGTTCGCGAACTCGCCGGCGAGGATGCCGCCGTAGAAGTTCTCCCGAAGGTATTCTTTGATGGTGCGTTTGAGTCCGCTTTTCTCGTTCAACGCAGACGAGTAGTCCGTCCGCCACGCCATCCAACTCAATGCTTCGAAATGGTGACCCACGATGATCTGCAACCCGGGGAACCGGTCGAAAACCCCGCCCAGGATCAAGCGCATGCAGTGTATACCGGTTTCGATGTGCCAGCCTAGCCCTGCACGTGACAACGCGGCCGATACGATGGGGTCGAAACCGCCGTAGTAGGCATCTACCACCGGCTGCGGCGGCACGGTGGGATGCAGATAGATCGGCACGCCGAGCGTTTCGGCGCATTCGAACACCGGCCAGAAGAACTTGTCGTCGAGATAACGTCCGTTGATGTGGCCATTTATCAGCGCGCCCACGAACCCCGAGTCGCGCACGGTACGCTCCAACTCCAGAGCTGCAGCCGCAGGGTCGCGCATCGGCAGGGTGGCGAAGCCCAGGAACCGGTCGCGGTACTTGGAGACCGCTTTTGCAACGGCGTTGTTCGCCTGCCTGGCCAGCTCCACCGCGAGCGACGGTTCCAAGGTCTCCGGACCCGGGACGGTGTGCGAGAGGATCTGCACATCGAGACCCGCAGCGTCCATAGCGGCGATCCGCCCTTCACCCAGATCATAGATGCCTGCGTCCGTCAAGTGTCCCGCCTTCCTCGACAGTTCGTAGAGCAACTCGACTGGATTATTCTTATTTGCTTCGTATATAGCCGGAAACTTGTAGTGCTCCTCGAAACCGATGATCTTCATAACATCTCCTCAACCAATTCTCCGGAATAACACACCTGCTTCAGTGCAAAGCATTCCCACCGCACTCTCAGGATAAGTCTTTGCCCGAAAAAACTTCAGTTGCGCCGCCTTAAGGGAAAAAAGCCCCAAGCCGAAGGCCTCGGGCATCTTGGCCGGCGGTCCCACCGCCCAACGGCGCCCCTTGCACCAAACCGCAGGGAAAAAAGCCCGAAGCCGAAGGCCTCGGGCATCTTGGCCGGCGGTCCCACCGCCCAACGGCGCCCCTTGCACCAAACCGCAGGGAAAAAAGCCCGAAGCCAAAGGCCTCGGGCATCCCGGCCGGCGGTCCCACCGCCCGGTCAGCCTCCGATTTCAACCAGCCAGAACCGTTTACGGAAATCTTCCACCACCTCTTCGAGCGGCTTCGAGGCGTCCAGGACCAGGAACCTCGCCGGTTCCTTCCCGGCAAGCGCCAAATAGCCGTCGCGCACCTTGCGGTGGAAAGCTCCTTCTTCCCGCTCGATCCGGTCCCGGTCAAGTCCGTCCCTTCCGCTCAGCCTGGACGTGGCCAAATCGACGTCACAGTCGAGAAGGACCGTTTTATCTGGCATAAGTCCGCCTGTCGCCCATCGCTGAATCATTCCGAGATGCTCCAGGTCGAAGCCGCGCCCGAACCCCTGGTAGGCAAAGGTGGCGTCGACGAACCGGTCCGCGAGGACCCATGCGCCTTTTTCCATGGCCGGCACTATGACCTGCCAGGTCAATTGCGCCCGGCTCGCGCTGTAGAGGAGCACCTCGGCCCGGCCGATCATTTCGGACGAAGCGGGATCGAGCAGGATGTCGCGGATCTTTTCGCCGATCGCCGTTCCGCCCGGCTCGCGCACCCTGATGTTAGGGACGCCTGCCTCCGTCAGCCAGCCTGCCAGCCGGTCCATAAGGGTGCTCTTGCCGCAGCCGTCGATCCCCTCGAAGCTTACGAATTTTGTCTTCCTTGAATCATTCATGGCTTTAAAACGTCAAACCCGGATGGAGCGATTGTCATCTTCCGTTTTTGTGTCCTCGTTGTAATTTTTGCGCTGCCGCTCGAAATTGATCCTGTTTTTGGCGATATAGATCTTTTTTAGCTCCTGGAAATCAAGCCCGAAAACGGCGCAGACGCGGAAAACCACATCCCAGAGGTCTAAAATGGCGCTCCGCGCCTTGTCGGGTTTAAACCCGCCGCCTTTCGCCCACCATTTCCACTTGAGGCTGCCCTGGAGGTCGTCGACACCTAGAAACGCACGGATGGCGCACGCCTCGAAAGAATCCCCGTTGGCATGCAGGCTCAAAGGCGGGACCTCATCGGGCTTTATGCCGACGATCTGGGAAAGACTCACCAGGAAATGAAGCATATCGACAATTTCGACCTTGCCGTTTTGAGTCGCCAGGCCGTGGTCGCGAACTTCCCGGATCAGTTCGGCCAGTTCGGCGGAAAGCGCCTTGCGGTAGTTTTCGATCCAGACAACCCTTTGTTCCGGATCGTTCATCGTCGCCTCGAAATCCCTGCCGGCATTCGCCAGCGTGTGGATGTTCAACTCCCATTGAAGAGAAAATATCTCCCGCATCCCTTTCCGTTCACTCCCCTCTGCATCAGCACTTGAGCCCAAGGCCCTCAAAATATTTTCTTACCTCTTTTGCGAGAGATCGTATTCGCGGATGGGCCTGGCCAGAGTCTCTCAGCATAATAAAATGTTTCCAGCCGCTCCACCTGCCGCTTACAAACAGCTCGCTTTTAAGCAGGTTCGGCAGAATATCCCTTGCAATCTCGGGCCGCAACCCCCGGGCAAGGTCTTCGCCGTACCAATGAAAAAGGATTTCGGCGCGTTTCAGCCATTCGCCCGCAAGAAGGCTGCCGGGTACCGGTTCGCCTTTTACCTCATCGTATGAATTGTACAATTCCTCGGGCAGGATGAGCACCATGCCCCTGTTTCCATAATTTACGTACCGCGTGCTTTCCTGCGTGAAAGAAAACACCCGGTGTCGCACCACTTCATGGGTTATGCCGCGGTCGCAGACGAACTTGAAGACAAAGACCGGAAGATCGAAAGAGGGGTCGCTTTTCAGCAACTCGAGTTGTTCGTCTTCGCCAACGAGCGAGGCCCGGCAGGATACGGGGCTCTCCCGCCCCGCCGCGTCCGAACCCTGGAAAAGGGCCGGGAAGAACCCTTCGAGGCTTTGAAGCAGAAAGTCGTGCATACTCTTACGCTGTTTCAGATGCTCCAGGGTATCGACCCACGCGCGGAAATTTCCGGCTATTAAAAAGCCGTCCCCGGCGCCAAGCGGACAGATGCGGTGAAAACCGAGCCTGTCGCGCAGCGCTTCGAGCATCATTTCAAAGGAGATCGGCGCGGCCCCGCCCCCGACCGGCGAAGCCGGGTCTTTTTCGATCTTTAACACGATGTTACTGTGTTCGAGCACCGACAGATGGCCGCGCGACTTCAGCATGAGCACAAATTTCCTGGCCGAATCCTCGGTTATCTTGTCCTCGGACTTATAGGCGGTCCTTCCGCACAGTTCGACAAGACGCAAGGCGCGGTTTTCATCGGCCGGCGCCATGCCATACGCCGAGACCGAGCTTTTGACAAACCGGACAGACACTTAAACACCCTCCTTTTTGGAAACGGCGCCCCTTGCGCCGAACCGCCTGAGCAAAAGCCCGAGGCCGAAGGCCTCAGTTCATATGTTCGATTATCGCCCGACCGAAACTGGAGCATCCGGCTTCTTTCGCCCCCTTCATTTGGCGGGCGAGATCGTAAGTCACAATCCCATCGCCGATCGTGCGCTCGATGGCTTCATGTATGAGCTTGGCAGCCTCCACCCAGCCAAGGTGATCGAGCATCATCGCACCGGAAAGAATCAGCGAGCCCGGATTCACTTTATCGAGACCGGCATATTTGGGCGCTGTTCCGTGAGTGGCCTCGAAGACTGCGGCCTCATCCCCGACGTTTGCGCCCGGGGCCATTCCCAAGCCGCCGACCTGTGCGGCGAGAGCATCGGAGAGGTAGTCTCCGTTCAAATTGGGCGTTGCAATTACACTGTATTCTTCGGGCCTTAGAAGCACCTGCTGAAACATCGAGTCGGCGATTCGTTCCTTGATCACCACTTTGCCTTCCGGCGCTTTTCCCCCGTGCACCTCCTGCACATCGTCTTCGGTAACGGTGCTTTCTGCAAATTCCTCCTTAGCCAGTTCATAGCCCCATTTGCGAAAAGCCCCTTCCGTGTATTTCATGATGTTTCCCTTATGGACCAGGGTGACGGAAGGAAGGCCTCGCTGCAGCGCATAGGCTATAGCGCGCCGCACAAGCCTTTTGGTCCCGCCGGGGCTGATCGGCTTTACTCCGATGCCCGATTTGGCAGGCAGCGTGACGTTGAAATTGTCAAGGAGAAGCCGCGCGAACCTGTCGGCTTCGGCAGACCCCGATTCCCATTCGATCCCTGCGTACACGTCCTCGGTATTTTCCCTGAATACGACCATGTTCACTCTTTCGGGATGACGGACGGGCGATGGGATGCCCGGAAAATATCTTACCGGACGGATACAGGCATAAAGGTCCAGGACAATTCTTAGTGTAACATTGAGGCTCCTCATGCCGCTCCCGACCGGGGTGGTAAGCGGACCCTTTATGGCGACCACGCACTTCCTGATCAGATCGACGGTCTTTTGGGGCAACGGATCCCCGGCTTCCTTTACGGCCTTCTCACCTGCAAGCAGCTCGAACCAGTGGATTTTCTTTTCCCCGCCATAGGCTTTAAGGACCGCCGCATCCAATACCGGTCTCGTCGCGGCCCAGATGTCCGGCCCCGTTCCGTCCCCCTCGATAAAGCCGATGTTGGGGTTCGATGGAACCCTCATTTCACCCCGTGCGTCCAGCGTGATCCATTCGCCACTCAATGCCCTTTCTTTCATGTCCCTTCCCTTTCACTTCGCAAAGGCCAGAAGCACCCATTCTCCCGCCGCACTCCGGCCGACGGGCGCAAGGCCCATTTTTTCATATTCCGCGCAGACCTCATCGGCCTGTTCCGCAAGGATTCCGCTAAGCGCCAGCAGTCCACCGTCGCGCACCTTGGAGGCAATCGCCTCCGCCATCCTGATAAGAGGCCCCGATTCTATATTCGAAATAACGGCGTCGAATTGCCCTTCGACCTCTTCAACCGTTGCGCACAAGAGGCGTATTTTCCCCGAAAACCCGTTTAGCAAAACGTTTTCCTTTGCCGTTTCGACAGCCTCCGGATCGTTATCGACCCCAGCAATTTCCCCGAACCCAAGCAGGGCTGCGCCGATTGCGAGTATTCCGGAGCCTGTGCCGACGTCGAGAAGCGACGCCGGTCTCCGGAGCAAACCACAGCTCTCGAGCCATTTGAGGCAGAGCCGGGTAGTCTCATGGTGTCCGGTCCCGAAGGCTCGCCCGGGATCGATTCGTATGATAAGACGCCCCGGGTCTCGCGGCTCGGCTTCCCAGGTCGGCGAGACAATAAATCGTTTGCCTACCCGCAACGGCTTGAAATGCTCCTTCCACTTCCTGGACCAGTCTTCGTCGGCTATCTCGGAGAAGGAGATTTTTCTTGGCCCCTCGCCTGGCTGCGCGGGCACACCATCGACGATCCGCCGCAAACGCTGCCTTTCTGCGGCAAACCGGTCTGCATCCAGGTAGATGCGGACACCGCCCGAAATGTATTCCACGCTCACCCCGAAGTCCTCGGCAAGTTCGGAGGCCAGGACATCGGCCGTGTCCGCCCCGCAGGCTATATCTATGCGCGTCCAGTTTCCCTTCAATATGCACCCGATTACGAAGGCGGCAACACCGCTATGCACTTCACCTCCACCATGACGCCCTTCGGGAGGCCATTTACCTCGACAACGGCCCTCGCAGGCTTGTGCGCCGAGAAGAACTCTTCGTACACCATGTTGAAGGCCGCAAATTTATTAATATCGGTCACAAAAACATCTACCGCAACAACTTTCTCCAGACCGGCGCCCGAAGCGATAAGAATCTGCTTGAGGTTTTCGAGCGACTGGCGCGCCTGCTCTTCAAAACCTCCGCTCACTATCTCCCCGCTCCCGGGATCGATCGGAATCTGGCCGCTAACGAAAACGAATCCGTTTGCCCGCACCGCCTGCGAATAAGGGCCGATAGCGGCGGGCGCCTTATCTGTGCGTATCGTCTCTACACTCATTTTTTCGTCCTCCTTGTGAAACCGTGAAATGCCGCCTGTAACTTAAAGTAACCACACTTAATGTTCAAATTCATTTTTCACACTGTTACCGAGAATGTTAAAATGCTAATTTCGTGTTGTTCCCGCCGGCGCGGGCGCATTCAAATCTGATGGAAAAAACGGGGTGGTTAATGAAACGAATCGGCGCCAGGAAGAAGTTCACGGGATTGATTGTTTGCGCCTTGATCGCCTTGAGCGGCGTGGTGGCAGGCGCCATGCTGGATCGGGCGGTCCTTGCCCAAAGCTATTCTACAAACGACCCGGGGCTAAATTACAACCTCATATCCCAGGCATGGAAAATCATTAACGAAAAATACGTGGATCGCACAGCCGTTCGGCCCACCAAGCTCACCTACGGAGCGATCACGGGGATGGTGAACGCCCTCGGGGACACAGGGCACAGCACGTTCCTTGACCCCGATATGGTCAAAATCGAGAGGCATTACCTCCAGGGCAATTTCAGCGGCATTGGAGCGGAGATCCAGATCAAGAAAGACCACGTTGTAATCCTCGCCCCGCTCGACGGTTCTCCGGCGCAGCACGCAGGCCTCAAATCAGGCGACATCATTATGAAAGTGGACGGAAAGGACATCTCGGGGCTTGCATTGGACCAGGTCGTCTCGCGTATTGCGGGAAAGGCCGGCACGTCGGTCGAGTTGACCATCTTAAATCCCAAAACGGGTCAATCGAGGGAAGTGACGATCGTAAGGGCCAAGATCACCGTTCAAAATGTGACATGGGCGCTCGTGCCCGGAACGACGATAGCGGATCTGCGAATAGCGGGCTTCAGCGAGGGAGTCACAAGAGATGTCCGAAAAGCCTTGAGGCAGATCGAAAATGACAACGCGACGGGGTTGATCCTGGACATGCGCGACAATCCCGGGGGCGTGTTCAACGAGGCAGTCGCCACGGCCAGCCAGTTTCTGAGCAGCGGCACCGTAGTCCTCCAAAAGAACAGCAAAGGCGATATCAAGTCGATCCCGGTTCAGCCGGGGGGCCTGGCGACCTCCATTCACATGGTCGTGCTGATTAACCAGGGCACCGCCAGCGGGTCGGAAATAGTCGCAGGGGCGCTCAAAGACGCAAAGCGGGCCACGCTGGTGGGAGAAAAAACCTTCGGCACAGGCACCGTGCTTCAGGAATTCCGTCTCTTGGACGGTTCGGCCCTGCTTCTTGCCATCTCGGAGTGGCTCACCCCCGCCGGCCACGTTATATGGCACAAAGGTATCGAACCAAACGTAAAAGTGAGCTTGCCGGCTCATGTCACCCCCCTTCACCCGGACAAAATGAAAGGCATGTCCCACGCTCAACTGAAGGCGAGCAGGGACACCCAACTGCTAAAGGCTGTGGAGCTGCTGAAAAGATAGTGAGCAGTGATTGGTGAATGGAAAGGCAAAAACAAAAAGTTTTTTCTCCTTTTTTGTTTTTGCCTTTTGCCTTACCAAAGGCTCCCGCGGGCAGATGGTGGATTTTTCCGCGCCCCTTCCGCCTGTTTTCCGCGGAGCAGTCCAAAAAGTTAGACTCAATTTTTTTAGCATTCGATTGTAAAGATTTGTAACCAGTGGCTCCGCTTATAGAAGCGCGCCTTCTAGGAATCTGGACTTAAGACCTGGCGTTTGTCTAAAAAGCTGGACAGTGTCTTGGAATTTAGACCCCAAAAGCGCAACTGCCCGAAAATGAGGATCAATACGCATTTTCATTCAAGCCGCTGTCTCGCAAGAGACAGCGGCTGACGGAACCTGTTT
>JAJYTC010000091.1 GCA_021793275.1 Deltaproteobacteria bacterium | reverse complement strand
CGCAAACATTGACAGAAGCTCATTTCCCATTTAGATTATCACTAATGATGAAGTCCGCCTAAACTGCTCTCACCGCAAGGTGTGGGATCATGACTTTTGTCCGATGGGCAGAAGTCATTTTTTTTTGACCCGCTTGAAGAGGAGGGCTGCCATGAAAGAGTTCGATGAAATCATCCGGCAAAAAGGACTGCCAAGAGTTGGGCAAACGGTGCGCAGCAAGGATTTCAATACCCTTTGGCGCGTCATGGAAAAAAGGGAGCTGTGGCAAAATATCCTTGACGACCCGCAGACGGGGGAGCCGCGACTGCTTCCCGCCATCCACTTGACATACTGGCGAATCGAGGAGGGAAAGCAACCGGGCGTAGGCAAGACGATGGGATATACCTACACCCTTTACGACAATACCTTCGAAACTCACTGGGAAGTTGTGTCCTGAAGGAATCGAGGAGCCGCCGGCTTTTCAAAAATTTCCTCAAATGGATCATGCAATCGGCGCAATGACTGTATCCACATCAATCGACCTGCAGGGGCTATGCATGTGCTCGGCCGTGTGGTGAATCCTCCGATAATCAACGATAGCAACAATTGAGGTAGAGGGACTATTGGTCGTGTGAGTGGTCCGGACTATTCAATGAACCCGCCAGGGAGGGTAGCATGAAGCCGGAGTATGATCCCACCAAACAGGAAGACTGGCAGATCTCGGAGATTGCCGAAGAAGCTCTGGATTTCAACGCCCAGTGCGACAAGATCGGCATACTGCCCGAGGAGCGCATCCCCTACGGCAGAAAAATCGGCAAGGTGGATTACATGGCTATCAGGGAGCGCTTAAAGCACAAGCCTGACGGCTGCTACATCGACGTCACCGCAATCGTGCCCACCCCGCTCGGGGAAGGAAAGACCACTACCACCATGGGGCTGATCGAAGGCCTGGGCAAGCGCGGCATAAATGTGGGCGGCGCCATCCGCCAGCCTTCCGGAGGGCCCAGCATGAACATCAAAGGGTCCGCTGCGGGCGGAGGCATCGCCCAGCTGATCCCCCTGACAGATTTCACCCTGGGACTGACCGGCGATATCAATGCAGTCACGATTGCCAATAACCTCGCCATGGTAGCGGTCACTTCCCGCTTGCAGCACGAGTTCAACTATGATGATGAACAGTTGGGTAAGATCGGTCTCAAGCGCCTGAACATCGATCCAAAAAATGTAGCGATGAGCTGGTGCTTTGACCTGTGTGCGCAAGCTTTGCGTCACATTACTATCGGCCGGGGCGCCAAGATGGACGGCTTCGAGATGGACTCGAGCTTCTGCATCGCCGTTGCTTCGGAGGTCATGGCTATCCTCTCGATGTTCAGCGACATGGCGGACTTGCGCAAGCGGCTGGGCGAAATCACCGTGGCCTGCGACAAGAAGGGCAACCCCGTCACCACCGAAGACCTGGAATGCGCCGGGGCAATGACCGCCTGGATGGCGAAGACCATCAATCCCAATCTGCTTGCCACGGTGGAGATGCAACCGGTCCTGGTACACGCCGGGCCATTCGGCAACATTGCCGTGGCGCAGTCCTCGATCGTTGCCGACCAGATCGGGCTCAAGCTTTTTGACTACCACGTCACCGAGTCCGGCTTCGGCGCCGATTTGGGCTTTGAGAAGTTCTGGAATGTCAAGTGCCGCGCCAGTGGTCTTATACCCAACGTGGCAGTGCTGACTACCACCGTACGGGCGCTCAAGCATCACGGAGTAGACGCCGGGGCCCTGCCGGTCCGACCGGGCCGTCCCATTCCACAGGAGTACTTCACCTGCACGCCGCAGACTCTGAAATGGCTGGAAGCAGGTATGGCCAACATGATCCACTGCATTAATATCGTTAAGAAGTCCGGGATAAAGCCCGTAGTCTGCATCAATGTCTTCCCGAGCGATACCCCGGAAGAAATCGAGATGGTGCGGCGGGCGGCCGAAACGGTCGGCGCAAGGGCCCCTGTTTCAAAACACTGGCAGTTCGGCGGCGACGGCGCTCTGGAACTGGCGGACGCTGTCATGGACGCCTGCAAGGAGAAAGTTGATTTCAAATTTCTATATCCCAACGAGATGTCTCTGCGAAAGCGGATAGAAACCATTGCCAGGGAAGTATACGGCGCCGACGGGGTGACCTATACCCCCGAGGCGGAGGCCAAGGCGAAGCGTTTTGAAGCCGACTCCAAGTATAACGATTATCACACCATGATGGTGAAGACGCATCTGAGCCTTACCGACGATCCTGCCAGGAAGGGCGTTCCAAAGGGATGGTCGCTCGCGGTGCGCGATTTCTTGCTTTATAGCGGCGCCAGATACATCTGCCCCTGTACAGGCACTATCAGCCTTATGCCGGGCACCAGTTCCAACCCGGCTTTCCGGAGGGTGGATGTCAATGTCAAGACCGGCAAACCAACCGGTCTATTCTAAAGAGGCTCTCGACCGGCGATGAAGTCCTCGGCGCCCGATTGATTGTTTATAACATGTCTATTTCTGTATCCAGGGAATACGCGATCTGGATATCGTTAGAAGTGAGAGAAGCATATTCGGTTTTTAATGATTAAGTGCTTGACTTGACGACAACAATTCGCTAAAAAATGGTCCATGATCAGGTGAAAGAGTGATGGGGTCCACCATGTAAACGCCTGTGAGGGCTGATGACTCCTACTATGGGAAGCGGTTTTTGGGGTTTCCGGTAGGGGTCTTATTTGCGCGCCACCGCATAAGATGAACTCCTGTCCGGCCCGGGTTGGCTGAGAAGGGGTTTTTTTTATGCGATTCCTTTTTATTGGCTCACCTAAGCTGAGAACATCTTCTGTTCCACCGGAAAGCCTCGCTTCAAGATTATCCGTTTTTTTCGCCACATTCCTGATGACCTGCCGGCAAGTCGCGCCGGCCACAATCGATACAACCTCTGCCGATATGAGCATCTTTCGGAAATTGAGTTCGGAAACAAGGAGGAATTTATGACTTCGAGGTTGTTGTTCAATATCGTTCAGGTGCTGGTGGTTTTGGGGTTCGCCCCCTTGGTGAAAGGGGTCCTCGCGCGCCTCAAAGAAAGGGTCCAGTCCAGGCAGGGGCCAAGCATTTTCCAACCTTATCGCGATTTGCGAAAGCTTTTCAGCAAGGACGAGGTGGTATCGGACCAGAGTTCTTGGATTTTCCGCGCCGCGCCTTATGTGGTCTTTATTGCTCCCATCTTCGTGACTCTTCTCATTCCGGTTCTGACCAACTATCCGCTTTTCTTCGCTTTCATGGGCGATATGCTGGGAGGAGGATTCATCCTGGCGCTGGGAGGTTTTTTTGCCGCGTTGGCCGCCGTTGATACCGCCAATCCCTATGGCGCAATGGGGGCAAGCCGGACGCGAATGGTCGGATTTCTCGCCGAGCCTGTGTTCATGATGGTTTTCTTTACCGTTTCTTTCAGTGCCGGTTCGACCATCCCCTACATTGTCCAAGAAAACTGGATATCGCCTTTCTCCAACTTTTTCACGCCTTCACACATTCTGGTTGTCCTTTCATTCCTGATGCTCATAATCGCTGAAACCGGGAGCATTCCGGTTGACAACCCCTCGGGCCATTTCGAACTGGCGATGATCGATGAATCCAAATCGCTCGAATATTCGGGCCGTGGAGCTGCCCTGATGAAGTGGGGCGGCTATATGAAATTTTTCGTGCTGCTCTGTATCTTTCTAAACGTGCTCGTCACACCGTGGGGACTGGCGGGCAGTCAGCATATTTACGACCTGCTGCTCGCAATTCCGCTGGTCCTGTTCAAAATGTTCCTGTTTTTACTGGTGCTGGTGGTGATCGAGTCTTCCCTTTCCAAACTGCGTCTTTTCAGGATCACGGAATTTCTGACGGCGGCTTTTATCACCGCGGTTGCGGCCATACTTGTCGGACTTCTGCAGATTTAGACTCAACAAGGGAAAATCATGATGAACGCCGATTCAATGACTTCCATAGTCACTCAATTGAATGCGCTGACAGACGGGCTCTTCTTATTGAGCTGCTTTGCAATGGTCGCCATGCGGCAGATTCTTGCCTGTCTGAAGATCTTCATAATTCAGGCCTGCCTTTTAGCTGTGTCGGCCTGTCTTTTGGGCTACCTCTACGCTACAGAGCACCTGTTCTGGGTTGCCTCCATCACGGTTGCAGCCAAGGTGGTCATTATTCCGTGGCTTTTGCGCAAGTCCATAAGCGATGACGTCTACGCGCGCCGCGAGGTCTCCCAGGTATTGAACATCCCGACCTCACTGCTGATAGCGCTCGGGCTTGCCATCTTCGCCTTTGCCCTCACCAGTCCGCTATTGCCCGCCACGGCCGGGCCGGCCAAGGTGAACCTTCCCGTCGGCCTGGCAGGGCTTTTCATCGGGGCCTTCGTCATCGCGGCTCGAAGGGAGGCTGTTCCCGAGGTGATCGGCATCCTCGCAATGGAGAACGGCGCCTTCCTTGCGGGCATCTCCATTGCGCCGACTCTTTCCCTCATTGCGGAGCTCTCCGCGGCTTTCGACGGCCTTGTCGTCGTGCTGGTTTTCGGTTTGCTGACAAGAAGAATTTACAAACATGTGGGAACAACCATGGTTGGCAATCTGACCATTTTGAGGGAGGACTAATCGATGGAACTCATTGCGATGCTTGTCATACTTGCCGTTGCGGCCGGGTTGTGCCTCATTCCTACCGAAAGCGACGTTCCAGCCCCCGCGATCACGGTCCTCAGCGGAATAGCGGTAGCCGCCCTCGCGGTCCGCGTGGCCCTGAAGGCTGCAACCGGCACGCCCGTTGTAGCAATTCCGAACTGGCTCGCCTGCGACAGTTTCGGAGCATTGATTGTTGTTTTGGTTTCCTATATCGGAGTGGGCACTTCCATCTTTTCCTGGGGAAACATGAAAAGACCCGCAGGCAAAGGGGGCGCCTCCAGATTGAGGCGCTATTATTGCCTCTATAATCTTTTTGTCATGTCGATGCTGGCTGTCCCCATGTTCACCCAAATTTCCCTTGTGTGGATTGCGCTCGAGCTTACGACCCTGACATCCGTTTTCCTGGTGTGCTATGACAAGACCCCGGAAGCCTACGAGGCTGCCTGGAAGTACGCAGTTCTAACAACCATGGGCGCTATTGTGGCCCTGTTCGGTATTCTTTTGCTCTATTGGGGCATGCGATCCGCAGGGGGTGGACTTTTCACCTGGGACGGACTGGCGGGGGTAATGCCCAACATCCCTCCGGGAATTCTTAAGACCGGTTTCATCCTGATCCTCATCGGCCTCGGCAGCAAGGCAGGTATGGCCCCGCTTCATTCCTGGCTTCCGGACGCTTACAGTCAGGCGCCCGTTCCGATCTGCATCTTCCTTTCATTCGTTGAAACAGCCACGATTCCCTATGTGATCTTCCGCTTATGGCCGGGCCTCGCCGGACCGGTGGGTGCGACTACCGGAACATGGCTTGTGTTTTTCGGGCTCTTGTCCGCCGGGATCGCGGCCTTTCTCCTGATCCAGGTCAAGGACCTCAAAAGGCTTTTTGCATTCTCGACCATAGAGCACCATGGAATCATTTTGGTCGCCGCGGGCCTGGGCGGGACTGCTGCGGGCTATAGCGCAGCCTATCAGATCATGACCCACATGATAACGAAATCCTTCTGTTTCTTCGCCGTGGGCGCGGTGCTGCTCGTGGTTAAAGACCAGCGGATTGCGTCGGTGCGCGGCCTTGTTCGAAGCTTTCCCTTTGCAGGGGTGGCGCTGCTGCTTGGAGCGCTCGCTGTTGCGGGAGCGCCTCCTTTCGCCGTGTTTTTGAGTGAGTTCTCCGTGCTCAAGGCCGGACTCACCAGCGGCCAATACCTTGCGGTCGGCCTCCTGGTGCTTTTTATAGCTATCTCCTTTTGCGCCATAATGTACCATCACTCGCGCATGGCTTTCGGAAGACCCGATGGGCCTGTGCAGGCCCCGGCCGCCCCCATAAGTTATGTGGCCCCGCTGTTCCTGACCGCCGTTCCAATGGTCCTTCTCTGGCTCTATATGCCTGGTCCGCTAAACAGCTTGCTGCGCCTCGCGGGCGCTACAATGGGGAGATGATAGGATATGGAATTTAGAAAAGATGCTCTTGCTGCAACAGGAGGTCATCGCGTGCGCTCACAAATAGAGAGGATAGCACCGGGGAGCGAGACTTTCATCTGTAACGGCTTACCGGTTACCTTTGTCGATTGCGCCCCGGATGAATTACAAAACGTTTGCGAGCGGCTGACTGCAGAACTCGGGTATAGATTCGCAACCCTTGTGGTCGAGGAAGCGCATTGCGACTGGCAGTTGGGATACATCTTTTGCGGGGGTCATGATTTACAGGGCGGGCTGGTTCGAGTTTCCCTCAAGGCTTCGGGCGCTCGTCCCATAATTCCAAGCATCAGCGCCATTGTCCACGCCGCCGACTGGCACGAACGGGAAGCCGAAGACCTCTTCGGCCTGGTATTCGAAGGTCACCCCAAGCTCGGCGATTTCGTGCTGCACGAACACACCCCGGAGGGCATCAACCCCATGCGATCCGATTTCGATCCAGCCGCGGAGTTGCCCAGTGAAGATATCTGCCCATGGCGGCCCGGCAGGATCGTTCAGACGCCCGGCGCTTTTGCAATGCCGATCGGGCCGGTTTATTCCGATTTTGCCGAATCTGCCCACTTCCTTCTGGAAACGGTAGGTGAGGACGTCATAAGGGTTATCCCCCGCTTCTTTTATAAATACCGCGGCCTCGAAAAGCTGGCCGAAGGGCGCAGAGTCGAGGATGTTTTACTTCTTGCCGAACGCTTTTCGGGCACTTCGGCTTTTGCCCATTCTCTGGCCTTTTGCCAGGCCGTGGAATCTATTTGCGAGGCTAAACTGCCTGCGCGGGCGCCGGCCCTGAGGACATTTTTCGCCGAACTCGAACGCTTCCGGTATCACGTGGGCGTGATAGCCGACATTTGCGGCTCAACGGCCCTGGCAGTTGCAACCAGCCAGGCAGCCATACTCGAAGAGGAGCTTTTGAGGCTGTGCTGCAAGTACGCAGGTCACCGCTATCTCTTTGGACTCAACATCCCCGGGGGACTCTCATTGAATGTGGAAGACGAAGCCTGCCGAGTCCTCACCGGTGAAGTCGGAAGTATCGCAAAGCGGCTGGTGGATCTGATGGAAATGCTGCGATTTTCCAGCAGCTTTCTTGACCGGCTCGAACAGGTGGGGGCGATTGCGAAAAAAGACGCGACGGATTATGGGTTGGTGGGTCCGATCGCGAGAGCTTCCGGCGTCGTGCGTGATTTGCGCATAGCGCTGCCGTATGCCGCTTACGGGAAAGACAGCCTTTCGTTTTCTGCGCCCGGCGAAGAGGAAGGAGACGGCTATGCCCGCTTGCGTGTCTTTTTCAATGAAGCGATGCAATCGGTTGAGATAATGCGGCAGATAGCCGAATCCCTGCCTCCCGGCGAGGTCCGGGTCCCGCGTTTCGACATAAAGGGGGGTGTTTCTCTCGGATGGGCGGAAGCGCCGTGCGGGGCAGCCTTCCACTGGATTCGAGTGCGAAATGACGGGCGTGTGGCGCGCTATCGGGTGACGCCGCCCTCCTTTACCAACTGGCATGGTTTTCATCTTGCGGCGGAAAATTTCGCCTTCCAGGATTTTCCCATCATAATGGCTACCTTCGGGTTGTCCAACGCCGAATGCGACCGATAGAACGGGGAGAGTGAGCTATGAGCAAATGGGTATGGAAAGGACTTAGAACCGGGAAAAAGTCGTCACACTATCCGGATGCTCCCGAGACTGCCGCAGGGGTTTCTCCGGGCATGCCGCTGACCGAGACCGGCGCCCTGCCCCTGGAGTTTTGCCCTTTTCCTGTAGGCGAGATCGAAGGAAGCCCGGACGAATCAAAAACCGACATTCGGGACTGCGTTCACTGCTTTCGATGCGTACGCTCCTCTTCGGACCGGGTAAAATGGCAGGAAGGCTATGAATGGGCTTCAGAGAAAGATGCCGACGCGAAGGGACACAGCAGGCAACTGGGGGCTTCTTTCAGTCATTCTCTTAACATCCGCATGATCGACGCGGGCGCCTGCGGTGCTTGTATCAGTGAAGTAAAGCAGATCGCAAAGCCCTGCTATAGCATTCACCGCCTGGGTTTTTTCATCACCCCCACTCCCAGGCACGCGGACGTGCTCCTGGTGGTAGGCCCGGTCACCGACAATATGGTGTTTCCTCTAAAGAAGGCCTATGAGGCCATGCCCACCCCGAAGGTGGTGGTGGCCGCGGGGACCTGCGCGCTCACGGGCGGTCTGTTCGGACCCGGTTTTGCCTGCGGCGCCGGAGTCTCTGATTTCATTCCTGTGGATGTTGAAGTGCCGGGCTGCCCGCCCCCTCCGCTTGCCATTATCCATGCACTGCTTGTGGCCGTTGGCCGCAAACCGCCCTTTTCCGGGCAAAAACCATCCATATCGGAAAGGAAGGCGCTGTGATGGAACCCTACGTTTTCTTCCTTTTGTTTTTTGCGCTTTGCGGATTGGGCATCGTTTTGTCCGCAGCCGTCGATGACCGGCACGCCTCCGCCATACCTGCCTGGATTTCTTCCCCGGCTGCAGTCTGTCTCCTGATCGCCGCCGGCGGGATACTTTTAAGCGGTCATACGCTGCATATAGAATTATGGAGCCTGCCCTATCTCGGGCAGCTGTCGATCACCGCAGACCGTATTTCGGCGCTGTTCATATTTGTGGCGGGTCTGGTCTATCTGCCGGTCTCGATCTATTCGAGCGAGTACATGAAGAAATACCGGGGGCGCTACAGTCTGAAATCGTTCTCGATATTCTACCACCTGCTTTTCGCCTCCATCGTAACCGTTTTCCTGGCCGGCGATGTCGTTTTGTTCCTGATCGGCTGGGAGGCCATGTCCATTCTTGCCTATCTCCTGGTGAGCTACGAACACGAGCACGAGGAGAACGTGCAGGCAGGCTATCTGATGCTGGCGATGAGCGAGGTCGGAACACTCGCGGTTATCATTGGCTTCCTGGTTCTGGGGGCGAGCGCCGGAAGCCTTGGCTTCGACTCTATCAGGGCTGCCGGAGTCAATTTGACCGATTCGGTCCGCTGGGCGGTCTTCCTGCTCACATTCCTGGGCTTCGGTGTTAAAGCCGGTCTCGTGCCGGTAAGTTCCTGGCTCCCTCGGGCGCATCCCGTGGCGCCGGGCAACGTCTCCGCAATCCTTTCCGGCGTGATCCTCAACCTCGGCATTTACGGGATCGTGCGCGTCAACGGCGATCTGCTTCCCGTGGCAAGCGCCGGCGCGGGGCTGGTTGTTCTTATCGTAGGAGCGGTTTCGGCGCTTGTGGGTATCCTCTACGCCACTACCGATAACGATCTCAAAAAGATGCTGGCTCACAGCTCCATCGAAAACATGGGGATAGTAACCGTGAGTCTTGGGGCCGCATTTTTATACAAAATTTATAACCATCCCGATCTGGCCGGCATAGCCCTTATCGTAGCGTTTTACCACATGGCCAACCACTCGATTTACAAGTCTCTGCTTTTCCTGGGAGCGGGCGCGGTAGATAACCAGGCGGGCAGCCGCAACATGAACTTGCTGGGAGGATTGATCAGGAAAATGCCCTATACGGCGTTCTTTTTCCTTGTCGGCGCCCTCTCGATAGCAGCCCTGCCTCCTCTAAACGGTTTTGTGAGCGAGTGGTTGACATTGCAGGTCCTGCTGCAAAGCGCCGTGCTTTCCGCCAAGGGCGTCAAGACCGCCTTCGTATTATGCGGGGCCGGCCTCGCCCTCACGGCCGGCCTTGCAGTCACGTGCTTCGTAAAGGCTTTTGCGATGAATTTCCTCGGAACGGCACGTTCCAGGGCCGCTCAAAAAGCCGTTGAAATTGGCGCCGCAATGAAGGCGTCGATGGGCTGGCTAGCGGTGTTGTGTTTGCTTCTGGGGATTTTGCCCACCTACGTTATCCCGGTCTTGAACCGCACGGTAAGCCCACTCGTGCACACCAGCGTGGTCAACGAACTGGTTCCTCCATTTTTCACCATAAAAAAGCAAAACGCACAGTTCAGCAAAGCATTCGTTTCAGGCTTTCATGATCTTGGGGCCCAGGTAGGCCGCTCCATACTGCCGGGCCGGGGGCTGGTCGTTTTGCACCAGGGAGCGGCGAGAAACCCCGTGGTATTCGCCATGTCAACGGCCTATACGCTGGTAGTTCTGGTTCTCTTGATCGGAGGAGCATTCCTCTTGACCTCCCTGCTCGCCAGGAAACGGACATTGACCCGCCGGCCGGCATGGGATGGAGGATTACGAAGACTTTTTGCGGACATGACCTACACTGCCACAGGGTTTTCCAATCCGGTGCGCGTAGTCTTTGACGCCATATTCAGACCTACGACCGTTGAAAATGCAGGAGAAACCGTCGCGCAACATTTTCGAACGGCCATTGGCGGCGACCGCTACGAAATCCATGTCGTGGATCGGGCGGTATACCGGCCTACAACCCGGTGCATGCTCTGGTTGGCTAACAGAGTCAGCCGTATTCACGTGGGGAAGATCAATACCTATGCAGCCTATGTGCTGGGGACGCTGTTGCTGTTCTTTTTGATCAACTGGGTCTGGTAAAGCTCTTGTAAAACGAAAAGGGAGTAGTACATGCTCATATGGCAGGCACGTATATACGAACTGCAAGGCGCAAGAGTTCGGATGCAGGGCATTCTTGATTCGCTATGAGGCAATACCTGAAAACAAAGCTAAACAGCGATTCACTGCCTGCATTGTCGCATAATCGGCCACTCCGATAATGGGGCCTATTTTTTCGCGAGGTATGGTCGTGACCTTATCCACCATGATTTCGGAGGGTTTTTGTAAACCGTTAGCTGCGTCCGGGGTTATCGGTACCCGAAAAAGAGGCGTTTTGCGCAGCTCGCTCGTGATCGGCAAAACTGAAACCGAAGGGTGGGCATCGAATAGATCGGCCTGCACAACCAAAGCCGGGCGGGGTTTCCCATATCTGCCCGGCAATACCACAGCTACAATTTCGCCTCTCAATCCCAACCCTCCGTGTCTGTCACCGCCTCGATCCAGGACATGATTTCGGTCTCATGAGGGTCGTTTTGCAAAGCTAACGACTGCCTGCGGCATTCTTCCGCAAATCCGGGCCGTCTGGCATCAGGAACCCATATCTGAACCGGACGCAGCCCGGCTCTGCGCAATTTTTCCCGGTGTTTTTGCACCCTGTCGGCAATCTTCATTTTTTATTTTTCCTCCGTTACAAGTAACAATAATAATTTACATTGTTACATGCAACAAGTTTTTATTTTTCGAAACCAGGCCCCAACGATGAACAGTAAAAGGGACGGAGCGCCGGGCAACGGGGTTGACTTAACCCCTTCCAAGAGGTTTAATCGCGCCACAAATCTGAATCGCGCGGCGAATATCGTCGCAGTCCATATTTCGAACCGACGCCAAAGCGTATGCAGTTCATCCGCTTTTCGGCCCGATGGATAAGTGCAGCAATGGCTCCTGACAGGAATTCAGGCAAACTGTGGCGAAGATTGGCGACCTCATGTGTGATCGCCGCAGTGGTGATTGCCCCGTGGTCGCGCTTGATTGCACCGGTGCTCGCCGGATTGGGAGTTGCGGTCGGCGCTCCGCACTGGTTTAAGCGCTCTTGGGGAGAGCTGCTGGATTTCTTTCGCCCGGCGGCTTCGCGTTCTGGTGGCGCAAACGTCCCGCCCTTTTCCCCTGAACAGGAAACCGGGATCGAAAAGTTACGGGGGGCAGGACGGCTCGGGCCGGCCGGGGGGGCCCTCGGGCGCAGGCGGGAGGCATCCTCGAAAGCTGTATCCAATCCTGAATATTCTTTCGATACATGGCGATTCCATGTTCAGACCGAAAAGTCGCCTGAACCGGTATTGCTTCCTCAAAATGCCATACGCCTTGCCGCTAACAGCGCCTCGACAGGCTCGTCCCACAAGAAGCCGCCTGCCGGGACCGGTTCTAAAGAAGTGATCGATCATGAATCGATCCTGGAAGACTTCGGGAAAAGGTATCGTAGCAAAAGACCTGTCCCACCGGTGGAAAAAAACCCGCAGCCTTCCCGGCTGCGTCTTACGAAGGAGGATATGGAGGAGGTGCGTCGGCGTCTTGCCGCAGCCAATGGTAGACGGCTCTCCGGGAGCGTCCGGCAGACATCCGCCGATCAGAATGGGGACAGGGAGAGAAGAGCGCCTGTTCCTGGTGCTTCCCGCAGCGATCCCGGCGTCTTCCCCGAAGCACTTGTCATTCCCGCCTGGTCGACGGTTGTGGAGCAGAAAAGGGCCGGGCATGCCCCCGAGGAGCGCGAAGCCGCCCGGCGTCCTCACGGCGGTGAGCAATCCGCCGCAGGCCGCGCTTCCAGCCCTCCTCAGGCTCAAACTCCGGGGAAAATCCCGGAAAGTCCCGGGCCTTTCGCGAAGCCGGGACCGCTCTTTTCGCCGGCGGCTTCTTCGGCTCAAAGGCCCCATGAGGATGAATCCGGTTATCGGATAAAGGGCCTGTCGCTTGAAACCCCGGTTTCCGAGCCGCTCGGCGCTAAACCCGAGGTTGCAACGGTTTCGCCCGATAAGACCGGCGCAGAAAGCAATCCCTTCGGCCCTGAATGCGATTATGATTTTTGCCTTCCGCCCGCTTCGCTCCTTCACCCCGCCGATTCGGCGATTGCCCCGGTGAGTCAGGACGATTTGATAGATGGCGGTATCCTTATCGAAGAAAAACTCGCCGAATTTCGCGTCAAGGTGAACGTGCAGGACGCATACGCCGGCCCCGTTATCACGCGCTATGAAGTCCAGCCCGCAGTCGGAGTGCGCGGCGGCCAGGTGGTGAGTCTCATGAAGGACCTTGCCCGCGCCCTGAGCCTTGCATCCATCCGTGTGGTCGAAACAATTCCGGGCAAGACATGCATGGGTCTTGAACTCCCCAATGCGCGCCGCCAGATGATTCGCCTTTCGGAGGTGCTGTCCTCGGAGGTTTTTCGGTCGCATCGATCCAAGCTGGCCATGGCGCTCGGAAAGGACATCATCGGAGAGCCTGTGGTGGTCGATCTGGCCAAAGCGCCCCACATGCTGGTGGCCGGTACGACCGGCTCGGGCAAATCGGTAGGCCTGAACGCCATGATCCTGTCGCTGCTCTACAGGGTGACGCCCGCCGAGGTGCGGTTCGTGATGATCGACCCGAAGATGCTCGAACTGTCCATCTACGACGGCATTCCTCATTTGCTGGCGCCCGTTGTGACGGACATGAAGCTTGCGGCCAATGCGCTCAACTGGTGCGTGCGGGAAATGGAGCGGCGCTATCGCCTGATGAACTCGCTTCATGTCCGCAATTTGGACGGCTACAATCAGAAAGTGCTGGACGGCGTCGTCGCCGGGGAATTGCCGGCTGAGCCTTCTGCCGAGGACCAGGCGCCGCTTTCGCCGCTCCCTTACATAGTGGTGGTGGTCGATGAACTTGCCGATTTGATGATGACGGCCGGAAAGAAAATCGAGGAACTGATCGCCCGGCTTGCGCAAAAAGCGCGGGCCGCCGGTATTCATCTTATCGTAGCCACGCAGCGTCCTTCGGTCGATGTCATTACCGGCCTTATCAAGGCCAACATTCCGACCCGGATCGCCTTTCAGGTTTCCTCCAGGATCGACAGCCGCACAATTCTCGACCAAATGGGCGCTGAATGCCTGTTGGGGCAGGGGGACATGCTCTATCTGCCGCCCGGTTCGGGCTATCCGCTGCGGGTGCATGGCGCTTTTGTCGCCGACGAGGAGGTGCAGGCGGTGGCCGAATACCTCAAGGGATTCGGAGAGCCTCACTATTTGGAAGAAGTGCTCAATGGTCCGGAGGAGGCAGGCGATGAAGCGCCCTCTGATGCGGATCGGTTCGGCGACGAAGCCGATCCGCTCTACGACGATGCCGTTGCCTTCGTCCTCAACTCCCGCCGCGCTTCAATCTCGGCCGTTCAACGCCATCTGCGGATCGGCTACAATCGCGCGGCCAGGATCATTGAACAGATGGAAGCCTCCGGTCTGGTCAGTCCGATGGAGAGCAACGGCAACCGGACTGTCCTGGCATCGACACGGCAAGAGTAATACACTACGGCAGATTGGTTGTAACCGTGTGCGTGTTTCCCGCTCAGTTCTCTTTATCCTTGAGCCAATGTAGATTCTAGTTTTACCAGTCGTTTTTCCAGCTTCTCAAGGGAATGGGCCGTCGCCTCCCGGGCGGCTCGTGATTCAAACATGGCATTGTTGGTCCACCAATCGATACCCATCTCTGTTGCCTTATCCACCGAGCAAATCACCAAGCGAATCTGGAGGGAGAGCAATTCGATGTCGACCAACTTGATTTTGATGTCTCCGGCAATGACAATGCCTTTATCCAGGATGCGCTCGAGCAAATCCGCCAGATTCGTACTCTCGATGGAGTGTTGTGCGCCATTGCGAATGGCCATTTTGTTTCCTCCTACAATAGCTTGCCGAGAGGTCCCAGGTCCAGGTTAAGGTCCTCCTCATCCAGGTTGAATTCATGCCGGAGTCTTTCGATTTCTTGCGCTTGCTTCATCAATGCCAGTCCGAGCCTCTCAATGTCGGCATCGCTGAGGTATCCGGCATCGATCCGCCTGAGCGCCTGGCGCTCCAGCAATTCATGCAGCAGTTTCACCAGCGTCAGAACCAGCCTGCCCAGACCGTTCTTGACATCGTCTTGATCCAGGTTAAGCGTGGATTGCCGAGGCAAGGTGACGACTTGTGAACTTGAAGATAAATCACACCCCGAATTGCACCCCGCACTCATTAGCCCGGCAAAATCACCAATGCTTGTCGATTCCACTCTGGTATCATCCATCTCTTTCGCCTTTTGTTCGAGCTATCGCTATTCCTCACCCTGACTTACCATTGGAGATGAGATCATGGATGGTCCGACACTGATCGTCGCCGTTGGCCCGCTTTGGCTCCGCGTCGACTCAATGGAAGTCAGTACAAGCTGCAATCCGAGATATATAAGATCAATGTCTGCAACCGAAATTCTCACTTCTCCAGCCACTACCGCACCCTTATTGAGAATGCGATCAAGGATCTCACAGAGTGTGACATGTTCATTATCAAGAGAGCAAGGTTCGGACATTGATCACGCACCTCATCGATCTCATCTCGAATTTGGAATTTCGGAATGCACAATCAAGTTGATCATGCCCTCATGGGCGGCAGACCCTAAGACCCTGGAGCCCAAGAAAAGTGTATGTCCAAGAGCCACGAGAGGGCCCAACCCCTGCGGTTCACTTTGACGATAGACAACCGTCTGAGGCAAACCGGGAAGCTCTTGCCGCAGCCGGCCCCGGATTGCCTCCTCATGCCGTACCAGCGCCCTGCATAGGGGGCAGTCCGTGGAAGGGGTAACAAGGTTGATAAAGAGTACGGGTACCCTGACCCCATGTCGGTTACAGGCCGCAAGCAAATCCACTGTTTCCTCGAAGGCCATTTCCGTCGGAATGGTTACGGCGCAGAGTGCCGAACGTGTCGGGTCCTGCAACAGGGACTTGAATGCCTTCAGGTTTTTGGACATTTTCACCAGTCTCTGGCTGACTTTCGGTAGGGAAAGGATTGTCCGGTATTTCAAGAACAGGCTGAAAAACACTTTTAGCCATTGATTAATCAGCTCAGGGAGCTCCAGCAGGCGAACCAGGTGTCCGGTCGGCGCCGAGTCCAGGATCAGGAGATCGTACCTGGCCTGCACAAATAACTCGAGAGCGCGCGTAAGGGCCATAACCTCGTCCAGCCCTGGCGGGGTGAGATCAAGAATGCGCTCCAACACTTCACGGTCAAAGGTCAAGTCCAGATTCGGCAGGGTTGCACTCAAGTATTGCGCCAGATCATTTTCGTACTGTTGCTTCAAAGAAGCGAATTCGTTTTCAGCATTGAACTCGACCGCGCTGAGCCCGGGGACAATGCGCGTGGGCTCCGGACCGACTGGGACCTCAAGGCGCGCGGAAAGAGAGTGTGCCGGATCGACAGAGAAAAGTAAGATTTCCCTTCCTGAATCTTTCCTGGCCAGATGCAGAGCGGTGGCACAGGCCAGGGTGGTCTTGCCCACTCCACCTTTGCCCGCGAAAAACATCAATTTTAGCTGGTCGAACGGATAGCCGGAGGGATTCTCGACCCTGGGCTGCAACCTCACCGTTCCCCCGCAGGAACAACTCAAGGAAATACGAGTCAGCCTCATTACTCCATCCCAAAAGACGGTGAGACTATCTATCCCGCGTACTTCGCCGGGATAGAGCGGTATTCCCCAGATGGCATGACCCGCAAAGATTATGTTTTCCCGAAGGGACTTCAGGGTTGTCCTCTGGCAATAGGCGGTTTCTCCGCAGACAAGACAGTTGTTGTCCGGGACCAGGCGATTGACCAGGATATCGGCTACGGGTATCCGGTGGTTCTGCAGGAACTGAAGCAAGGATGTGGTCTCTCCTATGGAAAGGTCCTCCGCAAACATCACGGGAATGAACCGGCAACGGTTGACTTCCTGCATGAGACTCTGCATCTGGTGAACCATTTCAGATAGTTCCTGGATGAAATGATCCAGGTGATCCCGTTGGTAGGACCCCCGGAAGACCACCTTCATATAGCGATGCTTTGCCAGCAGTGTATCCAGCGCCTGCAGCCATTTTTTGATCAGCTCGGGGGTGGCCAACAGTCTAAGGGTGTGTCCTGTGGGGGCGGTATCGACCACGACACACCCATAGTCCTGGTTTTGCACCCATTTGGAGATCTCTAAAAAGCCCATGAGTTCGTCAAGGCCAGGCAAGGAAAGTTGCAGAAGTTTGTTGAGGTCTTCGTGATCGAGAAAGGTCCCGCGTTCGGCAACTTCTCTCAGATGCTGATCATGCTCTTTTTTGAAGACCCTGAGGGCCTCCTGAGCATTGAGTTCAACAATTTTGAGGTTTGTCGGCGAGCGGGAGCCTGCAATACTGTCAACAAGGGAATGGGCGGGGTCTGTGGACACGAGAAGGAATGACTCTTGCGGGCGATTAAGGGCAAGATAAGTCGCTGCGGACGCGGCGCAGGTGGTTTTGCCCACTCCGCCCTTGCCGCCGAACATCAGCAGGCGCAGAAATCGTTCGCTTAAAAATGAAGGGACGCTCACCTTGATTCATCCTTGCCCTCAGAAACTGCTATGGCCTTCCTGTATCTCATCCAGGCGGTCGAGAAGTTTTTTTTCCTTCTCATCGAATTCCCCTTGGGTAATTTCGCCTGTTTCCAGCATCATGTAGAGTTCGCTCAACTGCGCGGTGATAGAGTCCGCCTCCGAATCCAGTTCCTGCATCACCGCATTGTGCAATTCACGAAAGGTCCAGAGAATGCCGGTAACAGGGAAAAACAGGATATCATCGAGGATCAGCAAGGCTTAACTCCGTTCCCAATCATCAAGACTGGAGGTTGAGGGCAACCTCGACGAAATTATGAGGCGCCCAGGGGCCGTTGTAATCAAATGCAAAATTGTTATCGAAGAGGCGAGCCGCCTCAAAGATCCCTTTCTCAAATTCCCCCTGGCCGTCACGATCTAAAAGGCAGGCCAGGTTGATCACTTCCCGCTCATTTCGCGGTGCGTTACGCTTGATTTCAATGCAGCACCGCATGAGAACGTCCTCCACTTTCTCGGCATATGCTTCGCGATCCTCATTGAGGATACGATCAAACATCCTGCCCACTTCGATCTTGTCTTCCTGGGACGGTTCTTGGTGACTGCCGAGGTAGTGATCCCGCGCGGCCCGCAGCTCAGGGTGCGTGAGAACGAAGTACTCAAAGATATTAGGCACATCCCAGGTCACACGGAGGCCCATTTCGACTCTGCCGGCCACGTGATTCAGCCTTTCCATGAAGGCCTTTTGGTGAGTTGAAAGGATTTTCCTTATGGCT
>JAJYTC010000090.1 GCA_021793275.1 Deltaproteobacteria bacterium | reverse complement strand
CCGATCTGTCTTTGGAACAAATCGAGGTGCTCATACGCGAGCGCGACGAGGCTGATTCCAAGCGCGACCATTCTCCCATGCGACCGGCGCAGGGCGCGGTTTTGGTTGACACCTCAGCCCTTTCGGTTGATCAAGTGGTCGATCTGCTGGGCGAAAAGGCCGAAAATCTGATTCAAACCCGTTGTTGAGGCTGCTTTAGAACTTTAAGATTGCTTATTAGAACGCTGTTTGATAGAGTTCAATGTTTAGGCGAAACGCCAAAAATCAGGTAAGGGGGCAAGATAGGATCGATGACCGTAAAAGATGAAAACGAAAAACAAAACCTTGAACCGGATTCTGTTTTTTCTGCGGGCGAACACGACGCCGACGAAGAGATGGATTCCATGCACGACCTCTACGAGCAAAGCTTCCGAAATTTCCAGGAGGGCGAGGTAGTCCGCGGACGAATCGTTCAGGTCAGCGATGATTTCGTCATGGTTGACATCGGGTACAAATCGGAAGGTCAGATCCCCATCTACGAATTCAGGGATGAAACGGGTAAGGTCAAGGCCGTTATAGGGGATGAAATCGACGTTTTGCTCGAGTTCCATGACGATGATGACGGCTCTATTCACCTTTCCAAGGAAAAGGCCGCCAAGATAAAGGTCTGGGACGACATAAGCCGCATCTACAGCGATGACGGCATTATCGAGGGGAAGGTCACAGCAAAGGTCAAGGGGGGTCTCGCCGTCGATATCGGGGTTCAGGCATTCCTGCCCGGCTCCCAGGTTGATCTGCGGCCGGTCAGAAACCTCGAATCTCTTATCGGGCATATTTTCGCCTTCAAGGTCCTTAAATATAACAAGAAGAGAAGAAACGTCGTTCTTTCGCGCCGAGCGCTCCTGGAAAAAGAGCGCGAGCAGATGAAATCCACCACGCTGTCCGCACTCGAAGACAACAAGGTGGTTGAGGGCATCGTAAAGAACATCACCGACTACGGCGTATTCGTGGATCTGGGAGGAATCGACGGTCTTCTGCACATAACCGACATGAGTTGGGGACGAGTCGGACACCCTTCCGAAATGTTCCAGATCGGCGACAAGATACAAGTCAAGGTCCTCAGCTTCGACCGCGAAACCGAACGGGTTTCCCTCGGCCTGAAGCAACTGGTGAGCGATCCCTGGACAAGGGCGGAGGGCAAATACCCCGTTGGCGCCAAAGTGCAGGGCAAGGTAGTGAGCCTCACCGATTACGGCGCATTCATCGAGATCGAAGAAGGCGTGGAAGGCTTGATTCATGTCTCCGAGATGTCCTGGACCAAGAAGGTGCGACATCCTTCCAAGTTCCTCTCGGTTGGCGACGAGGTCGAGGCGGTGGTGCTCAGCATCAACCCGGAGAGCAAGCGCATCTCGCTTGGCATGAAGCAGCTCGAATCCAACCCGTGGGACGTTATCGCGCAGAAATACCCGGTTGGCACCACTATTGCCGGTAAGATAAAGAATATAACCGATTTCGGTATCTTCATCGGGATCGATGAAGGCATTGACGGTCTGGTTCATATTTCGGACATTTCCTGGACCAAGCGCGTCAAGCATCCCTCCGAGATTTTCCGAAAGAACCAGGAAGTCCAGGCAATCGTGCTCAACATCGATAAGGATAACGAGCGATTCTCGCTGGGCATCAAGCAGCTTGAATCCGATCCCTGGGAAAGTATACCCTACCGCTACCCGATCGGCAGCGTCGTGACGGGTCCGATAACCAACGTCACCGATTTCGGCCTTTTTGTCGAACTCGAGGAAGGAATCGAAGGCCTCGTTCATGTCTCCGAAATCAGCAAGGAGAAGGTCAAGTCTCCCGTTGGGCAGTTTAAACCCGGCGACACCATAACAGCCAAGGTGATCAACATTTCTTCCAAAGACAGGAAGATCGGCCTTTCGGTCAAAAAGGCCGAAGAACAGGATGATCGGTCGAATTACGACGAATACATAAACACCAGCAGGGCCGCTACGTCCAATCTTGGCGAATTGCTCAAAGAAGAGCTTGAGGCCAAGGCGCAGAGTGCGGCCAATAGCGCTGCCAACACGGATAAGAACTGATCGCCTTATCCGGGATCGAAGATCACGCGATGAAACTACGCGGCTGCCTAATTGGAGTGGTGATCGGTGTTGTGTTGACAATAGCGATCGCCTTGCTCTTTTCGAGCTCGGATCTCTTCAAAGGCAGCCGCGTGGGCGAAATCGACATCACGGGGACGATTCTGCGCGCCCGGCCTGTTTTGAAGCAGCTGGAGAAGTTCAGAAAAGATTCCTACATCAAGGCAATTTTACTCAGAGTCAACTCCCCGGGAGGCGTCGTAGCACCAGCCCAGGAGATTTACACTGAGATCCGGCGCGTCATTAAGGTAAAGCCGGTGGTGGTGTCGATGGGAACTGTTGCGGCCTCCGGCGCCTACTATATCGCATCGGCCGCAACCCGCATCGTCGCCGACCCCGGAACGATCACCGGCAGCATAGGCGTAATAATCCACCTGCCCAACTTGCAGGGCCTTTTCGACAAGATCGGTTACAAGACGGTAACGATCAAAAGCGGGCCATTCAAAGACATCGGCGATCCCGACCGTAAAATGACCCCGGCAGAAAAAGCACTGATCCAGTCAACGATTGACACCGCCTACAATCAGTTCGTGCAGGCTGTTGCCAGCGCCAGACATTTGCCTGTAGCCGATGTGCGCAACATCGCAGACGGCAGGGTAATCCTGGGCTCGGATGCGCTCAAGCTCAAACTTATCGACCAGCTCGGCAATTACCAGGATGCCGTTTTGGAAGCAGGACGACTCGGAGGCATCAAGGGCGAGCCCAAAGTGCAAAAAGCCGAGACGGGCAAATCTTCGCTTTTGAATTTTTTGATCGGCAGCCAGGCAAGCGCGAGATTAAACGATTTCCTGGCCGACTCTTCCGCCTGCCTTATGTATAAACTTCAGGGCTTTGGTCCGTAGCGTTTATGTTCTGAAGGGCGAAACATCGCCGGCGCCTTCCCGCAGGATTTCCGGCGTATCGTTGACGAGTGAAATGACGCTGGAAGGCACACCGGGAACGATACCCCCATCCACGATGAGATCTATGGCATAGCCGATTTTGTCTTGAATTTCCCGCGGTGTAGACAAAACGTCGCTTGTTTCCGGGTCGGTGGCGCTCGTACTGATTATCGGGTGCCCGAGCGCCTGGACAATTGCCAGGCATATGGGGTGGTCGGGCACACGGATACCCACGGTCTGCCTTTTGGTCAGCATTATGCGGGGCACCATGCGGGAGCCTTCCAATACGAACGTGTAAGGCCCGGGCAAAAGCCGCTTCATGTTTTTATAGACGTAATTGGTGACTTGGGCGTATTCGCTCAGGTTCTTGAGGTCGCTGCAAATGAAACTGAAAGGCTGCTGCTTCGAACGGCGCTTGAGAAGGTAGATCTTTTCGATGGAGGCTTTGTTGAACAGGTCACAACCAATGCCGTAATAGGTGTCGGTTGGGTAGGCGATTATTCCGCCGGATTCGAGCACCTCGACGATTTTTTTGATTTTTCGAGGCTCAGGGTGGTTTGGATTTATCTCCAGGATCATTCGCAATCGTCTCCTGATTCAAACTGATCGAAAATAATGGCAACCGAAAGCCGCTGTCAAGTGAGGAAAGGCATTGTGGGCAATTCAGTTTCGGGAAAGTGTTTCGCCGGTCTGGATATCGGCTCTCACACCACGCGCCTGTTGATTGCCCAAAAATTGGGCACTGAGCTTATTACGCTTCGCGCCGAAAGAAGAATAACACGACTCGCCGAAGGTTTCCAGCGCGCGGGCGCGATCACCCAGGAAGCTCAGCGCAGGAACATCGAGGCATTGAAAGAATACGTGGGCATCCTGCGTGGGTTCGAGGTGGAAAAAATCTCCTGCGGAGCGACCGGAGTAGTCAGGCGGGCGGAAAACTCGGCTGAAGTGCTCGAGCGCATTGGCGCCGAGACAGGCATCGAGTGCAGGGTTTTATCGGAGGAAACAGAGGCGACGCTTTCCGCAAAGGGCATCCTGAGCGCAATCCGCCCGGACGGCAAGGAGCCGCTCATGTTCGATGTGGGCGGGGGAAGCACCGAATTCGTTATGCCGGGAACGGGAGATTTTGTCGCATGCGCGAGCCGGCCCCTCGGAGCGGCCACGCTGAGTGAAGCATATCTTCGAGACGATCCTCCGGGCATCGAAGCCGTCAATCGGGCGGCGATCGAAGCCCGCAGGCAAATCGATTCGGCAAAAGTGCAATTGTATGAAAGTTCGCACAAAACGGGTACAATAATACCTTCACAAGGGCTTCTGCTCGCGGGGACCGCCGGAACGGCCACCACCCTGGCGGCGATGAAACTTGCGCTCAAGCGCTATGACCCTTACCTGGTAAACGGGGTAGTCCTCACTCTGGACTGGCTTTCCAGCACGATCGGGTCTCTGGCGCTGATGCCTGTGGCCGAGCGGCGCATGATCGCCGGGCTGGAGCCCGGACGTGAAGACATAATCCTTGGAGGGACCGTTATAGTCTCACAAATCCTCTCCTGTTTCGGAAGTGACTCCTTCATCGTTTCCGATGCCGGCCTTCTCGAGGGGCTGGTAGTCGAGTTGGCCGAGCGCGAATCGGGATTACCGGCCGGAGCTGCCTCCGGTCCAAGAACGGACTTGACATGGCGGCTCTCGAAGAGATAAAGGCCCTGTCTAAGGTGGTTTAATCGCTCAAATCAAGACTCGGAGAAAATTGATGGAACCTAAGACTGCTGTTGAGATACCCGAAGCTTTGACGTTCGACGACATTTCCCTTGTTCCCAACTATTCCGAGGTGCTGCCCGTAGAAACCGACGTCGAGACCATGCTGACCAGGGAAATCAAGATGCAGATTCCTCTGGTGAGCGCCGCTATGGACACGGTGACCGAAGCCGATACGGCGATCAGCATGGCTCGTGAAGGCGGAATAGGCATAATTCATCGCAATATGAGCGTCGAGGCCCAGGCGCAGGAGGTTAACAAGGTCAAAAAATCCGAGAGCGGCATGATTGTCGATCCGGTAACCGTAGACCCGGACCAGCAGATCGGCGATGTTTTCGAGCTCATGTCCAGATACCGTATTTCGGGCGTACCGGTGGTCAGAGGTGATCAGTTGGTCGGAATCATAACCAACAGGGACCTCCGGTTTGAAACCGACAAGACGATAAAGGTCGCCGACATAATGACCAAGGACAATCTGGTCACCGCCCCTCTGGGCATATCGCTTGAGGATTCCAAAAGGCTGCTGCAGAAAAACCGGATCGAGAAACTGCTGGTGGTCGATGAGGCGGGCCGCCTCAAGGGCCTCATCACCATAAAGGATATAATGAAGATAAAGAAGTACCCCAACGCCTGCAAAGACCTTTTCGGCAGGCTTCGCTGCGGCGCCGGCGTCGGTATCGGCAGGGATATGCTGCCAAGGGCCGCGGCTTTACGCACCGCGGGTGCGGACATAATCGTCGTAGACAGTGCTCACGGGCATTCACGAAACGTCATCGACGCGGTAAAGGCAATCAAGGCTGAATTTGCGGACCTCCAGGTGATAGCCGGCAATGTGGCAACGGCCGAAGGCGCCCTAGCCCTCATCAAAGCCGGGGTCGACGGGGTAAAGATCGGCGTTGGCCCCGGATCGATCTGCACGACGAGAATAGTGGCCGGAGTGGGCGTTCCGCAGGTGAGCGCCATTATGGAGTGTGCGCGGGTGGCCCGCGCGAACGGCATACCGATCGTTGCCGACGGCGGGATCAAGTACAGCGGAGACATTGTCAAAGCCCTGGCCGCCGGCGCCGACTGCGTGATGATCGGAAGCCTGTTTGCCGGTACCGACGAAAGTCCCGGAGAAACCATTCTATACCAGGGCCGCAGCTACAAGGTTTATCGCGGGATGGGCTCTCTTGGCGCGATGCGCGAAGGAAGCAAGGACCGCTATTTCCAGGATGACGTATTCGAACCCAAGAAACTCGTACCGGAAGGAATTGAAGGCAGGGTGCCTTACCGCGGGCAGATTACCGATATACTGCATCAACTTATCGGAGGGTTGCGCGCCGGAATGGGCTATCTCGGATGCGCCACGCTGGGCGAGCTTCGAGTAAAATCGAAAATGGTTCGAATTACCAGCGCAGGACTCCGTGAGAGCCATGTGCATGACGTAATCATCACCAAGGAAGCGCCCAATTACCAGGTGGATTTAAAATAAGACCCGCAGGAAACGGATAAAACATGTTCGACAATTTGCACCAGGAACGGGTGCTGATACTTGATTTCGGCTCGCAGACCACCCAGTTGATCGCTCGCAGGGTGAGGGAAAGTCACGTCTACTGTGAAATACATCCCTTCAGTATGCCCCTCGCGCAGATCAAAGCCTTCCAGCCCAAGGGCATAATCCTTTCGGGAGGCCCATCGAGCGTACACGACGAAACCTCTCCGCAGTCCGATCCTGAAATCTTCAGGCTTGGACTCCCGATTCTTGGCATCTGCTACGGCATGCAACTTATTGCCCACCAGATGGGAGGGGCGGTGGAAAAGGCGTTACGACGCGAATACGGCCCCGCTGCGATAGACATCGACCTGGCAGGAGATATTTTCAACGACATCGAAAAAGATGGCTCCAGGGTCTGGATGAGTCACGGAGACCGCATTCTGGAGCTTCCGCCCGATTTCGTGGTAATGGCCCACAGCGACAATTCCCCGGCTGCAGCCATGGGCGACCCCAAGCGCAATATCTATGGGGTGCAGTTTCATCCGGAAGTCGCGCACACGCCTTGCGGAAAAGACATACTGGAGAATTTTCTGTTTCGTGTGTGCCGATGTCGTCCTGCCTGGACGATGAAATCCTTCGTTGAATCGGAGATCGATTCGATTCGCAAAAAAGTGGGCGACGGCCGGGTAATTTGCGCCCTTAGCGGCGGCGTGGACTCCTCTGTTGTTGCGGTCCTTCTCCACAAGGCCATAGGCGAGCGGCTTCATTGCATTTTCGTAAACAACGGGCTGCTTCGAAAAGGCGAAGCCGAAACCGTTCAGAGGGTATTCCGCGATCATTTCGAAATGAACCTGCTTTACGTCGATGCCTCGGCCGAGTTTCTAGACCGCTTGCGTGGCGTTTCGGACCCCGAGCGCAAGCGCAAGATAATCGGTAATCTCTTCATCGAGGTTTTCGAGCGGGAGGCCGCGAAGATCAGCGGCGCACGCTGGCTCGCCCAGGGCACGCTTTACCCCGACGTGATCGAATCCGTCTCATTCAAGGGACCTTCGGCCACCATAAAGACCCATCACAATGTCGGGGGCCTGCCCGAGAGGATGAAGCTCGAACTCATAGAACCGCTTCGGGAGCTTTTCAAGGACGAAGTGCGGCTGGTTGGAAGGGAACTCGGGCTTCCCGAAAGGATCATCATGCGGCATCCTTTCCCCGGCCCCGGCCTGGCTATCAGGATGATCGGGGAGTTGAGCGCCGAAAATCTCGATATTCTGCGCGAGGCCGATGCGGTGATACAGGAGGAGATCGAGGCCTCCGGCTGGTACGAGCATGTATGGCAGGCCTTCGCCGTGCTGCTCCCGGTAAGATCCGTAGGAGTCATGGGCGATGAGCGCACCTACGACCAGGTAATCGCCCTGCGGGCGGTTGAAAGCGTGGACGCCATGACCGCCGACTGGGCAAGACTTCCCTACGATGTGCTGGCGCGGATTTCAAACCGGATAATTAATGAAGTAAAAGGCGTAAATCGCGTGGTCTACGACATTTCATCAAAGCCGCCGAGTACGATTGAATGGGAGTAGGCAAGTACAGCGAAACCCACCGGTTCTACCGGTACCGGCATCGAAAGCCCGAAGGCTGGAAAAGCTTCCGGGTGAAATACAGGGAAACCGACCTCTGGGTCCGAGCGCGGATGAACCTGGAAAAAGAAGCGATGGAGGCGGTCCTGAGCTGCCGTCTTCAACTGGAGCGATACATCGCCTCGAACCAGGATTTCCTGCGCTCGCTCGCACCGCTGCCCGACGACCCCTTTGCCCCGCCGCTTGCGCGACGCATGCTCGATGCGGCAAACCTGGCCGAAGTCGGGCCCATGGCGAGTGTTGCCGGCGCCATAGCAGAGGCGGTCGGAGTTTTTCTCGAGCGGTTTTGCGATTCCGTGATCGTTGAAAACGGCGGCGACTGCTATCTCAACATGCATGAGGAGACCACAGTAGGCATTTTCGCGGGCCCCAACTCCCCCTTCACCGGCAGGATCGCCATCAAGCTCGGCCCCGAGCGGTTCCCGCTGGGCGTTTGCACTTCATCTGCAACTGTCGGCCCATCTTTGAGCTTTGGCAAAGCGGATGCCGTGACCGTCATTTCGCGCAACGCCGCCCTTGCCGATGCCGCCGCCACCCGCCTCGGCAACATGGTCCAAACCAGGGCGGATATAGACAAGGCCCTTGCCCTTGCCCCCGCCATCCCCTCAGTCGAAGCGGTCCTGATCGTGATCAAGGACAAAATCGGGATATGGGGCAATGTTGAACTGGCGCCGGTTTAGAACTCCGCATACAGAGTTATATTCCCCGGCCATTCTTGACATCGATATTGAAAGTGCTTGTTTTTTGAGCCTCGGTTGGTATATTGCGCTTTTTGGAACTATACCATGGCTTTGCCCATGAGCATCGAGGATGAGATGCCGGACGAGATAAAAATAGTGGTGATGTCAGACACTCACCTCGACAGGCCAACCGACGAATTCATATCCATTTGTTCCCGATTCTGCGAAGACGCGGATATGGTGATTCACCTGGGGGACTGGGACAAAGTCGGAATCTTGAACTACCTGGAGCGCTATCCACTTGAAGCCGTGGCCGGAAATATGGATGATCATTCGATCAAACAGAGGCTCCCGGCACGAAATGTAGTCAAGGCCGGCCCCTTTCGCCTCGCGTTAACACACGGATGGGGAGCCCGCGACGGGATTCGTCAAAGGATCGGGGAGCAGTTCAGCGGCGTCGATGCAGTTCTTTTCGGTCATACTCATCAACCGCTGATTGCGCGGGAAAACGGAATTCTCTGGTTTAATCCCGGCTCCGTTTTTCTCGGGCGTGGAAACGCCCGCAAGTCAATCGGGTTATTGAAGATTAAGGACAGAATCGAAGGCGAAATAATCGAGGTCTAGGGACCCCCAAGACTGAAAAGATAAAGGAGCGGGTAAGAGGTGCGCAATCTTTGGGCGCCATGGCGCGTTGAGTACATCCTGGGCAAGAAGCCGCCCGGGTGCATTTTTTGCTCGGAATATCACGGTCAGTCCGATGAAGAGCGTCTAATCCTCTACAGGGACGACCTGGTAACGGTGATGATGAACAGGTTTCCCTATAACAACGGGCATCTGCTGGTGTCTCCCGTGCGTCATGTGTCGGACATCCAGGAATTGACGGCGGATGAAGAGCGCAACCTTATGGCCCTGGTGAAAAAGTCCACGCGCATACTGCGAGAAGTTATGCGCCCGGACGGATTCAATATCGGCCTGAACATCGGACGGGAAGCCGGAGCGGGCTACGAGGAGCATCTTCATTTTCACATCGTGCCCAGGTGGCGCGGAGATACGAACTTCATGGCCGCCCTTGCCGATATTCGCAGCGTTCCCGAACATATACAGCAGTCGTACTTAAAACTTCTACCCCGCTTTCAGGAAGGAGCGCGCTGATGAGACTGTTTAAGCTGATCACAACCCTGATAATCCTTTGCCTGATCGGAATTTTCGTTTTTCAAAACCTGGAAATTCTGAAACAGTCCATCAGTCTGAAGTATAATCTCTACCTGGTAAAGAAGGCCTTTGGTGTCAAACTCTATCTGCTCGTCCTGATCTCGCTTCTGGTGGGATTTTTTATAGGCCTCTCGATCCTGCTCAAATTCCATTTTCAAACCCGCCGCCAGCTTAAACGCGAGCGCATAGAGAAACTGCAGGTGCAGGCTGCTGCCGCTCAGGGGCCGGCTAACTCGCAAACGGCAAATTCATTCGTCACCGTTTCGCCGGAGTCCGGAACCCGAAAAGAAGGTTGAAGTAAAAATATAATTTAACTTTATAATAATCCAGGGGTGAAAAGATGACACCGACCGAAACCGGGGCGTCTTCAGCGGTCAGGATCGCCGAAGTGATAGGAGACCTTCCCGCAATGCCCCATATTGCCGCGCAGGTACTGGAGAAACTCTCCGACGACGATTCGACTCCCAAGGAAATCAACCAGCTGATCACAAAAGACCAGGCCCTTGCCGCTATGGTCCTCAAAGTGGCAAATTCGCCTTTCTACGGCGCTTCGCGCTCCATAGCGACCTTGAATGACGCAGTCATGTTCATGGGATTTGAAGCCATCAGGTCTCTCATTATGACCGCAGTCCTCAAAAGCATGTATTCCAAAGTGGGCCTGGCTGAAAAGCTCCTGTGGGAGCATTCGGTAGGCTGCGGACTGGCGGCCAGAAAAATCGCAGACGAGGTCCGTTACCCGCAAAAGGATGAAGCCTACCTCGCCGGACTCATGCACGACGTCGGGAAAACAGCGCTCTTCTTGCACGATCCCGAGGCAATGCTCAAAATTATGGAAAGTGTCTATAACGAGGGTCTGGACTTCTTCAACGCAGAAAAACGCAGGTTCGGCTTCACTCATGCCCGGGTCGGCGGGGCGATAGCGAACAAATGGCGTTTCACAAGCGGTATAGAAGAGGCCATAGCCAATCACCATCAGCCGGAACTGGCGCGCTCCTCCGCCGCACTCGCTCACATAGTGAACGCGGCCAATTCCATCTGCCACAAGCTGGAAGTGGGTCCCACAAGAAAACCCGACCTGGACATTGACCGCGTGAAAAGCATTAAGGCCCTTGGACTCAACCCGGAGCGAATCGAAAAAATACTCGTTGCCTTGAAAGAAGCCCTCCAGGCAGATCCGGCGACCCTTTAGGCGCCGAAGACGTGAGGATATTTACCCACAGCCACTCCGAATCCTCACACGTTGTTCCAGTAGGAATAGAGGCTATCGTCGCCTCGGACTCCATGGTTACTTACGACGTGCCCCCCGGTATGGAATATTTATCCAGATATCCCCTGGGCGTAACCATCCAGCCTTTCCAGACATAGGTCCGGCTGTTTCCCACGATTATCACCGACTGCATGTCCACTTCGTCCACGGGCAAATCGCCCAGGGTAGTCACACATCTCCACTGCCCTTCGCGCATTGCCCTGCGCACGATCCCGGCCGGAGTTTCCGCCGAGCGGCGCCGCAGAAGAATCTGCCTGGCCTTTTCAAGCAAATCCGGCCTGCTCTTGCTTCGGGGGTTATAGAGCGCCAGGACGAAATCGGCCTCGGCAACCGCGTTGAGCCTTTTTTCGATGACTTCCCATGGAGTCAGATGATCGCTCAGGCTGACCGCGGCAAAGTCGTGCATGAGGGGCGCGCCGAGCAGGGAAGCCGCGGCGTTGAAGGCGGGAATCCCCGGAATTACACGCAGAAAAAAGCTGCGAGGCCTCTTCGGGTCCTCTTTGAGGCAGGGCTTAAGCCCGTCGCCCGAGGCAGTCTCCCACTCCAGAACATCGACCCCTCTTTCCCTGCAGATATCCAAAACGAGCCCGGCCATTCCGTAAATACCGGCATCACCGCTGGAGATCAAAGCGACGTTTCTGCCTGCCAAAGCATATTCAATCGCCGCCTGGCAGCGCTCGACCTCCTTTCGCATTCCGCTGGAAACAACGGTTTTATCGCGCAGCAGGTCTTCGACCAGATCGAGGTAGGTCTTATAGCCCAGCGCAACTTCAGCCGCTTCGAGAGCTTCGAGCGCTTCTGCGGCCATATAAGACCGCAGTCCCGGACCAAGACCGATTATCGAGAGCTTACCCTGGCAACCGCCAGAGTGCAGTTCCCGCCTTTCCTTTTGGGCGCAAGCAACTGCCGCGTCCCCGCACTCCAAAGAGCGCTCGCTTCGCATACGCTTTCAACTCCTGTATGCCGGGCAACCGTTTTCGACGGATTGGGAACCAAAATATCCTCAATATCCCGGCGGGCGCAAAAATAAATCGGCCTGTCGAACACTTTGGCCGCATCCAAAAGCCCGAGTTCGTCGGCCTTGATGTCCAGGCTTGCGAAATTCCTGATAGAAAGGGGCGAAAGCCCGCTTTCCATAAGTTTTTCTTTAATGAATCCGACTATTTCCTCCGAACTCGTCCCCCTGTTGCAGCCGACTCCGATCACCAGGTTTTGCGGCCGGGCTTCGAGGCATTCCACTCCTTTGGGGGCTATCGATTCGGACACCCATATACCCGGAGTTCCATAAAACTTCTCGCACTCTTCTGCTCCGCCGACCACATGAAAACCGTGGTCCACCGGAAGATATCTCAGTAGAAGCCCTTCCGGATCGAATATCCACAGGGGTTCTTCGTCCAGGATGGCCGCCTGGATTCTGCTCGCCATCGCGATGTTTTCGATCCGCAGCCCGGCGCTTTTCGCCGCAAGGTCTATAGCGGGCTTGTCCTGGATATCCGAGGCCGTGGTGATGACGGCCGTGCCGCCTGTGAGAGCGGCGACCTTTCGGGCCAGTTCGTTGGCGCCGCCTATATGACCGGAAAGCAGGCTTACGGCAAAGGCCCCGTTCTGGTCAACGACCACAACCGCCGGGTCCCTGGTCTTGTGTTCAAGCATGGGCGCCACCATTCGGACCGCTATGCCGCAACTCATTATGCAGACGATCTCGTCATGATCGAGCCATGCAGACCCGAAGACATCCGACAGACGCCCGAAAGGGATCATCCCCGGCAGTACATAGCGATCGTTGCAAAAACAGGCGCTTCCCGGCATCTGCGAGACCAGCCTGCCGGCCAGTTCAGCCCCCTTTCGGGTCAGGGCGAAAATCGCCGTTCTACCTCTACCCGGTTTTTTCGGCATCCCGGAACTGATGACTGAAGGATTCGTCATAAAGCTTGGACCTTTTGATCCCCTCGCCCTCCGGCGCCTTTTCTCCAAACACCTCGCCTACGAGTATGATCGCCTGGCGCTCGATTTGCTCCGAGTGCACCAGGGCGGCAATGTTGTCCAGCGTGCCCTGCAGGAATTTCTGTTCCGGCCAGCCCACCCGGTAAGCCACTATGACGGGGGTGTCCGCCGGATAATGCACGCGCAGTTGACCGACAACCTCTTCGATGTGCTGAACGCTCAAGTATATGAGCATGGTGGCGCGGTGAGAGGCAAGGTCGGCCAGATTTTCCTTTCCGGGAACAGGCGTCCTGGCGCCAAGCCGCGTCAGGATAACGGTTTGGGACGTCTCCGGGACTGTGAGCACCCTGTTCATGGCGGCAGCGGCGGCAAATGCCGCGGTAACTCCCGGAATCACTGCATAGGCAATATTATCGCGGTCAAGGAGAGCCATTTGTTCCTGGAGCGCGCCATAAAGGCCCGGGTCTCCCGTATGGAGTCGAACCACCTTTTCCCCCGCTTCGTACCCTTCCTTCATGAGCGCATGAGTCTCTGCAAGCGTAAGGGAAGCGCTGTCGAACGCTTTGACATCCTTTCTGCAATATTGCAGCAAAGTTTTCGGAACCAAAGAACCGGCGTAGACGACGCGGTCAGCCTCGGCGAGCACCCGCATCCCCTTCACCGTGATGAGTTCGGGGTCGCCGGGACCTGCCCCGACGAATCGAACAGGCTCATTCATATCGCTATCCTCTGTGTAAAATCGGAAGCAAAAACCGAAGGGAGTTTTGCACTCGGCGCATGACTCCCCGCTTCCTCGTAAATGCACGCTACTTTTCCCATCTCGGAGCCTCTCTGTCAAGACAGGAGGCAAAAATCCGAAGCGTATTCCGCAAAGAAATCCCGATTGCCATTATTTCAACGCGCCATACTTTTTCTTCTTTTCGAAACAATCGATTTGAACTATATTTAACAACCGTTAAGGGAGATTCATAGGAGCTGTCCTCACGTATTTTTTTCTGCTGAGTTCGCTTGGCTCCAACCCCCCCGCCGGTTTATCGACTGAGAGGTATGGGCGTGTACGATTGCGCACCTTTGGAGCGTTTTAGCGCTATTCGGGCAGATCGTCGGAAAGTTGCAGCGCAGGTTCGCGCATGAGGGGTGGTTTGCGCCTGGAGCGGCACCTGCGCTTTTAAATGTCCAGCCAAAGCGATCCGGCTCCGCGGCTTTGCCGCCGAGCAGATCGGATAAATGTCGATGCCTTTCTTCAAGGAGTAATCCGATGGAAAACTTTGAACCGATTGTAGTTGCTTTCTGCTGCACCCAGTGAGCATACGCTGCAGCGGACCTGGCAGGTTCGATGAGGTTGACGTATCCGAGTAATATAAGGATTGTTAAATTACCGTGCACCGGCAGGGTGGCTGTCATCCATCTTATGAGGGCACTGGAGAAAGGGGCTGACGGCGTTTTCGTCGCCGGCTGCATGGAAGGCGACTGCAAATATCAATTGGGCAATATAAGAGCGAGAAAGCGGGTCGAATACGTCAGGCAACTGCTCGCAACCATTGGACTGGAGCCCGATCGTGTCGCCATGTACAACTTGTCCTCCGGTGAAGGGCCACGGTTTGCCGAAATCTGCCGCGAGATGACCGAGAAGGTCCGTAAGCTCGGCCCCAACCCGATAAGAGTCAAAGGCGAAAGAAAGGAGAAAGCCGCATGATAATGGCGAAACCAAAGCCAATCGAGGAAATAATCCAGGAAATAAAGGATTTCGACAAGGTCCTCGTGGCGGGTTGCAATGGATGCGTTGCAGTTTGCGAGGCGGGCGGTTTGAAGGAGGTCGAAATTCTGGCCTCGGCCCTTCGTATGTACTTCGCCAATCAGCAGAAAAAGATGGAGGTGGGCGAAGTCAGTCTGACCCGGCAGTGCGACAAAGAGTACCTCGCTGAAATCAAGGACCGAATCGGCGACTACGACGCGGTTGTGTCCATCGCGTGCGGCGCCGGTGTACAGTTCATGACCGAGATGTACAACACGATGCGGATTTTCCCGGGCGTAAACACCTGCTTCATAGGCGTTACGGATGAAAAAGGCGTCTGGAGTGAGCGATGCCAGGCATGCGGCGCATGCATCCTGGCCAGCACCGGCGGCATCTGCCCGGTGGCCAGATGTTCCAAACGGCTCCTCAATGGGCCGTGCGGGGGCTCTTCCAATGGAAAATGCGAAATCGACAAGGAAGTTCCCTGCGGATGGCAACTGATCTATGAGCGGCTGAAAGAACTGGGTGAACTCAAGCGTTTCGAGCAACCCACACCCCCCAAAGACTGGCTTACCAGCAGAGACGGCGGTCCGCGCAAGATGACGAAGGAGGAGTCCCGGTTATGAGCACCACGACGCCCAGTAAATTGGAAAAAATTTTGGCAGCCGGGCACTTCGCCGTAACCTCCGAATGCGGACCCCCTCGAAGCGCCAAGGGAGAGCTCGTGGACGAAAAGGCCCGCGTGGTCGGCCCCTATATCGACGCGGTAAACGTGACGGACAACCAGACGGCAGTCGTTCGCATGTGCAGCCTGGCTTCCTGTATACGTATAAAGCAGCTTGGGTTTGAACCCGTGCTCCAGATGACCACCCGGGACCGCAATCGCATCGGGTTGCAGAGCGATATTCTCGGGGCGAGTTCTTTCGGCATAAATAACGTGCTCTGCCTTACGGGCGACCATCAGAGATTCGGCGACCACCCCAATGCGGCCAACGTTTTCGACCTGGACTCGACTCAATTGATCCAGACAGTCAAGCTTATGCGCGATGAAGGGAAGCTGCTGAGCGGCTTCGAGATGGACGCGCGGCCTCAGATGTTCATCGGGGCGGCTGAAAACCCTTTTGCCGACCCATTTGAAATCCGTGTCCTTCGTCTCGCCAAGAAGGTGGCTGCCGGCGCCCAGTTCATCCAGACTCAGTGCATCTATAACATGGAAAAATTCAAGTTGTGGATGCAACAGGTCGTGGACCACGGACTGAATGAAAAGGTCTCGATCCTGGCCGGAATCACGCCGATGAAATCGGTGGGTATGGCGAAATACATGAAGAGCAAGGTCCCTGGCATGGACGTTCCCGACGATATCATCAAGCGGCTCCAGGGAGTGCCCAAGGAGAACGTGGCCAAGGAAGGAATAACCATGGCGGTCGAACAGATACAGGAGCTCATGGAATGCCCCGGGGTCCGAGGCTTCCACATCATGGCCATCGAATGGGAAGAAAAGGTGCCTGAAATCGTGGAACGCGCAGGGCTTTATCCCCGGCCGAAGGTCGACTGAGACCTGCTCAGGCTCACCGGTTCGATCTTTTCGCAATTCCAAAACCCTCTGCGGCCCTTGGGCCTCAGGGGGTTTTTACTTTCCCACGCTTAGCACTCTTGCCCCTATTCGTTCTCGATATCAATGTGTCGGGGAAATTCGCCGAAAAGCCCGCTTCTTTCCAATTCCCCTCGAGGATCGAAAAACCGGATGTTTCCATGTTCATCGCAAAACCAAAATTCCTTCGCGCCGGCTTCGAAATAGAGCTGTCTTTTTTCCTCCATCTCGGGCGCGCTATTCGATGGGGATTTTATTTCAACCACAATTTCGGGTGATTCGGGAAGTAGAAGATTGCTGACTCCGTGCTTTTTTAAAAATCCTCTGCTCGCCCAGGCGACATCGGCGACTTTGACGCCCTTCGAAGTTTGAATGGGACACTCCCCGGAGGGTCTACCCCCTTCCGCGTGGCGTTCGAACCATCCGATTATGCGTCCCTGATACAACCCATGCGCGTACGTGGCAGGAGTCATCATAATCTTTCCCCATTCATTCGTCTCGATCTTGAAAGGCAGGTCTCTCAAGCTCGGGTGCTCGACCACTTCACGCCATTCCATCCGCCTCTCCTTTCTCAGGACGCCCGCCGAGGTCGCAGGCAACCCCGCCATCCGCTCCTTCCTCCACGCACATACAATAAGGAACGGTTTCCGGGATCGCTACCCCCCTCAGGCGTAACCGGCCTCTGGAAACCGGATTCATTGCCTGGAGCCAAATCTGCTCAATTCATACAGCTTTGCATATTTCAGAAAAGTCCCCAGTCCCTTCGAAAGCGATATTACAAATCCGTCGAAGCCGGCGGTGAACCCGAGCCTCAGAAAATAGTTCCTGAAAAACATCCACGCGCCCCGAAAAACAGCGTCGGCCGGTCCGGCCCTTCTACCCGAGGCAAGCATCTGCGCGGCCTGTTCGGTTGAGTAGTCGTCGAGTTTTCTAAAAAGTTCCGAGTAGGAGTTGTAGCTGAAATGTTCGATGCAGCATTTGAGTCTTTTCGTTACGCCATCGACGACGAGTCTTTCATGGGTCAGCCCTTCGAACCTGCTCCTGCTCTTTTTAAAGAGCCTGGTAACCTCGTCCGGCCACCAGTCGGTGGAGCTGATCCATTTGCCGTGAAACAGGTTTTTTCGCCGGAACGAATAGCCGTCGGCGCTGTCGTCGCCACTGACCAGCTCCCCGATTTTCAAGGCTGTCTCCTGAGGAACGCGTTCATCGGCATCCATTATCAGGACCCAGTCGTAGGAGCACTTCTCGAGGGCGCTGTTTTTCTGAGGGCCATAACCCTTCCAGGCTTCGACGAAAAAGCGTGCGCCAAATTGCCTTGCGATTTCTCCCGTTCGGTCAATACTGCCGCAATCGACGATCACGACTTCGGCTGCGAACGAAACACTTTGCAGGCAGCCCGGCAAATCGATTTCTTCGTCTTTTGTGATGATCGCCACGGAAAGAGGAATTTTATTCATTACGGATTTCCCCGGTAATAGAAAAAGCAGGAAGGCCCCCGCCTTCCCCTTTCGGCTGCAGGCTTCGTTTTTTTCGAAAAAGATCGTATTCCATTTTGAGCAATGAGGCTATATTCTTTTAAACCAAATTACAGTTCACGCGGAGATTGAAAATGGACGGAATGCATTACGAGGGCCTCATTATCCGCCCTCCCAGCGAAGCGGACAGCATATTGCTCCAGGTTACTCTCGGATGCTCGCACAACAAGTGCACGTTTTGCGGCACGTACAAGGACAAGCGTTTTGCCATAAAGGACGACGCGGTAATCGATGCCGACATCGATTACGCTTCCAAAAATTTTAATTTCATC
>JAJYTC010000002.1 GCA_021793275.1 Deltaproteobacteria bacterium | reverse complement strand
GCTCCTGGACGTAGGCGCCGGGACATTGGATATTCTTTTTTACGATGAGAACGCCGGGCAGCATTACAAGGCGGTAGTGCGCTCCCCGGTGCTCTGTGTCGCCGAGCAGGCGCAAAATATGGCCGGGGACCTTTTAGTGACGGGCGTCGAAATGGGCGGAGGCTCTCTTCTGGAGGTGCTCTCACAGCATGCTCGAAAGGCCGGGGTGATCGTTTCGGCTTCGGCGGCCATGACCCTCAGCCATAACCCGGAGCGTCTGCGAAGCGCCGGCCTTACGATCGTAGACGACCTGGAGGCGGAAAAGAGCGGCGGTTCGAAAGAGTTTGCGAGACTTTTTCTTTCGGATTTGCCGCGTGAGCGTCTCGAGAGCATAGTGAGCGGTTTTGGCGTTCCTTTCCAATTCGATGTCGTGGGCGTGTGCGCCCAGGACCACGGCGTTTCTCCGGAGGGCAAATCGCACCTGGACTTCAGGCATGAAATCATGAAAGCGGCCCTGGAGCAGAAGCCATCGCCCGAGACCCTGCTATACGAAAGAAGAAACGTCCCTTCCTATTTGAACCGGTTGAAGTCCGCCGCCGACACGGCTTCCGGCCTTCCCTGCCGGGAGGTGTATGTGATGGACAGCGGCATGGCGGCCATACTCGGGGCGTGCATGGATTTTCAGTTGAGGGGCAAAAAAAGGTTCATCGTGCTCGATATCGCCACTTCCCATACCGTCTGCGCAGCTATCGAGGGCGGCGAGATAGCGGGCATCGTCGAATACCACACACGCGACCTCAACCTTGCAAAACTGGAATCGCTCCTGGTCGATCTTGCCGAAGGCAGGCTGGTTCATAAGCGGGTGCTGGCCGAAGGCGGCCATGGAGCTTACGTGAGGAAGGCCTTGGGCTTCGATGCGGTCGAACTCATAGTGGCCACAGGCCCGAAGCGGCGGCTGGTTGAAAATTCAAAGCTCCCCATAGTCTACGGCGCCCCTCTGGGCGACAATATGATGACCGGAACCACGGGTCTTCTCGAGGCGATAAGGAGGCGCAAGGCTCTCGAGTTTTCACTGTACCTGTAGGTGATTTGCAAGCAATCGTCTTGACATTGGAAACCATCGGCCCTACATTACTAGCACTCTTTGGCATCGAGTGCCAGCATGGGACGGGCCCCTTAAGGAAGGCCCCATAGAAAGGATGGTTTCCATGGCCCTAACTAAATCAAAATTTCAGGATTGCCCGAGCTCAGGCGCCGGGTTGTTTCCTTTTATAGATAACGGAATGGGAATGCAGGCCGGCACAGACTCGAACGGCTTTGGGGCAGGGGCCGAGCAGTATTCTCAACTAATTGGAAAACCTTTGATCTCCAGGGGAGAAAATCTTGTCCGGGACAAGGACGAGGAGCAAAGGCGCAAAAGGGCCAAGCGCGCAAACGAGATTTTCAGGTCCCTCAGCCAGAGCGCCGGACTGCATACTTTCTTCTTTGATAAATTCCTCGTATGGAGCGATTATGTGGAAGGAAAGCTGAACGAGGAGGAGTTTACGGAAAGAGTTCGCGAAGAAGTGAAGCGGAAGGCCGAATCCCTTGAGAACTAGCCGGTGTCCGTACGGAAATCCTTTATGCGGGCGCAATGAGACTGCGCCCGCATAATTTTTCAGCGGGTGGTCTAAATCCATGACGCATCGCGGGGATCTCTCCCAAAAAGTTCTTGTTGGGCTGCACTACTCTTAGCCCAACCTACGGGTCTGCAGCCCGCCCACCCGCTCGCTTAGCCCGACCTACGGCTCGCCGACGCCGAGTTATCGGCCACCGCGGTCCCCCGTTGCTTTTCATGGTTTTGAAGCGTCCCGAAGGGACATGATGTGCTGTCGTGATACAGAAAGGGGAAAATGGCTAAAGCTCGGGTTTCCAGGTTTGCTGCTGTCGTTTTCGTGCTGGCGGCGTTGGGCGGCTGCGCCCGGTCGGCGCCCGTAAATTATTATATCCTGCGATCGATGCAGGGCCCTGTGCCGCAGCCAAAGGCTGCCGGACCGGAGCAGGGCATGGTCGTCGCAGTCGGTCCAGTCAATATCCCTGCATATCTGGACCGTCCGCAGATAGTTACGCGGTCCTCACCCGACACCCTCAAGTTTGATGAGTTCAACAGGTGGGCCGAGCCGCTGGGCAAAAACCTGGCCCGTGTTCTTGCCGATGACCTCTCGGCCCGGCTTTACGGCGCGCAGGTGTGCGTCTTCCCATGGCCTCAATCCGTGCCCGTTCGATACCAGGTTACGCTCGACATTATTCATCTCGAAAAGGTTCCGGGCGGCAAAGTCATCCTGGATGCGAGCTGGAAGGTTTTGGAACATAACGGAAAGAAGCTGCTCGTGATGAGACGCTCCGAGGTGACCGAGCCGGTCGAAGCCGGTAGCGAATTCAAAGGAATCGCCTCGGCCGAGAGCCGCTGCGTCGCGGCCCTGAGCCGCGAGATTGCGGCAGCGATCGAGTCTTTGCCGGCCACCGCAGGCAAGTGAATTTTCATAGCTCCGATATGTTGCCCCGGGCTTGTTCTTTCTCGATCATATATGAAATCGCGGGAACATATGAACGAAAGCCCACAGGACGAAGACCGCCGTTACGATATATTCCGCGGGCCGCCCTGTGCGAAAAAGCCCGAGGCCGATTTTTCTGCCCGCTATCGGGATGCCTCCCGGCGTGAGGAAATCCCCGGCCAGGTGAAGCACTCCGGGAAGGAAGAATACCCATGGCCGGAAATGAAGGGGGACGAGGATGCGATCTACAAGCATCGATACGGACGATCCCGGAATGAGATTCGAAAAGAACCTCAGAAAAACAAGCGGGACAAGCCACAGGAGCAGTTCATGAGTCAGGGTCCGGTGGGCCGTGATCCGCTCTCCGCCCGGCGCTTCCAATTGGTCGGGCAGGGCTGCGGCCGCCATGCAGTAAATGATCTCTACGGGATGCATATTTAGTAGGACCGCGCACGATCCCGCCATGAGCATGTGGTTGCGCCATTTCAACGTGGTTTCTCCGTCTTTCGATCTAATAGAAGAGCTTTCCCCGGAGAAACGCCGGCAGGACGTTGAGACATAACCTACCAGATGAGTTCGACCGGATATTTCAGAAAAATCTGATCCTTGCTGACCAAAACCGCTCGTTCAACCTGCGCTTGGGCAACCAGTAACCGATCGAACGGGTCTTTATGGTGATTTGGTAATTTGTCCAACGCGAGTGCGTGCTCAAGCTTAACAGGAAGAATCTCAACCTTATTGATCCGTTGCTGAGAATCAATCAGTTCTGACAACGGCAAATTGAGCCTTAATTTCCCGAATTGTACCTTGAGCTGCATTTCCCAGACACTTGCCACGCTGAACAGCACCTCATTTTCAGAATCCTGACAAGCCGCCAGCGCCCGGGGCGAAAGCTTTAGAGGATCGCTATCCCACAAATGAGAGCATAAGTGTCCATGAGAAGCTTCATGCATTTCCAGTCCAGAATTCATCCGGAAGTGGCTCGTCAAAATCTTCGCTTGGCCGGATTGATCCGGGATGAAGACCCGCCACTCTCTTTGCGACCGGCGCCAGGCGAGCTATGGGGATATCCCCCTCCGTCAGCACCACTTCCGTGCCTTGGGCCACAATAGACAATAAACCTTCCAAATTCGGCGACTCTTTGTTGAGATCGATGATCTTCGTCATCGTTGGTTTGCCTCCTCGACACAGGCGATCTTGCATCCTTAACTATTCTAATGCAGGAAGCATAACCTGTGAATCACAATTGTCTCGAAATTCCGTGGAGTGAAATCGTCGTCGGTGACAACCAGGAGATCGACGTCGCTTTTCTGTCATACCTGCGAACAGGCCTCGAAAAGCCCCCTGTCAGTGACAGAGTGAAGAGTGATGAGTGAAGGGTGATGAGAAAAATATCCTGCTCACTCCTCACAGCTCACTGTTCACTCTTCACTGCCCTTACGCCCCTCGCGCATGCATATGTTTCTGATACAAAACCAGGTGCTTGAATTCAACCGAGAGGTCGAAGCCTGTTCTAAGTTCATCGTCATAAGGACTCTTGGAGGCGTCCTCGCCGTTGATTGTTTCGATAACGATCCGGCGCATCGGCTGGAACCTTCTTGTGAGCAGATGGTGGAGCAATCCGAAATAGGATTGCAGGTGAGAAGAGTTTTGCGGCGCATGAATGACCAGGTCCTTTGCGTTCCGTCGTGATTCCATGACCAGTTCCGTTCCGTGATAGACAAGATGACTGGTTGCGACCCTGCGAAGCAGCTTTCCTTTGAGAGCATCCAGTTTTATGCCGCAAATGGAAGCGGGATCGGTTGCACAAATCCAGTAAACGGAATCCTCCGGGAATCTCCCTTTTAGCATGCGGAAGGCTTCATGAGAAATAAACTGCGGCCCTGGCACACCTTCGAAGAAATAGCCGGTTAGAACTTCCCCCGAAAGTTCCATCAGCCTCAGGGTCCTGAAAAGATTTCTCCAACTGAAAGCGGGCAGCTCGTTTTGGAGCAGCTCGCGAAACAATATGCCGTATCGATCCAGGAGCAGCCGTACGCGTTCCTTATCTCGTTCGGCTTTCTCCAGAAGGTCCTGCTCGGTTTCGGGCCACGCAACGCGCATCCAATTTCCCGCCATCGGAAGCGAGCCCTTCCACATGGAAAAGGCGGCCCTTTTTCCGCCATGGCGTCTTCGGCTGTATCGGGCCATCACGGCAGCCGGGTCGCTCACCCTGAAATTGTTTTCTATGCCATGGCGAAGGGATGCGAAAGTGTCATTGGTAAGATTTCCCCGCCAGACTTCCTTCCAGATAATATCGGCCAACCTGGCCGGCGCACCGCCGTAGGAAGCCGCCAGAGCTGAAAAACCGTACCGCGCGGCCGTGCTGGAGAAAAGCCGGCTCAGTTGCGCATCATCACCTGTTTTTTCCGGTTCGCTTGATAAGCGTTCGCCGCTTCCCGTTTCCGTTTTTTGGGAAGCCGGAACCAGATGAAGGCGTCTTTTGGATTCAGCCCTTTCTGCGACGCTTGCGGTTGGCGCCGCTAATGGTTCGGATTTCTCATCGTAGAACATCCAGGCATCACCCGCCTCCTGATTTTCCCCGCTTCTTTCTTCCTGCACCAAATCCAGGTCCACCTCGAAAGAAAACGCCACCCGCCGTCCCGGCATGCCGATCCAGCGAAGATCGCTTTGCTGCATTATGGAATCCAGCCAGGAAGGGTCGTAAGGCTTGAGACGGGCCGGGAAAGTCTCAGCTTCCCAGAGTTCGGCCGAGGCTCCATAGGAGACCAGTTGCTCGATCCTTCTGAAAAGACCGTCCAGGCCCGATTCGGATTCTGCTGAGGCAAGGCCCTGCCACCGGGCAAGAAAGGGCTGGAGCCGCTCGATATTTAGAGCGGAGAATACCGGCCTGGCCGCAGCCCTGGAAATCCGTAGCAGCATTTCATAGTTTTGGCTGTCACAGATTTTGTCCTGATCATCATTTTCGATGAGCTGTCCTGAAATGAGACTTTCCGCATCGATCAGCGCCTCCACCGTGGCCGCCAAACGGTCGTTTTCAAGGCCAAGCGTTGTCCCGATGAACTCCAGTCCCCTTGGCCCATAGAACTGGAGCCACTGCGAAAGAATTGCCGTTAAAAGCTCGTCGCGGTCTTCCAAATCGTAAATTTCCAGCCGTGCGATGAGGTCCCTGATTTGCGAAGCCCGAAAATTTTCGCTGGAATCAAGCCTTGAGGCCGGAAGCGACGCTATGTCCCAATTAAAACCATCGCTTACGCGCGGAAGATTTTCGATTGCAACTACCAGCGGCCCTGTCGCCCCGGGCGGATGTATTCTCACCAGCCTGTCGGCAGTTGAAACGAGCAGGGTTTTTATATCCAGCTCATGATCGCGCTGCATGGCGCGAAGAAGCATCTCCCATTCGGATTCGGGCAAAAGGAGCCTTTCTTTTACCCATTCGACCAGGTCCAGGTCGCTATCCGGCGAATAGCCCGGACTGAGCCTTTGGCGCTTCAGCTCAAAACTCGCGGCTGCCTCGGAGGAAATCGCCGGGCGCAGTTCGGGAATCGAGATCAACTCGCGCAGCAGGTCGGTCCGCAACCGGGAACCTTTTCCCGCACGCGGCTGGTCGTCCATGTACATGTACCGGTTTATCTGAGGCCAGCTGATCGAACGCGCCATGGGGCTCGGACGGCCGGTATGAGCCTCCGACCAGGTGATGGCCCCGGATTCCAGCTCGGAGAGTACTGTCGTGAGTCCTTCCAGGTCGAGTTCATCATTCAGGCAGGTTCGCCATGCTTCGAGAAGGATCGGAAAATCTTCATACTGGAGCACGGATTCGAGCAGTCTTTGAGAACGGAGCCGGCTCAGCCAAAGCGGCATGCGCTCATTTATCCGTCGACGGGTAACGAGCAGGGCGCGCCCGGCACATTCCCGGAACCTGGCCCCGAAGAACCCCGAGCCTTCGAGTTTTCGCCTGATGAGCCCGGAAAGATTAACGCTCGTGACCAGGGACAGGATTTCGCCCCCATCAGCTTCGTGAGGCAGTTGCAGCAAAATGGAGTCGTTTCCCGGAAAACTTTCCGGCCTGTAGCCGAAGCGGTCTTCCCAGGCGGCTTCGAGCGCCATGGCAAACGGCCGGTTTATGCGGCCTCCCCAGACAGTGTGCAGCACGATCTGGTTTCCGGGATATCCTCCGGGGCCTGTGGCGACATGTTCGACAAGCAGATGATGCCGATGCGGAAGGACCCCGGTCGCTTCTCTTTGCTCCGCCAGAAAAGAGATCAGCTTCTCAAGGGAGGCGCGATCGAGATTTTGAAGAGCAAGCAGCGGGTCCGGTTCATCAAAATTGGAAGATCGTGCAGAAAATACATCCGTCAGCATCTTTACTGCGACGGGCTCCATTAAGGATGCTTTCGGGAGGAGATCCCTTGCTTCGGGACTATCCAGTAATCCTTCAGCCGCTTCCAAAAACTCCGCGATGCGCTTGGCGAAATGCGAATCGCGCAGGTTTTCCTCGCCCTTCCAGAATGGAGGGGCAACGGCGACGGCGCGGACGGGAGTTACGAAAACATCGTTATGCGTTATCCGCTCGATTTTCCAGTTCTGGGTGCTGAGTGTAAACACCTGGCCGATTTTTGCCTCCCAGACGAATTCTTCGTCCAGTTCCCCGATCAACGCCCCGCTTTCATTGTGTCGCAAATGGAAATAGCCCCTGTCCGGGATGGCGCCGCCGGAAAAATAGAGCGCCTGCAGCGCGCCTTTTCTTGCCGTTACCCTGTTTTCGAGTCTATCGACAGCAATACGGGGTTTTAATTCACGGAGGCGGCTGCCCGCGTACCGGCCTGCCAGCATCTCAATCACAAGATCGAATTGCCGGCGGCTAAGCGACTGGTATGGATAGCTTGTTCTGATCAAGGTATAGAGAGCGTCGAGGTCCCATGTTTCCATGCCGGTCATGGAAACAATGATCTGGGCCAGTACGTCCAACGGGCAAAGTACGGGACGGACCGCTTCGATATCCCGGCGCAGTATTGCCCCCACCATGACGGCCGAATGCAAAACGTCATGCGGATCGGTAGGCAAAAGAGTCCCGCGGCTCGCCTCTCCTACCTTGTGGCCGGCCCTGCCGATGCGTTGAATCGCCGAAGAAAGAGTCGGGGGCGCCTGCAGCAGCACCACCTCGTCGAGTGCTCCGATGTCTATACCCAGCTCCAGCGAGTTTGTGGCAACTATGGCCCGCAGTTTTCCGGCTTTGAGTTTTTTTTCCACCTCGGTCCGGATTTCGCGGGCCAGGGAGCCGTGATGAGCATAGGCCGCGGGGGCAGGCTCGTCTTCATTTAGCAGGTATGTGATCTTTTCGCATAAACGCCTGCTGTTAGTAAAAATCAAAGTCGAACGATTCCTGGAAACGATGTCTTTTATCGCACCCGCAAACGGTCGCCAGAAGGCTTCGGGCGAGCCCCATCGGGCGGCATCTCCGGGAAGGCGCACTGCGAGTCTATAGTCCTTCCGGCTGGAAGAAGATACGATGTGGACCGGTCTTGCCGAGTAAGCGGGATCGCGGGAATCGCCCGCTATCGAAAAGCCCCCGACAAATTGAGCAACTGTTTCGAGCGGCCGGACGGTAGCCGAAAGCGCAATGCGTTGAAACTCACCGCAAAGAGGCGCGAGCCGGTCGACAGCGGTTATCAGGTGCACGCCCCGCTTGTCGCTTACTACCGCATGGATTTCGTCCAGGATCACAGTTCGGATATTTGTGAGCATGGACCTGCCGCCGTGGGAACTCAGTAAAAGATTGAGACTTTCCGGTGTCGTGATGAGGATTTCAGGAGGGTCGCGAAGCATGCGGCGACGTTCCGACTGTGGCGTGTCGCCGCTTCTAACGGCGACTCCGATCGGCGGGAAATGCGCTCCCGAGCGGGCAAAGAACGTTTTTAGCTCCGAGAGCGGCTTTGTCAGGTTTCTGCGGATGTCGTTGTTTAGCGCTTTTAGCGGGGAAACATAGAGCACGCTCACCCGGCCTGTCGGCCATTTCCCGGCGATCAACCCGTTTAATGCCCACAGGAAGGCGGCCATCGTTTTCCCGCTCCCGGTGGGCGCAGCTATCAGAACGTGGTCTCCGGCCACAATTTGGCGCCAGGCAAGCATCTGCACGTCTGTGGGCGTACCGATGGATTCGGCAAACCAGGTTGCCACCAGGGGATGGAAATTGTCGAGGACCGATCGGTTTTTCTCCATGTTCTCAAGTCCGAACGCTTTTGACAAACACTCAACGACTCTCTGCTGAAAGCCAGTGTCTTGCAATTGCCACGTAAGCTTCGCGAGCTTCGTTGATTGCTGCGACGTCGCAATACTCATCGGTCTGATGCGCCTGGCCGGCTGCGCCGGGGCCGTAGATGAGAGTCGGCGGTTTGCCCAGGGCGGTGTAAAGAATCGATGCGTCAGTAAAGTAACTGACGGCGCCCGGCGTCTGGGGAGTTCCCCGCAGCCGTTCCAGTAGATCGAGAGCTGAAGCGAACCAGGGATCCTCCCGGGGTGTTAATACTGAAGGGACATCCAGCAGGCGGGTCAGCCTGGCCTGATCTCCCAGGCCCTCTTGAACCGAGCGCTCCAGGCTATCGTGGTCAAGCCCCGGGACGGTGCGCATATCCATTTCGAGAAAAGCGGCATCGGGCACCATATTAATCTTTCCGCCGCCGCCGATTGTACCCACATTGAGAGTCGGATTGCCTAACTGAGGATGAGGCGGGTAAGTCGCCATGAAGTTTTCAAGGGCCAGGGCGGCTCGTGCGGCCTTATAGACGGCGTTGTCCCCGGCCTCGGGCATGGAGCCGTGGGCGCTCCGGCCGAAAAAATCCGCTCTCAGCCACAACCCGCCCTTGTGGCCCAAAAGCGGCCGGCAGTCCGTAGGTTCCCCCACCACCATGGCGCCTGCCCCGGCAGGCAAAACCCCCGATTTAGCCAGATCTCTTGCGCCCTCGCACCCCGTTTCCTCTCCCGCAGTGAAAATCATTATCAGGTCAGCGGCGCGGCGGGGCGCCGAACAGAGATCGATTCCGGCCGCAATCATTGCCGCAAGCCCGGATTTCATGTCGCTCGCGCCTCGCCCGTAGAGCTTGCCGTCACGGATTTCGCCCCCGAATGGATCGACACTCCACGGGCGCTCCCCCAAAGGCACCGTGTCCATGTGGCCCGTGAAACAAATGGGAAGCCGGGCCGCTTCACCCTGCAGCACGGCTGTGAGGTTGACTCCCTTGCCGGGAGTTTCCTTCCAGGATAATCGGAACCCGGCCGATTCGAGCGGCTCGGCTAAAATCTGCGCAACCAGGCCGGTGTTCTGCCCCGGATTGACGCTTTGGACACGCACCAGACGCTGAGTCATTTCGACGACATCAATATTTTTGACCATCAATGGACCTCTTTAAGGCACGTTATGAGAATCGGTTTTTTCGGCTTCGACCCTCTCTTATCGTGCTCTTTTCCTTTCTTCAAAGAAACAAAAAAATATTTGACACCGAGCCAAACTTTCACCTAATATTCACCCAGGCATTAAAATGAGATTTTCTCGATCCCCTTTTGAAAAAGAACGGGTAGCGGCTGATTTTAAAAATAATCAGAAATGGCTGCGGAGTGAATGATGAGCGTTGACCTTTACGTATTGAAAAGAAAGTCTGTGAAGGTACTTGTACAAAATGGGGTACAGGAGACCGTCGGCTTTCTCGAACTTGCGGTTGAAAACGGTCTCTCACAGGATTCGCAAAGGATGGTGGACTCTGCCGTCAAATATGCTCGCAGGGAATGGGAGGGGCAGGAAGGGTTTCCGGAGTTGGTCGTCCAGGTCGGGGCTGCCGGCTTTCCCCGACCGGGATCCCCGATTTTTAAGTGGCCATTTTTCAGGAGGCCTTATTGCTTCGATCATGAACTTCCTGCTCCTTTTGGCTATCTCGGTGAAAGGGAACTCCGGGGCTATCGCTTCCGAACGGTGAGAGAACAAGCCTGGCTCAATATTGTCGAGACGGCACGGCGCATTGATGAAGGCTCGACAAAAGTCTATAAGGATTTCCGGAACGGCGAAGTCTTCGGGTCCGGCGAAGAGTTTCTGCGAGCCCGGGGGCAGTTCATGCAATCGGGAGATGCAAGTGGAAAATCAGGGCAACATGGATATAATGCAGTTTCTCCAAGGGTTACAAAGATCCTTGAATTGATCAGGTTCATCCAGGAGAAGGGAGAAAGCGCATCGCCGGCCGACATTAATTTCCTGGGGTCCTTGCGGGAGAAAGCAGTGCAGTTGGGCTACTCATGCCAACTCGGCCAGGAGGATATTCCATGGTAGGACTCACCCCGGCCCAGGATCGGGTATATCGGTTTGTGAAAGGGTATATCGATCAGCACGGCCATGCGCCTTCCTATGAAGAGATTAGAACCAATCTTGGATTTAAATCGTTAAACGCAGTTTCCAAGCATCTAAAGCAGATCGAGGATAGAGGCTACCTCAGGATTCCCTGGAAAAACAGGAAGCGCGCCATGGAAGTGGTCTCTCTTCAAATCGGCGGCGGATCGGTTCCATTTCTCGGTATTGTGGCGGCAGGGACCCCCATTGAGCCTGTCGAGGTACATGAATCCATTGAAGTGCCGGACAATTTCCTCGGGAAGGGAGCCAATTTTGCTCTGCTGGTCAAAGGGGATTCCATGATCGACGATGGAATCCGGGATGGCGACATTCTGATAGTCACCAGGCAGCCCCAGGCTGAAAACGGGCAAACCGTTGTGGCCCTCGTGAATGGAGAGTCAACGGTCAAAAAGTTCTATCGCCTTGGAAAGGAAATAGAACTTCGCCCTGCAAATGAAATGATGAAGCCTATCCGGGCGGCCGCCGACGAGGTAGAGGTTGTCGGGGTGGTGATGGGACTTTTAAGAAACTACCGCCAGAGGTCCCGCTCATGAAGCATGGCGGGATGCGTCTCGCCCGAAGTATTTCAGAACTCCCGGCGAAATATCTACTCGATTAATCTGATGCCAGAACAGGTTCGCCCCCTTCGCATTGTTTGAAAAATTTTTTGAAAGGGTCTTGATCGCAACCGCCGAATCATTATCCCATTGCCACGCAGTCTCTTTTGCGGGAGTCATCCATCCAACGGGTTTGATACCCTTTGCATGAAAAGAAGATCCTTGAGATCACAGGGCGTCTCCCTACTCGAGGCAAGTCGCCGGAACCGGCGTCCTTTACGGAGTGAATGAATGATCAGTGAGATAGTTGTTTTGGTGGCTGATGAATATTCGGCTTTTCATGAGCGCATCGTTGGATTCCTCGAAGATGAGGGGCTTAAGGTGTCGGTACTCTCGCCGAACGGGGAAGAATCGAGCGCCTCACCGATTAAGAACCGTCAAAGATTTCTACCCGATGACGGTCACGCGGAAGCCGCCGACAAACTGATGCCCGTTTCCGTAACAGACAACCAGTCACTTACCTGCGTTATTTTTACCAACGCCGACGAGGCGTTCATATCTCTCGAGAGCACGTCCAGAACACAGGCCTCCGAGCACCTCAAAAAGCATGTTGAATCGATAATTCGAGTGATGATGAAAACCCCTGAACGGCATCGGCCTCGCTTTCACCCCCTTGGACCGGAGGGGGCCATCAGGCCCCACCGCCTCTGCGGCATGATAGGTAGAAGCCCCAAAATGCAACAGATTTTCAGCCTTGTGGAACGGGTGGCGCCAATCAACCCCACCGTGCTCATCACCGGCGAGACCGGTGTAGGAAAAGAACTTGTCGCTCGCGCCATCCATTCTCTCGGACCGCGGGAAAATAAGCCTTTTGTGGCGATCAACTGCTGTGCCCTATCGGAAAACCTGCGTGAATCCGAGCTTTTCGGCCATGAGAAGGGGGCCTTTACAGGGGCCATAAAGTCGAAGCCCGGAAAATTCGAAATCGCCCACAGGGGAACGATTTTTCTCGATGAGATCGGGGATATCTCACCGGCAATGCAAATAAAGCTGCTGCGTGTCCTCCAGGAGAAGAAGGTGGAGCGGGTGGGCGGTAATGGCTCGATTGATGTGGACATCCGAATCGTTGCAGCAACCAATCAGGATTTGAAGGCAAAGATAAACGAAGGAAAGTTTCGGCTGGATCTGTTTTACCGGCTAAACGTCTTCTCGATTCACGTGCCTCCGCTAAGGGAGCGGACCGAAGACATCCCATTGCTTGCATACTCTTTCCTGGACCGCCTGAACCAGGCAAGATCCTGCGATCGGGATGAAATAGGGTCTATCGACGATTGTTCCTCTTGCCCAAAGCGCACCAGGCGATGCAGTTGCTGCCACGAGAAGGAAATTGCCCCTCTGGCCATGCGGCAATTGCTCGATTACGAGTGGCCCGGTAATATTCGCGAATTGGAAAATGTAATCGAAAGGGCCTTTATTACCACGGAAGGCCCCGTTATCGATCGGTTCGATTTTCTTAAAACAAATGCTTCAAATTCACTTCCGGCCGCGGATCAGGTGTGGCTGGACATGCCATTCAGCAAGGCCCGCGCGGAGGTGGTCGAGCAATTTGAACGGGCTTACTTTATGGAAGCTTTGAGGCGATGCGAGGGAAACATCACCGATACTGCAAAGATGACGGGGATCAGCCCGCGCACCGTCTTGCGCAAAATGAACGAATTCAGTTTGGATAAACGAGATTTTAAGAAAAGACTTCCCGGGAGGGCCAAAAGCGGACAAGCATGTCGGTTTCCGACACAAATGTCCGAAATAGAGTAATTAATTAATATCAATATTATTTTTAGCTTATATCCCGATAATTATGGCGGGAATAATGCTTTCAGCCTACGCTACGTGTCTGCTTTATTTGACTCTCTTCCTGATTCAATCCATGGATTTCCCCCAGCGCCCGGATTGGCATTGAATTTGTACTATATCCCGGCGGGATTCGCCAATCGACAAAGCAACTCCTTAGGTCCTTTGTGGAGACTTTAAAATTACGAAGAGTTCATTTTATAGGCCTCACAAACCGTCCCTGGCGGTGTGAGCGGCGGTCCTCCAACGGCCTCAAGTGAGGAGATTCGATGAAAATAACACAAATCGCCGGATTTCTCGGCTGCGGCAAGACGACCCTTATTCTGGCGTTGGCTAAACATCTTGCAGGTTCCGGGCAGCATAAGGTTGCGTTGGTGGTAAATGAAATCGGGGAAATTCCGGTAGACGGAAAAGTCATCGAAGAAAGCGGGTTGAGAGTTAAAGATATTGGAGGAGGATGTATATGCTGCGAAGTTGCATCCTCTTTTGCTAAAACGCTTTACGGCCTTTATAAGGAATTCCGCCCCGACCACGTGCTCGTTGAACCAACCGGTGTTGCCGTCCCCCACCAGGTCAAGCTGGCCGCCAGGATGGCAGGCCGTGACGCCAGGGTATCCATGGGGCCGGCCATTGTTCTGTTCGATACGACGCGTCCGGCCGAGCTTCTGGATATGGAAATGCTGGGACGGCTTGTAGTCACCCAGCTCGAAGACGCAGATATCATAGCCATCAGCAAAGTGGATTGCGTTGAAAAAAGCGCAGTGGAAGAATCCAGGCTGCGAATCCGGCAGATAAATGAAAGAGCCGAGTTGCTGGGTCTATCGTCCTTCACCGGTTTCGGGGTCGAGCAGCTGATAGAGCGTATTCTCAACTGGAAGGATTAGTTATGGCTGAGAAGGGCTGCTATAGCGAGCACGGTGTCAGCGGATATGGGGTGGCAGTAAAAGTCAGCCGCGCCGAGCCAATGGACGATGCTTTCATAAAGGGGCTTTGCGAAGAACTCATGCTTTCGGTAGCCAGGAAGTGCATGGAGCTCGGCGCCCGCTGCATCGGACATATCAAATCACATGTGAAAACGCAGTGGGGTACGATCAAAGCGGACACTATCGGCATCTCACACGGGGCTTATTCCGGCGGGAGAGTTGAACGTCCGGTCGGGGAGTTCTACCTGGCTGTGAACAGCATCGTGCAGGGCATCAAGGAGGATGTGGTAAAGGCGGCCACGCTGGAGGGCATTCATGAGACGGTGGCCGAAAGAGGCCTTGTCGTTGAAAAGGAAAAAGAACACAGCTATTTCGATGAGTTCGATTTCGTTGCGTCAAAGCAGGAGTATATCCGCAAGCTTGAAGAGCAGCTCGGGGAGGGTTCTTCGCCGAAGGCCGGTGAGAATGACCGATGAGAGTCGTGAGCATTAGCGGGACGCGCGGCAGCGGAAAAACGACATTGATTCGAAAGCTCGTGTCCGTTTTGAGCGCGATGGGCAGAAGTGCCGGCATTATCGTCAACGAGGTCGGCGAGGAAGACTATACGCCTGATTTTACATCGACTTATGGAATCCGTCTGGCAAAGCTGCGCGGCGGCTGAGTGGGTTGTTCTCTGGCGACCAGTCTGGTTTCCGAGATAAAGAAGTTTCGCAGAGACATAGATCCGGATTTCTTGTTCATCGAGCCATCCGAGATCGTGTTGACCCACGAAATGAGAAATGCGTCTTCCATGGGGCTAAGGGACATAAGATATGAAAGTGGTCCTTTTATCACACTGGTGGACGGACCGGCATTCGATCTCGCATGGGAGGAGCGCGGGGCGTTGATTAAGGGCCAGGTCGCAAATGCGGACCTTGTCGCGGTCAGTAGGTCCGATCTCATAGAGGCGGCTCAATCCAGGCGGATCGCGAGTATTTTGAGCGGATACGCCGAAAGGATCATCCTGATGAGCGCCATCGAGGGGAGCGGAGTTAACGAGGTGCTGCAAATACTGGATTTGCATCAGTGGGATATCAAATAACTTTAAGAGGGGGGTTAGAATGAATTCTTTAGAGCGTGTAGCAACGGCTTTGCAGCATAAGGAACCTGACCGGGTCCCGGCCGCGCCGCTTGTGTGCGGAGCTGCCAGAAGGGTTTACGGGGTAACCTACGCCGAATGGGCGCAGGACGGCGAACTGGCAGCCAAATGTATGCTCCAGGCGCAGGAACTGATCGGCTTCGACGGCATGCTGACCCTGGTGGACCTGTCGGTCGAAGCGGCGGACTTTGGCCAGGAGATGATTTTCCCCATGGAGGATACTCCGCATCCCAATTACGATAATCCTTTCATCAAAACCCCCGACGACTATCTCAAAATCGAGCGTATAGATCTCACAAAGAGCACCCGGATGAAGGAGATGCTAAAATACTGTGAGATCCTGATGAACGAGCGTGGTTCCACTGTTCCGGTCATGGGCTTTGTATATGGGCCCCTCGGAATCCTCAGCATGATGCGGTCGGCTGAAAGGCTTTTTCGCGATTGCATGAAGACTCCCGAGATGGTTATCCAAGCAGAGGAAGTCATTACCGATGTCCTTGTGGACTATATAAAAGCCATGGCAAAAACGGGAGTCCACGCCATAGTGCTCGATACCCTGTTTGCGTCTCAGTGCATTATGGGCAAGAACCTGTGGAAGAAGATCGAAGGCCCCTTCACCACCAGGCTGGCTGATGCCGTTCGCGAGGCAGGCGCCATGGTGATGGTGCACAATTGCGGCAACGGCGTTTATTTCGACGTGCAGATGGAGGCGATGAACCCGGTGGCAATTTCTCACGCCTACCTTCCCGACGATTGCCGGACCTCTGCCGAGCTAAAAGAAAAATGGGGGGATAAGACCACCATCTGCGGTTCGGTCGATCCGGCCACGTACATGTTCCTCGGCACTCCCGAAGAAACCAGGATGGAATGCAAGAAACAAATAGAAGCCTATGGCAAGGGCGGCGGCTATGTTCTGGCTACAGGCTGCGAGTTCCCGCCAAATGGATCGCTTCTAAACGCCATTGCGATGGTGGAAGCTGCGGAGCTTTACGGAAGGTACTAACATCGAGGAGTCGGATAATTGCAGGTACATGCCGGATCGAAAATGGCCGAGAGGGCCGGCCAGCGGACAGTCGCAATAGAAGATTATTTGATTTCCAGTGAACCTTTTTATCTGCCTGTGGGGGACGAGGTCGAGACTTTTGAAGCTGCCTACGGACTCAAGCTTCCGGTAATGCTCAAAGGGCCTACCGGATGCGGCAAGACAAGATTCCTGGAGTATATGGCCTGGAAAATAGGCTGTCCTCTGATCACCATAGCGTGCCACGAAGATTTAACTGCTTCCGACCTTGTCGGACGATACCTGCTAAGGGGGGAGCAAACGGTGTGGACCGAGGGCCCATTGAGCCTGGCGGTCAAGCACGGCGCCATATGCTACCTTGATGAGGTAGTGGAGGCTCGAAAAGACACAACTGTTGTCATACATCCCCTGACAGATGACCGGCGAATTCTGCCGCAAGAGAAACGGGGGTTGCTTCTGGAGGCCCATCCCGATTTTCTTCTGGTTATTTCCTATAATCCGGGCTACCAGAGTGTCACCAAAGACCTTAAACACTCCACCAGACAACGTTTTGTGGCTTTGGAGTTCGATTACCCGCCGGCAGAAAGGGAGATCGCGATTATTGAGAAGGAGTCCGGGGTAGGGGCCGAGTTGGCCGGCAGGCTTGTTCGGCTTGGGGAAATGGTTCGGAATTTGCGCCAGCACGGGCTGGAAGAGGGAGTGAGCACCAGGCTTCTCGTCTACACCGCGAAGCTTATGGCAAAAGGCGTTGAGCCGCATGCCGCATGCCGGCATGCGGTGATCGAGGCAATGACGGATGATCCCGAGATGAAGGAGGCGATCAGCGAGGTCGTCTCCGGAATATTCTGAGGCGGCAATGGATTTGAACTTTTGCCGGCCTCAGACCCGGAAGAGCCTCGCACAAATCAGGGACTTTCTCCGTGAGAATCCCCGTTTGCTATCCGGCTTGCCTCCTGCAAGCCACGATGTCTGCCTGAAGATATCGAGTTCCGTGTCGCACTTGAGTTCTCGCAAATCCAGGGATTTCCTGATTCAGTTCCTGAAGGATGCGGCCGACCTGCGGAACACCTCCCGCTGCAAGTCGATATTACAGCATGCCCTTATGATGAGCGGTTGTAACTGGGGCCTTGTGCATCCCTTCTTAAAAGCTGTCAGGAGCATCGAAAATGATGCGATGGTTGAAGCATGGTCCAGGCTTGCAATATACATTGCGGATCGGGATATCGATGTTGCAGTTGCATTCTTGCGCGAAACGGAGAAAGCGGTAAATACGGCGGGGATTGAAAAGATCGAAACCCGGGGAGAGCAAGCTCTCCGGATCATCCGGGAACACAAACAAGCCTGGAGAGCGGCGCGCGCCTATATCGAAGAATCCGCCGCCACTACTTGCGCCATATCGGATGAACGATGGGAATTCCTGCTCGGTCAGGCGGTACGCATATCGCGGATATCTCCCTGCGCCGCGGAGGATTTCATCCGCCTGGGCTCTCATACCTGTTTGGTGTTAAATGATGAGGAAATGGAGAAATGGGTCAGCGAGGGCCTAGCCTGCAGCACATCCGAAGCTGAATTACATGTCTACTTTAGCGGAAGTTCCCTGAAGGCCCTGGAAACAAGGGACAATTTCACCTCGAGAGCGGCGCTCAAAAATTGCGGCAATCTTCTGTCTCTACTTGGTGAGGCGCTCCTTGGCCGCCCCGTGAAGATCCGGTCGAATGGTTCCCTGCTCGGGGTTAGAGGCTTCACCGGGGGCCCGGCGACTGATGGGCGAACCATATATCTTCCGGATTCAGCTCATGATTTAGCGCTTTACAAGCTCATGACTTTACACCAGTGCATGCTGTTGGGAAATGAGGTCTGGAAGCATGATTGCGAAAGGGCTGGTTCAAACGCTGCAATGCTGCACATGGAAGCCGATCGCGCCCTTCTCGATCAAATGCCCAACCTGCTTGTGGATATGAGGAGGTTCATCGATGGAAATCCTGCATCCTTATATCCGGACGGATTTCCCGCTGATCGGCGCAAGCACATGCTTTGGTGGGGTGATATTCTCCCCGAACTGGTAAGCGAAACCGATGGGACCATTCAGTCTCTCAAGAGCAAGGCCGAGGACCACTCGAATGTTCCGCCTGAGTTGGTGGAAGCTCTTCTCACCTCCCTGATAGCTGACGGACAAAGAGACAGCGATGATCTCTGGAAGTCTCTAAAAGAGATTCTCGATAATGTCGAACTTACCTCTCCGGATCCGGAAGCCCTTGAAGAGCAATTCAAGACTTTTTTCTACAAGGAATGGGACAGTGATCTTTCGGATTACAAGATGGACTGGTGCCTTATTCGACAGAGAATTGTACCTGACGATCCGAACCCTTTTGTGGGTGAGGTCCGGACCAGACTTCAGGGCCTGATAACCCTTATAAGGCGGCAGTTTGCCAGGCTGAGGCCTGAAAGATTCAAAAAATATCGAGAGCAGCCGATCGGGGATGATCTGGACATCGATGCCCTCATAGAAAGCTTTGTGGATATACGTTCGGGCTCATCTCCTTCCGATAACGTTTACATACGGCGCGACAAAAGAATTCGGGACGTAGCCGTGCTGTTCCTCCTCGATATGAGCAGTTCGACTTCTGAAAAATTAAATGGAAAGAGAGTAATCGACATCCAAAAGGAAGCGATGGTCCTCATGGCCGAAGCCCTCGATTCCCTGGGTGACCCCTATGCGATACTGGGGTTTACTTCCGATGGGAGGTTCCGGATAGACCTTTTTGCCGTTAAAGATTTCGGGGAAAGCTACTCGGAGAGGGTGCAAAACCGTTTGGGAAACCTGGAGCCAAAAGGGCTGACGCGCCTTGGCGCGGTCATTCGGCACGGAGCTTACAGGCTCTGTGCGATGCCTGCCGCAATCAAACTGATGGTGATCCTCACGGACGGCAGGCCCTACGATCTCGACTATGGCGGCATCGACTACGCCATACAGGATACGAAAAAAGCTGTCCAGGAATGCCGGAATCAAAGGATTCACCCCTTTATCATTACTTCGGACAAAAAGGGCGCATCCTATTTAACTCGAATTTCGCCCCAGACTCAGAGCATCATTTTACCCAAGGTCGAGTTGCTCCCCGCAATGCTGCCCGCCATATACAAAAGGCTTACCGTATAATAGCGCGGCAATGCGTCAATGCGAGGCTGCGGCACGTATGGCAGAGCAGCCTCCAAGTCTCCCTTATTTTTGTCCGAAAATGCAGTTCCATCCAATTTTCTCACAAGCCGCTCCGCTATCCTAAGTCTCAGTCCCGGCCCTTTCCAGGTGAGCATATGGCGGAAGAGTTACAAGCCTTGGGTCCTCGATGGGAAGTCCGGCTGCGAAATGATACAGGCTTTGGTAGCTGTTGCCCGAAAGCCCGAGAAGGTCATGCACGGGATCATCGAAAAAGCATCCGATCCCCGTACCTCGAATTCCGTGCGCCTCGGCTTCGAGGTAGAGCACCTGGCCAATCATGCCGGCCTCCCGGAAAAGGCGCCGGTATCGGTAAGGCTCATTCTCAATGATCTCGCTGAAGACGGCGATCATACCGAGGGAGAAAACTCCGTAGCCGGCAATCTCCTGGTTGCAACTCAGCCGGGCCGCAATCTGTCGAAAATCCCCCTTTTGAAGCAGATAGAGGGGCTCATCTTTATCTACGCGATCCCACAGAAAGGATGGGTCGGTCGCTCGCCTCATATCCTCAAGTCTTTGCTCGCTTCGAAAATAGAAATAGAGCCCGCTAGCCAGACCGTGGACGTTATGGACAAAAAGAAAAAGATCAACGCAGGGCTCACCCGGTTGCATATCGAAAGGGGCGCAGTCATTCCTTGGAATAGTTTTATCGAGTATGGAGAGGAACTGGTTCTTTTTTAAGAATCCCGTCTCATCGAATGCGAGCCCGCTTCTCCTTTGTCGTATGATCCGAGCGGCCGAAAGCGTGGAGGGCGGTTCATTATAAAAACTCTTTGGACCGTAAGAAAATCTCTGTTCTTCCGTTCCGGGTTTTTTTGAAGCCAGGTGGACCGAATCGATCGCCTCCCATCTGTGCCGTTTTGCACTAAGAGGATTGGGCAATCCCTGGAAGCCGATCTTTGCAAAAGCCGAAACGATCTCGCCTGGAAGCCCCATGGAGTTGCATTCCGCGCTATTTGCGCACACAAAGCAGAGCACCTCGGGGGCTTCCTCTTCCAAATCGCGCCACTGCGTCCGGTCAAACCCGAACACTGTCCCTACCTGCTCGTCAGAGAGCGCATTGAGGCAGTTCACCCTCCATCCCTGCAGATTCGCCGAAAAACTCAAGGCAGCAACCGCGTGGCCGACGTCAAGATTGCAATAGCGGAAGGCGCGCTCGCCGTATTTCCACGACTCACGCCAGTAGATGCTGCCAAGGCCGACAAAGAACCCCTCGCATCCAAAATGATCGTAAATCACTTTCCAGATATCTTCCCCAACTTCGGCCCTCACCTCAAGAGCGTGATCGAGCGGATTGTAGTGATACACTCCGCCGGCTTCAAAAAAATTCAGGGTCGGCAAAATGAGGTAGCATTCCGTTGGATGAAGATTGCCGCTCGAAGGATTTATGCGCAGAGACCAGCGGCTCCCGGAAACGGCCTTCCATGCCGACAGCCCGAGAGAGAGCTCCAAAAAGGCGGCGATATTCTCGATCGTCATGGGCCTTTGCGGGTTGTTTTCCCTTGCGTAGAGATCGAGATGTCCTGCTTCAGGGTCTTTTCGAAGGAGCGGCAGAGGAATTCGTTTGGTTTGCGAAAACGACCTGAAGGGGGCGGGCTGGTTTTTCCAGTCCATGTATCCAAGAGATCGTGAAAAACGGTGGAAGTGATGCTTTGTCTGCTCATGATACAGGAATACGGCTGTGGACTGACGCTCATCCATAGTCTGTGTCCTCCGTGCAAAAGATGCTTAAACTCTATCACGCTCTCGGCAAATGGAATACCTTTCTTTCTGCACGCATGCCTGAAGATAACGGCGTCCGGCTGGTAGAAAGCGTTCCATTCGGGTATACTGAGTTCGCAGGACTCCGAGGCATTGGACGCTGCTCCAGGAAAGGTGGGACAATCTCATGGATAAAGAACCTCGACTTCTGGTTTGGAATTACACGTTGGAAGAAAAAGAGAAGCTGGATGCGCTTCTAAAGGAGATAGGCGCACCCCCGGCCTCGGCCATCGACAGCACCCGGGGGCATCTTTCCCTGAGGGAGATCATCCACACCGATGCCCATGGCCAAGATAAGCTGGAATCGGATGAAAAGGTCCTGCTTTTCTACAATATTCCAGAAAAGGGCGTCTTTCTGCTGATCAACATTTTCAAAAAAACAGACCTTCCGCATCCCATCTATGCGGTTGTGACCAAACATTCCATTGAATGGCCTTTTAGTAAGCTCCTCGAACATCTCATCAGTGAAAGGGATAACGCAGAGAAAAGGACCGCTTCCGCCGGCCCCTGCTCCAACACAGATTAAGGAGGTTGGAATGAAACAGCAAGGCGAAAGGATGCCCCATTGCGCTGATTGCACTATCGAACAAACCATCTGCCGGTACGAAGACGGCAAAGGCCCTGTTTACTGTCCGACTCTCAATTTGTCCGACGCGATCAAGCTCTCTCTTGAGGAATACAAGGATGGAAATCTGAAATTCGCTGCGAATGCGTCGATCCAGGAAGCCGAGTGCTATGTAAATGGAGAAAAAGACAATCCGCACGCACGCTACGCCGTTAAGCCCCGGATACAGGAGACCATCGAATTTGCCCATAAGATGGGATACAAGCGTCTGGGTTTGGCATTCTGCGCCGGGCTAAGGCATGAGGCGAAGATAGTGTCCGATATTTTGAAACAACAAGGATTTGAAGTTGCTTCCGTGATATGTAAAGTGGGACGAACTCCCAAGGAATTTTTGGGTCTTGCGGAAGAGCAGAAAATTACGCCAGGCGAATTCGAGGCGATGTGCAGTCCTATCACTCAGGCAAAGCTGCTCAATTCGGCAGGCACGGAGTTCAACATCCTGCTCGGATTGTGTGTAGGCCATGACTCTTTGATGATGCGCTTTTCGGAGGCTCTTTGCACCGTACTGGTCGCCAAAGACAGGGTCACCGGTCACAATCCTTTGGCTGCAATTCAAATGCATCATTCCTACTACAAGAAATTGAACGAAGAAAAGTTCAACCGTGGGGGAAAAGTTCGCGTATCTATTGAAGGCGAGGCATAACAAGCTCCGCTATTGTGAAGTCATCAGGGTGTTTTGCGAGTCCGGCAGTCTTTATTGCCGGACAATCCGTACATCATCTCCCCGTACCGGACAGGAGGACACGCCCAGCCCTATGAAGTGCGGGAACCGGACAGGCGCCGCAGCAGTTGATGGATCGTAAATGTATAGGGCGCTTCACGCTTCAACTGTGCAGTCCGGTTCAATACCGCCCCGCAAATTTCTTCCAACTCCAATGGGCGATTGTGTTCGAAATCCACCAGCATCGAGGTTTTTATCGGGTCGAACTGGGAGATCAGGTCAAACATTTCCCGGCAGTCGGTTTCGCTCAGCTTGATCCCGTCGGCTGCAGCAGCAGCCGTAGCTTCGGCCATCATTCCATAGACGATTTGCGATAAGCCCGGGTCGCGCATGAGCGTGCCGGTGTCCAGGCGGGTGATGGCCGATAAAGGATTGACGCCGTTATTGATAATCAGCTTCCGCCACAGTTCCATTTGAATGTCGTCGGTCAGCCTGGCAGGAATCCCCGCCCGGTTGAAAATAATATTCAGCCCTTCGAGAAGTTGCTTCAGTGGAGGGGCCCCCGCCGAAGCATTCGGCCACTGGCCCATTATCACCTGCCCCGGCCCTATCGCGTCAATAATCCCGGGCGCCATCAGGTGGGAGCCGATCCTCACGGCCAGCCCTCCGATGATTCGCTTTGCGCCCAGGTGTTCGGCCAGCACGGCCTCATTGTCCACCCCGTTTTGCAACGACAGGACCGGTGTGGGCAACTCCCCGAACCTGTCTGATAGCCGGCCGGCAATAGCGCCGGTATCCATTGATTTTACACAGAGAACAATCAGGTCCGTCTCAGGCGGAAGGGAGCTTCCGAGAAATTGTTCCAGCGAGCAAGCCTCCACTTTTTCCTCAAATCGCCACTCGTTGTGATTGATGCGCAACCCCCTGGTTTGTAACGCTTCGAGGTTGGCGCCCCTGGCGATAAAAGTAACCGGGTGGCCGTGGGCCTGGAGCCGCGCGCCGTAATAGCCGCCAATCCCGCCGGCGCCGATGATCACAAAACGCATGGAGCATTCCCTTTCTTTTTATTCGTTCCATGCCTCACGGCTGCGGACAATTTTTTTAGCAGCGGTTTTCCATGCAGAAGCGGTGAGAAAAGATTCCCTCCAGCGGTCGAGCATCATGCGATACATGGAGAAGGGCACGGTGAAGGTCAGTTCGTCGGTCTTCATAAACGGTCGATCCGAAGGGTCCCAGCCCCCGATTACCGCTTTTAGCTTGCCCTCTTCGATGTATTTTAGCGGCCAGGTGACGATATTGGCGCACCCCGAGCCGAAGGGAGACTGAACGGCGTGAAAATCGTCGGTCAAAAAAGTCGCCAACTGATGCAGACCGGAAAGGACTTCGGGTCTGCCGAAAAAGATCACCAGTTCCGGCGCCTCATTCTCTCCGAATTGAGAGAGCGGTTTGAAGACGCAGAATGATTTCGGCGCCGGTCGTGGAGCGATGTCTGTGTAAAATTTGCGGGTAACAGAGGGAGAAGAGAGATAGCGTTCGCCTTCCAGCACGCCGGGGATTCCGGTTGAAACGTAATGAATGTTGAATTCCAACTGCTGCTGCATGAAACCCAAAAAATATGCTCCGCCGAGGCACCCGAAATGTTCTCGGTCGAACCAGGCGATAGAGCGCTTTTTCCTGGCAAGCCAGATCATTCCGATCACGCAGGAAAAGTTGCCGGCTATAGCAGCAAAATCGACTTCATTGCGAGCTTCCTCATCAACGGTCGGCATCCGGCCGGGCTTGGGGGAGAAGCCTTCCTCGGGCCGGCTATCCGTATAAAACATCCCCATCGGTTCTTCAAGGTGTCCCAAAATTTCGAGAAACGGCTTCAAATTCTTCGTTTTGTCTTCGCTCATGGATACTCCTTATTTTGCCAAACCTGACAAAGCATCGAGCACCTGTTGCACGTGGCCGGATGATTTTGCCTTCGGCCACACCATGCGGAGGATTCCCTCGGAAAGGAGGTTCTCAGGGCACGATCCAGACCGAAAGATCATCCGCGCCGTTAAGGACCTTGCTTGTCACCCTTCCCATGAAGAATTCGCGTACTGCCGAGATGCCCCGCCTGCCCAGGACCACGGTGTCGAAATCGCCGGTCCGCGCTATGTCCAGGATCTCTGCGGCACGGCTGTAACTCCCCGTTCTGCAGACAGTCGCGATTTTGTCCGGCGCCACCCCGGCCGTCTCCAGGATATTCCTGTAGGTGTCAAACATCACCTGGATTTTTTCCTTCATTGTCTCCTGGAGTTCCTTTTCGATCTCCTCTCCGGCCATTTCCATGGCCGGCGTGGCGGGTCCGGCCATTAAACGCCGCACCACATGGCACAGAGTGACTTCGGCGCCATTTCCGGCGGCAAAATCAGCGCTGTATTCCACGGCCTTACGGGAGTTTTCCGAAGCGTCCACTGCCAAAAGCATCCTCGGGGACCCGGCATCGGAAGCCGGCTTTTTTCCTACAACCCAGACCGGAGTTTTATGGCTTCCCTGGACGACCTTGGCGGACACGCTTCCCATCAGGAATGCCTCAATGCGGCTTATTCCTCTCCGGCCCACCACCACAGCGTCGTAGCCTTTTCGGGCCTCTTTGAGAATGTCCCTTGCTATCCCCAACTGCCACATCCGTGGAACTCCGCTTACATATTCCGGCGCCATTCCAAGTTCGACGAGGATATCTTTTGCCTGATCGATGGAATCCTGCGCCATGCGCTCACATTGCCGGTTAAATTCATAATATTTTTCCTGGATAGACCGTTTTAACTCCCCGTCCATATTGATCTGGCAAATCAGTTCATCCGAGGCCATCGGGAACACATAAAGCAGGTTCACCCGGGTTTTCAATCCGCGACATTGAAACGCTACATAATTGACAGCGTCTAACGAGTGTGAAGAGCCGTCCACGGCGATGAGAATGCGTTTGTGATTTACCATGGAGTTCCTTTCCCGACCGATGGGCCGAATTCGAATATTTGCGCGAACAAAACTCCACTGTATCTTGCGTTAAACAGGCGCTTCAAAGCGGGCGCGGGCGCGAGTGAAATTGAACACCAAGGTGAAAACGGCCGTTACCGCCAGATTGATGCCGGCAATGATGAAAAAGGCATGCGGATATCCGATTGACCGGATGACAGCTCCCATCACGAGGGCGCCGAGCATCATGCCAAAATAGATGGAGCTATTGTAGCCGCCCATTGCGATACCGCGAGAACCGGGCTCCACAACTTCAGCGATGAGAGCCCCCACCGCGGTAAAGGCAAGTCCCATCCCGGCCCCTGTCACAACGGCAAAAAGGACGAACCAGGCGAGGTTGACAGCGAAACCAAAGCCGGCCAACGCAGCGGCATAGCAGATAAAGCCCGCCGTCACCAGATTGCTGCGATGGGAAACATAATCACTCAGACGCCCGAAGGGAATGCGGGAAAGTGCGTTGGACACAGCCTGCGCAGCGAAGACGATCCCGATTTGTCCGATATGGAGCCCTCGATTTTGTCCGTAGAGGGGTATGAAAGTAATGAACATGCCAAAACCCATGAATCCCCCGATGGTCACCAGCCAGCAAGTAAGGACAGAAGGGTTTCGCAAAAGCCCCCTCATGATATCGATCGCCGGCCTTCTCGGAGGCCGGTTTACTAGAACGTGCCTCGCCCGTGGGAGGATAAAGAACACTATGACGGCGAGCACCAACAGGAGAACACCGGCAAAGATGAAGACCGGCTTATAGCCCAGCAACTGGGCGATGCCTCCTCCCGCTGCCGGTCCCAGGCTCATACCGCCGTAAATGGCCAGGGTATACCATCCGTAGGAGCGGCCCAGGTGAGTCGAGGGCGAAAAATCGGCAACGAAAGACATCATCGTAGGGCCAAAGGAAGCGACGCCCACACCGAAGAGAAAGTAAATCAAGGCTATTTGCCGGGCGGACGAGGCGAGGCTTAGCAACAGCGAGGTGCCCCCAATCGTAAGAAGACCGCAGAGGATGAGGAGCTTTCGACCGACGCGGTCGGAGACCAGACCGAGGGGAAGCGAGAAAAGGCCGGCCACAAGCAGAAACGTCGAATTGATCACCCCGACATCCACCGTATTGGCCCCAAGGAGCTTGGCGTAGAGCGGCACGACCGGGATTCGCATGTAAGACCCGCAATAACATACGAAAGTGGCCGAACAGCATATCAGGAGCAGCCTCTCGTAAGATGGACCGGTTCGCTGTTCACCCGTATTCATCAGTGTTTTTCCTCAAAGGAGTAGTAAAGCCCTGCGACGCCTGAACGATCCTGCATAGTACCAGCTTATCGTGTACCGGCACAAGGATTCCTTCTGCTAGGAGATCAATCCGGGCTGCGGGCATGGCGTCCTGTCCCTACGGGTTGCATTTTGACAGCCCGGTCCAATGGACAGGAGGCCGACTGCGGGGATTGGTCAGAATTTTCCGGTATCTTTAAAAAAGTCGCTCATTAGGCAAATCAGCCCGTCTTCGAAGAAAAACAGGGTCACTCCTTCGTTCTCATAAGGCTCCTGTTGCCTGTTGATTCCCCTGTTTCTCCAGTGGACGGCAACCTTATCACCCTGGGCGATAGTGTCCTCTACCGTAAAGATGAGCTCGGGATATTGGCGGAAAAGGATTCGTAAGAATTTGAGGATTCTTTCCTTGCCAATTAGAGGCTGAGTCTTTGGAAAAAGAAGGCGGGCATCCTCTTTTAAAAAATTCGCCATCGGCTCCAGATTTTGGGTGCTGAAAAACTCAAAAAATGCAATCACTTTACTGTTAAGATCCGCCATGCTCCCTCCTTCCTGAATGTGACCAACTCGCTGCATCCCCTTTCGGGTTGATTGCGCAGCAACTGAGTGAGCTACCTCTACCGGGCTGCTCTTACTTGTGGAGATATGGAACCTAAGCTCTGGTTCGCCAATAAAAAGCGCTCTCGAAGCATGCTCCCCGGCCCCCCTGCTTGATCACCTATACCACTGCGCCCGGTTTTGCGCCACTTTCTCCCGTAACCAGAGGCTTCCCGGCCGGCAAACAGCTTCGGCCCGGAAGGATTTCATCCAAAAGTGTATGGACAGTATGGATAAATTTTGTTAAATATGCGGCACCATTGGATCGGGACGTGGCTCAGCTTGGTAGAGCGCTGCGTTCGGGACGCAGAAGTCGCTGGTTCAAATCCAGTCGTCCCGATCAAAGAAAATCAACAGTTTAAGACGGATCTCCCGATGGTGATTTCCCGATTTTGGTCACCAAACGGTGACCAAAACGCCGTGAGCGTTGCGAAAGATATAGGGGGGACGGAACTTTAGCCCGGCGCCCCCATTTTTTGGCCGCGACAGGTTACCCTTCCCGCAACCTTACAAACCGTGAATAGTTCCGATAAGGTCATCACTGTTTGGGACTTATTGCTGGGACCAAACAATAGTATCGTCATTGCTACACCCCGTTCCGCTTCCTGTACAGCACGGATAAGGTACCCCTGCGGCAGTGCAGGCAGTAGCCAACGGCCCGGACATTGTTAAAGATCCGGCTGACCAACTACATTTTATGGGGAGCAGATTAGACTGATCTTGACAAACTATTGGTCTTGACCCTGTAATACAAGAGTTCGTAACAGTAGCCGTTCCACTCGATAATGACTGTGAACCACTGCAAGCATTTATTAAATGGTATTGATTTCCAAAGACATCAATACCTTTGGTATAAATCCCAAAGTCGTTAGTTGGAGCAAGCATGTTTACAAATCCAGTGTAAGCGGATCCTACATCTATAATAAAAGTAGCATTTCCGCCGATGAAGGTACATCCACTATCACCAGATATTCTAACAGTGGCTCCAGTTGATAATTGATTGAATGTACTTCCTTCATTTGGTCCTGATTCAAGCAGTATGTCACCACCTATTGAATTACTAGCAACTGCGGTCAAATTATTATACAGGTCTCTAGCAGAATTAGCACTCCATAGTAAATGTGCAAAAGGATCGCTATTATTGTATATTTTATTCAATACACACGAGTTAAACATGCAATGTTCTACTTCAGACAGATCTACATCTATCTCTTGTGCGCCAATTATCACATTAGAGTATAGATTCTGTAAGGTAAAACTAGGGCCATTAGAATCACCTTTCAATCCGATGTATGTTCCATCTATATCTATATTATCATAATGTGAATATTGTGACATCGAAGAAAAACCTACTCCGAAATTGAATATCCCAACATTATTGACGTTTTCATGTGTTGAATAACAACCTAAAGCTGATCCCATTGATAGCCCTGTATTAAGATCGGAAACAGTTCCACCTGTACCATCAGGATAGCTGCCATAAGTGTTATGCTGCAGGAATGTGAATGATGTAGATGTCATATTAAGAATGGTTGCTGGGCCGTTGAATCCTGAATAGGCCACAGCAGTTGGAGCACTCGTGTAGTTGATTGTTAGAACCGCGGTGGACGGTACCGGGAAGAGTGAATATGATGATGATGGTATCGTTTCTGTAACACCATTTCTGGCTGTTGTAATAGATGTAACTCCTGTTGTATTACTTAATGATAACCATAAAGAACTTTTATTAGGATTAGTCCAACCAACACCAGATGAGGGTATGGAAAAACTTTCCAAATTATTTGTTATCCATATTTCATCATTAGGATTAAGTCCAGATGTCGAAGCACAAGAGCAGGTGCTAAAACCACTGGTGCTAATTTGTATAGCTTGACGTACTAATTGCCCATCTACGAATGTTCCAGATGTTGGCCATGTGCTAGGGGGTGCATTGCCTGTTGTGCCAGTATTGGTGCCAGTAGTCGAACTATAAGCCACATACACATAACCATTTGGTGTTGGTGGTATTACGGCTGTGCCAACACTCACTAGAGTGTTTGCCGTCCACGTTGGGAATTGAGGCGCAGACTGCGAACAGGTAGCAATAGAGATAGGGTTTGCTGTCCAACCTGGGCCAAGTAGACATAAATCGGACACAACGGTGCCCGATTGGTCGCCACTATTCCCCGTTTGATAAAGGAATGATCGCCCCGTCGCATTTTGCGGGCATAATACGGTACCTCCAAAATTGCTATAGCTCCAGGACGACCCGTTAAGGGAATCGTTCCACGGCCCCGTATAGCCGGAGCCGTGAATGTTTATAGCCTTGTTCACGGCGGGAATTGCCCCTGTAAAATAAAGATAACCCGCAGGGAGTTGCATGGTTCCACCCACAGGCGTTGCCGCCACGGCGCTGATCCAGGCGCTCGTGCAGTCGTGACCCCAAGTGCCGCATGCAGGATCATAGTATTGGGGGTTATTGTTCGTGATGGGTTGTGGCTCCCCTATCTTTACTGGCCCTGGTGTCTGAAACCCACCCCCTGCAAGCGCGCTCAGCACGGTCGCCGGCAGCGCGGTCGAAAGCAGTTCCCCGACAGTCGGATTGCCGCTCGAATCGAACATCAGCGCTCTGTTTGCCCGCTCTGCCGCCGGCGGCAGTACGAACGGCCCAGTGTCCAGCGGCGACAAGAGAATGCTGCGATTGATCTCCTCCTGCGCCTGCTGAATCTGCATCTCCAAGGAATCGGCCGAATTGTTCAGGCTCGTGCTTGTCAGTATCCCCGGGCTCCAGTTTTGCGTCTGGAGGTCCTGCATCGCCCGCATGATCACAAGGGTGTAGCCGGTGGCAAGAGCGTTTGTCAGCGTTACGGAGCCCGTGCCCGCGCCCGAGGCAGGCAAACCCGAGACCGTATAGTCGGTATTCAGCGTCAGTGTAGTCGGGTTGCCGCTCGAGTCGTACTCGATGACCTGGAGATCGGATGCCGAGAAGACCGGAAAGCTGAAGGCGAAGGGGCCGGTCGATCCGCTGCCTGCGTAGGTGACCTTCGTGCTGGTGGTGGTAACCGTAGCACATGCAAAAGCGGTCAAAAATATTCCTAAAAATATTCCAAGAAGCGCCGATCGTAAAATCTTTCCCATGGCTTAGCCCCTTTTGCTAATTGATCTTCGGCAGGTTTTTGATTCCGAACTCTTGCAGCTTTTCCCAATTCTTGGTGAATTTATGGAAGGCGTCAGGAAATGTATCAACGCTGCCGCCCCTAATCTTCCCCTCGATGTCCTCGATCTCTGCCTTGCATTTCTCGAAGCTCTTGTTGGTCGCGACAATCGAGCCGAGCGTTCCGCCGGCGTTTGTTTGCGGAAGCACCCACGGAACGCCGTCCACTTCGGCCGCATAGCGGAGCTTCACCTGATTTCGGAGATCCCTTGGTACGAAAACCGCCTTCGGGTCGGTTTCGACCCAGGCGCTTGATATGACAAGTTCTGCGCCCCAGGCGCTATCGATCTCGAATTCCGGGTCGAGGCATTCGCCCTCGGCGCCGAACCAGAAGACGTCGGGAAGATTTCTGATCATGAGAAGCTTTGTCGATAAAACCGGGTGGCCCTCCCTCATGCAGGGATCGAGTGCGACGTATTCGCCCTTTTTGTTTACCCGGATTTCGACGGGGAAGTTGCTTATTGCCCCGTACTCTTCCAAGACGGACGCAAACCTCGAGTTGAGGTCCTGGATTTGCGCTGGCAGTTCCGCATAGTCCATCGTATGACAGCAGTAGAGATCGCCCTTTTTCTCGAGCCCGAAGAGCGCTTTCTTCGGGAATTTGCCCCTCACCTGCCACAGATCGTAGGCGATCTCGACCGAATCCGGGAAGGTATCCTCGATTATAAACTTCTGTTTTTCCTTCCACGGCCCCAGGTCGTGCGCGATCTTTTCGAGATTGCTCTCCGCGAAGCGCAGCTCGTCGACGTGGAAGGTTTCGAAATTTCCCCGGATCAAACTGACCTTGATCCAGACGTCTTTTTTGTTCTTGAGCTTCTTGCGCAGGTCGGTTATGCCGGTCGCCATTTCGCGGTGGCAGACCGGAACGCCGATCTCTTTGCAGGTCTCCTCGAACCCTTCTTTATCGTCCTCGATAGCGCCCCCGAACCGGGGGCCCCAAACGCGCTTGCCCAACCGCTCGAAATGATCCTGCATACCGCCGAAGGCGTTGTCCGAAAAGATGAAAAGGTCCACATCGTCAAAGACGCTGAAGGGGTCCTCGATCCTTGTGACGCCCTCGAAGCCGTCGCCGATCTTCATCTTGTAGAGCGATGGAAAGCCGTCTTCCCAGGGCGACCAGTAAAGCATTGTGCCCACCCCGCCGAGAGCCAGGGTCCTGGCCATTTCCGGAAAAAGCCCGAGATCGATTTGACAGAAGGTTTTATCCTTGTAGCTTTGTCGCATGAGCCGTTCTCTCCCACGTATTGAAATGATGGCCGGCAAGCGGACTCCCGCAGTCGGGGCACGTGTAGTCGTATTCGGGCGGGTGCGGGCATCTGTCGCCACATGCCGGGCAGGGAATAGGCTTCGGCGTGACCTGCAGCCCACAGCCGCTGCAGATGAACTTGTCGTAATGGTAGATGGCGTTTCTTCTCATCTGGTAAAACCCTCCAGCCCCTCGATGTGCCGCGCATGTGGATGGTACGGCGGCTTGATAAACAGGTTCCACGGGTGATAGTCGGGCTCGTTCCAATCGTAGATGCCCTCGCTAAAAGTGGCCAAAAAGTCGGTGGGCGCCCGCATCGCGTACCCCCCGACTGTCATGAGATTTTCGTACTGATACTGATCCCACTTGAACTTGCCCGAAACCAGGGGGTGAAAAAACTCCCATCCCCGTGTAAGCACATCGAATGCCGGGACGGGCTCGGGCCTCCAAGAGCTCACGCCAAAGAAACCTTCAATCACGTCCCCCCGCGGAATCGCCGAGGCCGCGGCGTCAAGTGGCGCCTTCAGCAAATCGGCCTCTGTTGGCATCCGCCGGTTGCTCATGATATTTTCAATTATGCCGCTCACGACGCATAGTCCGATCACCGTCCCGATGAGCGCGAACCATCTTTTCCACATCACGGGGCGGTCTTTTTCTTCCCCGGTCGTCCCCTTAATCCCGATTTGCTTCGTTCTTTCGAATCCTCTTTGAAAAAGTGTAATGCCGTAAGCACAAAACATCGTGAAAAGCTTTTGCAGCTCGCCGCCCCGCATCAGAGCCGGGAGATCTTTTGCCTCCGAGCTTCCAACGGTGTCTCTTACTACCTGGTCGGCATAGTCGATGGCCTTCGATTCATCCCATCCGTACTTTTCCATCGCCTTGATGTATCCAGCGGTCCAGGAGACATCCGCAACGTGTTCGATCACGATGTCGATGGGAAGAAAGGACATTTTGGCTATAAAATCCCGGAAATCCGACTTCGCGGGATCGAAGTTTCTGAATTTCTCGGCCAGATCTCGTTGCCACCTCTGCGCGATGTTTCTCATATAGGGGGATCTCGCGTGAGCGAACTCCCGTATTTCCAGAGGATGTTTCAGATAGGCGCAAATGGCCTTCTGCATTATGGCGGGGTTCTTTATTCTATCGAAAGTCGTCGCCAGCATCGTTTCGTGCTTGGCCGCCGTAACGAGCTTGAAACCGATATGAACCATCGTTCCGGCGCTCCTCAGAAAGGACGCTATGCCCGCTACGAGCCCGGCATCTTTCACGCTCGGGCGCGCAACGTCCTGCAGCCAGGGTACGATCTGGCGATGATATGGCTTCCCTATAAAATGTTCGACGGTCGTCTGATAGCCGACCCTATTGGCGAGCTTCTGCACGTCTCGCACAGGAAGGGTGAGAGCGATATACCGGTTCCGGTCCTGGATAAAACGAGTGACGACCATCGGGAAGTTCTTCTCGACAACATGCTCCGCGCCGGACACGCGTGAGATCGTAAAGCCTCGCCGTGTGGTCGCGTTGCCGTAATGAAATGCGAAGAGGTTTCGCATTTCGTTTTGAGCGAAGCGCTTCTCCAGCCTATAGGACGCCCCCGGGTCGTCCACAAGCGGATAATAGTGGCCCGCGAGATCCCCGTACGGCGTCTTCACCGTCGATCCTTGCACCTTGGGGAGCCTGTTGCCGGTGATAATGAGATAAACTTGGGCCGTTGCGTCGAGTCGCGCCGGAGAATCCACGAGGTTCCATAGCCGCTCCACGGTGTCCCACTCATCCCTGCTGAGTTTCCAGGTCACCTCCTGGATCATCTCGTCGGTGAGGTTCCTCCCCCCGGGTCTGAAGCTGCGCTTTAGGGCGCTGTAGTTGCCCTCGTTTCCGCAATTGAGGGCCCAGCTCATCATCTCCATTTTGTCTATGGGCATCCCCACCTTTCCCCATTTGAAGATATACTTTTCATTTAGCCACGGGCCAAGCCCCCTCCCCTTTGTTTTGAAGGGAGCCAGAATTTCGTTTAACGCCGGGAGGTCCTCGTTATTCATGAGGTAGAGACCGTTATAGCCTCCGCTTACAAGCCTTCCGTCAGATGCGCCGTTTAGGGGTTTATAGAGATACTTCCAGTTAGGGCCGGGAGCCTCCGTAAACCCATCCATATATCTGAAAGCATTTTCCATCCTTACCAGATGGGATAAGATCCGGCCGTCCGAGGAAAGAACCCTTTTAATGAGACCCTCCTTTGCGTCCCAGGGCCGTAGAGAAGGTTCCGGCATTTTTATTTTCGTCTCATCAATAGACCGGACTGCCCGTGTCTGAACTTCCAGGTCGTCCTTCATATCGTCGGGAGTCTCCGGATCGTCTATAAGTTCTTGAAGGCCTTTTATCGCGTCGGCCTTCCCGCCATACTCGACGATGTTCCTTAACCCCAGGACTGTCTGCCGGGTGGTTTCATCCATACCGGGAACGACCTCAAGAGGGAAGATCCGGCCGCCATATTTAACCGACCGTCCGGCGAGGCCCTTGGCGGAGTGTTTCTCGATGATGCGGGCCGAAGCTTCCGAGGCGCGCTCATCGAGGGAGGCTTTCTCGGCGGATGCAAGTGCCTTCCCCTCGTTTCTTCCCCTGGTGTAGATTTCGTTCAGGGCTTCGTAGAGCGCATGAAGCCCCGAGAGGGTCATGTCCCTGATGGTCTTACCTCGCAGGGCGCCTAGAGCTTCAGGATCAAAGCCAAAGGGGGGCTCGCCCTCCTCTTCTTTCTTCTCCATCCATTTCGTCAAGGACATGCGTTCAACCGGCTCTGGCGTCTTTATCTGGGCCGCGCCAACGCTCGAAAGAATGCCTCCGATTTGCTCGCGGTAGTCGAGCGGGAGATTTGTTGCGTCGCGGATTTTCCTGATTTTGGCGACCAGCTCGCGTGTTTCCTCCCGCGCTTTGACCCTCCCTTGAAAGTTATCGAGGAGCTGCTTTTGGCGAAGCTTTTCCTTGAGCGCTCGCCACATCCAGTCGCGAGCGGTCCGCTCCACCTTTTCGCTTCCGCGCGCCTTCTCGATCGCGGCGCCCGTCCTCATCCCCTCGTTGTAGGCGCTTCGCGCTGCGCGCTCCGCCTGGATCATGGCCGCTTTGAGATTGTCATAGTCCGTCTTGGCCTGCAGGTCCGCTACCGTAACGCCCGTCTGTGCGTCCACAACTTTTCGCAGATTCGGTATCGCGGGCGACTTCTGCGTCGAGGAAAAGGATGCGCCCAGGTCCCTGGCCTTTTCATTCAAGACATAAATTTCTTGAGCCAGCAAAATCTGGTTTCTTTCGGCCTCGGACATATCGAGCAGATCGGGCGCCTGCGCCGCAAGCCCTTCGTTTACGTGCCGATCGCGGAACTGTTCCATGGTCGGATAATCGTAGAGGGCGCGAAAAAGGGTATCGCCATCGGGATAGCCATACTCCATCGCTACCTCATCGAGCCCGAAGCCACCCTTGCTCTTTACGATGGCAGGAAACTTACGGACGATATCCGTCACCCGGTCCTTATCCCAGTCGTTAAGCGACCTGCGCGATATGCCGGCGCCTTTTTGCAGTTCTCTAATCATCCGCGTGCGCGGATCGTCGCGGTAGAGATGCTCGGATTCTGCCGCCAGGTGCTTTTCAAGCTCCGTCAGTCGCTCCTCGTAGGTGTTTTTTACCAACCCGGCGGCGCGAGCGGCGGCTTCTGCCTGCACGCGCGAATATGCGTCGTTTTCTTCGCTTTCATCAAAAAGCGCCCGGTCAAGTTCCCTGTTCATTTCATAAAGGGCGTTTCCGGAGCGCCTCCCGGCCTCGGCGACCAGGTTCTCGATCATCGTACTCGCCTTGGCTGCCGGCGCGTTCTTGATGGCCTCCATTTTCTTCTGGAATAATCGCTTCTTGCCTTCGCCTATAGCTCCGCGCTCGGATCTCAAGATATCAAGGAGGGATTTCCAAGCTTTTTCTTTGCCCTCCGTCTCATCGAGGGCCTTGGAGATCGCCTCCATATCGCCGTCGTGCTCATGCCAGATGGCAATCGCGCGGTAGTACGCCTCACGTTGCCCGGCGCTCAGCTTATTTCTATAGAGCCTGCGGGCCGAGACATCTTTTCTCGTAAGGGTTTTGCCCCGCAGGCGTCTTATGATCCTGTTAAGATCGCTCCTCGTGCCCGCGGTCCTCAGCTGCTTTTGGGTAAGGTCTCCCGATTCCTCCAAATCCTTGCCGCGATTGACTTGATCGGCTTTGAGCGTTATATTTTCTCCAAAGTCCCCGCGTGCCGATGGAGGCTTATCGGCGCCGTAAGTCCGGTCGAAGTCAGACGTCCGGCCGGAACGGGGACTTTTTTCGTATGCGGTAACGAGCCATCTCTTGGCCCTCCCGTTCCAATCAAGCCTTATGATCGCCTGATGATCCCGTGTTTCTATGATTGCTCTGTCCGAGGTTGCAGGGTGAGGGAGCACCTCGCCGTCTCTTATGATCTGTGGAATTTGCTTTGCGACCTCTTCGCCGTGCTTCTCGATAACATGCGCGAGGCCGTATCCCTTGGCACCCCCTTTGCCCCACACCAGATCGATAGGGCCCAGACCCTCCTTATCGATTGCGGCAGGAACTTCTCCTTGCTTTTGGGCTATCAGATGGTCTATCGCCTCGTCGGGCTTTCCTGAAAACTGTGTGTATTCCGGCCCGAAGTCACCGGAGGGCGGCAGCTCGAGGGTGTGGTCACTGGCGGCCACCGTCCGCCCTTGAGCGGCGATGATATCCGCGAGCTTCCGGCCCGTCTCACCGCCCACCTGCGGAACATCCATGTCCGCCAAATAGCGCGAATACCATTCTTCCGGAGGCTTCCCCGTGCGAGCACTCCACCGCATCGCCCTGGCCTCCATTTCTCCGAGCATGATGTATTTCTGAGGGTCCGGTATATTCCGGTTTTCGAGTATCGCCGAATGAACCACGCTTCTGACCGCTCCCTCCGGAATATTTTCCTTCCCGAGAATCCGCTCGACATAATCACGCGTCTCCTCCGGTAAAGACGACATCTCGCCGTTCCACATCGCGGCGTGTTCGGGGCCCCAGTTGTATGCGACAAGAGCCCGCACCACATCGCCGCCGAACCGGGCAAGTTGATCATGGAAGTACTTCGCGCCGCCCATGAGATTCTGTTCGGGATCATCCGGCTCGACGCCCAATTCCGCCGCCGTTTCCGGCATGAGCTGCGCCAGGCCGCGCGCTCCTTTGGGCGATTCCGCCGTTTCATCCCATCCGGATTCCTCGGCAATGAGCCGGGCGAAGATATCGCGAGGGACCGGATAGCGCTCGACGGCCGCGTCAAATGCCCCCGAAAAGGCTTTCGGGATTTCGGTCGCAGTTTCACCCGTCTCGGGCTTCAAACTCTCGTCTGGCGCCTCCGTGGCCTTTTCTGCACTCGCTTTTGGCGCTTCGAAAAGGCCACCTACCGGCGTCACCTTTCGAGGGCCACCGGGCTCGACGCGCGTTTCGGAATAGGGCGAAATGGAAAGATACCGTTTCAGTGCCCCGTACCACGGCCGATCCTGGACCGTGATCAACTTATCAGCGGGGATCTCGAGCTGAAAACCCTGGCCCCGCGCCTGGCGCAGTTCGTCCGCGGTAATTCCCAGGGCGCGAAATTCCATCTCGGGCGTTCCGGAATGACCGCGCATGACATTCAGGGCCGTGTCCGGATCGACGTAGAATTTCCTCGGCAGCCCGTGGTCGATGATCGTTTGGATCGTAAGACCGCGCCACCCCCATTTAAGACCCTTGAAGCCGGCGTCGAGAAGCGCTCCTTTGCCGATCAAATCCATGACGGCGAGGGTCGTCTTGGTAAGCTCCGAAGCGTCGTATGGCGCAAGATCCAAAAGACTATAGGGCCGCGTCCGGGAAAATGGTGTGCCCTCGATCCTCGATCGGACGAAGCGGTTCGCCTCCTGCTCCGCCGTATATCCCGCGACGCCCAGAGCGAGTTTCCAGAGCGGCACCGTTTCCAAGCCTATGACACCAGCCCCGAGCTTCAGGGCTTCCGGGATCAGTTCGTGCGCCGGCGGAAATTCCTGCAGCCCCATTTTTTGGGTGATGGCTTCGTAATTATCCGCAACGAAAACGGGATTGGCGCCGGTCATATGCGATAGCGCGAGGATGTCCTGCGCCTTCGCCGCGCCCTTGGGACCCGGTTCGAGTCCCCATGATTCGACACGCCGCATGGCTTCGCCCCACCCGAAGCCCATGACTTTATCGAGGTAGTCCCACGGGCCTGAGGCGCTCTTAACCGCCTCGTGGTAACGCTCGGAAAAATCCGGAGCGCTCGAAAGCGTGCCGCTAGGCGCCGAGATCGCTTCTTGGCCCGTCTGAAGATGCGGCGCGGTTGCAAGATCGAAATGTTCTTGCCAGGGCTGCGAAGGGCCGAACTGCTCGCTTGCAAATGTCTGAGGGCCTGTGGGCTGCGGGCCGCTATTCATCTTCCCCCTCCACTGGTAAGGGATGTCTATCATGTGGGATGATCCGCGGCTCGGGCCAGCTCCCGGTCTCATCGTAATATTCTTGCGCGCTCTCAGGCCGCGTATAGAACGGGAACCACCAGTGGGCGATCACCCGCTTATCGACATCGGCGAGCATCTTATCGGCTTGCTCCTGGTACTGGGACGGTTTGAGATCCTGCTGGGCGACCAGGCTCTCGAATTCCCCGATGAATTGGCGATAAGCGGCGCTTGCGGCCAGATAGTTGTTCTGGCCGGTGAGGCTCGTGACCTGCGCATTTCCATACTTTGCCCAAAAGGCGTTCCGTGCGCCCTGAAGAGCCGGCGATCTGACAGGATTTCGCCACAACTTCAGCTTGGAAAGAAGCCGGTTTTTATCGGTCTCGCTTATCTTGCCGTTCAGATAGGCCAGATGAATCGAATTTTCGAGGTCCTTATTAAAGGGTTCCTGCTCGATCGTAGTGTCGAGACGGTCTTCGACCTGGCGGTCCGTATAGTGGGGCTTGCCGAGGCGCTGGAGCGCCTTTTCGCGCACCTCCGGAGAAGCTGGCTCGCCGGTTTTCGGATCTCGCCACGAATTTATAGCGTCTCTGGAGGGTGGATCGCCCTTGGCTTCCTGGCCCGCCAGCCAGTCCGAAAAGCTGCTCGTCACGGCCTTTTGCTTGTCAGCCTCGATCTTTAGCATCCGATCTCGGTCGGCCATGAGCTGCTTTGCGAGATGCTCGCTCTGGCCCATCGGATCGACGGTCAAAGACGGCGGCTTGGACTGCGCGTATTCGATAGCCGCGTCCCATTTCGCCGCTTTCGGATCGCTCAGATGGAAATCACGGACGATCCCGTCATAGACCCGGTTATTCTGGGCTGTTGCCAATTCTTTATTGGCGCGCTCCGCATTCGCGTGCGCCTCGACCTGGTTGCGGTAGATCTGCCTCGACGCCATCTCTTCGAGCTGCGCGGCGCGATCCGGACGAAGAAGGGCCGCGATACCCTTTTTTTCCTGAAGTTCCTGAACGGCGCCCTGGGGATTATCAAAAACAAGCGCCCTCATCCGGCTCTCGGCGAAATTGGATTTGAGCTTCTCCGCTTCTTCCATCGCCTTTTCAGGCTTTATGAGCCCGTTTCGCTGCATCAGGCCGTAAATTCCCAGAGCGTGCCCGAGGTCCTCGAGGCCCTCCTTCTCATCGGGCGCACGTTCCGCCATCGCCGACCAGTGCATTATCGCTTCCTGCATCTTGCCGGCAGTGAGATTGTGATCCTGCGCCACAGTCTCGCCGGTCATCTGCTCGATGCTGCGGAGCGCCTTCTGAGCCCAGTACCGTTTGAACATTCCCAGAACATACGGATCTTTGATACCGGCCGTGTACTTCTCGCCCAGGCTCTTTAGCGCGGCCGCGAAATCGTTGCCGGCCTTCGTAGGATTCGAGAAAAACTCGGGAGATTGGAGGGCCTGCAGCCGCAGATTGAAAATATCGCCCGCGGCCTTGGTGGTAAGGTCCGTAAACTCGGCCGTGCGCCGCAGCTGCAGCTCTTGGGCCGAAAAAGCGTTCCCGATTTGAGCCGCTACGGAACCCATTCCGCGGAGAGCGCCCAGTGCAGGATTTCTCATGGGTGCACGGGGCAGTCTTGCAACGGGTGGCAAGAGCCTGCGTGTATAAGTCGGGATCTGAGGCACGCTACCCTCCTAGACGCGTAGTCATCAGCATGGTCCTTCCGGCGCCGGACAGCATGGATGCCCCACCGCCCATCCACCCGGCCATCGCCGCTTGCCTCCCGGACATCTGGTCAAGGGTCGCCTGATCGGTCCCGGCCGAAGTCGCCTGATCTGCTGAAAGACCGGCCATGTAGATGTCGTTTTCATACTCCGAAGCGGTATTAGCCATAACATCGAGCGGCGATCCCGAGTCCGGGTTGACGCCTGCACTCCCGTAACCCGCAATTTGGCGCCCGATCATCTGCCGCCGCTGCTCGGATAGATCGAAGGCCCGGTATTTCGATTGCGTTGAGGCTTCTTGCGCCTGCTGATTTGCCATTTCGGCGTTATATTCGGCCGCTTTTTCCGCGTATTGCCCCTGCTGGATGGATGAAAAGGCAGCAACGCCGGTCCCCGCCAGAGACGCGAGGCTTCCTGCCACCCCGATGGCAGCCGCATGGGCGGCCGCAAATGCTGCTATGGGAGCGAGAAAGGCCATATTTACAACCTCCTGATCAAAGCGTAGCGAGTGTAGGTCTCGCCCTTGACTCCAAATGCCGCCATTTCACCCTCCGCGACAAACCCCAACCGCTGAATCATCCGGTGCGCAGCTGCGTGCTCGGTGAGGACCTCCGTTTGGACCCTCCGGAGCCGGTGCTCTTCCATCAAGAGTTTGAGCCCGTCCCGCATGGCGCGAAATTCCTGGTGTCCTATGCCCCGTGTCCCGAGATATGCCCACGCCTGTGCAAGGCCCTCCCAGATGAACAAAAGCCCGGCGGCCCCGATCGCTTTGCCGTTTTGGAAGGCAGTAAAACCAGGTCCCATGGCCGCCAGCATCTTGCCATAGTTGGGGTTTTCCACGAGCGCTCCAACCGTCTCCCGGTCGTGGGCCGCCGGCCCGATCCATTTAATGTGGTGCGGCTGGAAAGGCAGAATCTGAAACATGGGTCACTCGTTCACATTCACAGGGGGCACAAGCGCAGCAACGCAAGTCGGCGCCGGCTGATCCTGTACGATTGCTACAAAAAGGCTTTTCTCGGCATTTCCGGGCCATCCGTCCGTACAGAAATCACCGGTAAACACGGGGGGCGCCGAATCCAGTTCGACCATATCGGCCTCCCATTTTGGTAGCTGCTGGAGGTTGGTGGGGTCCGGCCCGATTTTGCACGGCCACGAATTGATAAGCCTCGCGGTCACCTGCTCTACCTCGCGGACGCGCCCCTGGGAGGTCCCGTTCATCGCGCCGCCTTCCATGTCCATGGTCATAAGCGTGCATGTGTACGGGAATCCCACGATTACTTTACTCGAGGGCCGATCGAGAGTGATCTGGCCGTTTGCGACCGTGTACTGCGTATCGGGTGCGCCGTCCGCCTGGACCGAAACGGTCGCCCCGTCGAAGAAATCGAGTCCCGTAATGACCGACTGGGGCGAACTGAACGTCTGAATGATCGCGCAATCCAGACAGACGTAATCAGATTGATTCTGGACTCCTTCGAAATCGCCGAGGAGCTCCACGGTCACAATGTTTTTGCCGTTGAGAGTGCGGTTTACAGTCGCCCATAGCTCATCGCGGCCGGCGGTATCTCCGTAGGTCGATGGGATGGTCGTAACAGAAAGGACCTGTCCTTCGGTTACGTGCCGATGCCACGCGATGACCTTCTGGCTCGGATAATACGTTAGTCCCACCAGCACGCCGTCCGATCGTACGCACCACAGGCAATAATAGGGCTCTTGCTGCCACGCCATATCGATTATGCCCGGCTTCGGGATATGGTCGGCGTATTCGGTGAGATCCTGCGAGCCGTACTTGTTCGAGAAAAAGTTGAAGGCCATCAAACGAACGCGGAGGCCTCCGCGCTGCGCAAAAATTATCCCGTCGTTTGTGCGGATCGGCAGCGTATTGACGGCGGTCCCATAGGTGGACCCGACATTTACCGCAATCGGGTTCGTCTGTGATATCGCGTTGGCCTGCCGGGGGGCGAGCTCGACCTCTTCACCCATCGTGCCGCACAGAAAATCCGAATAAGACTCGAGCCAAAGGATCGGGTTTTCAAAATCCGCGATTTCGAAGGTCACAGGCGCGTCGGCAGTATCGCCCGGCGACATATTCTCAAAATCGGCGACCCACGAGCCCCATACCGTGGTCGGCTGCCAGGGAGATCCGGCCGCATAGAGGCGGCCGTCCCGAAAGCACCCGCAAGCCGGGTATCCGCGGTATGCGGACCACGCGCCCTCGAGCCAGAAAGGCGTAGGAGATGTCGAACCCAGAGGCGAAAGGACGTTTGCCGTCGCCTGGGTCGAGGACTGGACGGCCGTTATCTGCACAACGCCCCATCGCACTGTCTCGTAAAGATTGGCGTTGGCTGTTCCCCCCGATCCCGACACGCAGTTGAGCCGGTAGAAGATGCCGGTTCGTCCCTCGTAGAAATCTTGCATGGTGGACGTGGTGAAGGTCGCGGCGATGAACCAGTTGACCTGGTCGAACGATATTTCCAGATTTATTGTGCCCACCCACCCCGTCGTACACGAAATATTGACGATGAATTCGCCCAGGATGGAAACCGTGTTTCCGACCTTTGCGGCCGTAAAGGCTTCCGAATCGCTATTGCCGTTATGCTGCAGCCTGAAAAGCGCTCCTGCGTGGCCCGATTGGAACAGCGCAGATGACGCAGTGAGGCCTATTCCGGAGCCTGTTACAGCCGATCCGGCGAGAGTAATCCCCGAAACGGTCGTTTCATCCAGATACGGCCCGTCGTTCCACTCTACGGCCACAAGGCTCCAATTATTGCTGCCGCTCCATATGAGCTTCATGGGAGGGTAGGCCGGATGCCAGATGTACATGACATCGTTTAGCTGGCTGAACTTCAGCCCCTGGAGATCCTGCTGTAGATACGGAGTAGAGACTTCATAGGGCGACGCACCCGACATCACCGGGGCCTGGTTTTGATAGAAGCGTATGTACGACTGCCCGAATTCGAGAACATAGGCTTGCGAATCCGAAGCGATAAAGCGCCTGACGATGGGGGTGCCCTGGCTAAAGGACTGGACAGTGAGAGTGCCGTTCGATCCTGCCGCCTGAATTACGGTGAGCGCGTCCCCGGTTTTATACGCTTGGCCGGGCGCGTCGATCGTCGCCGCTGTGATTGCGCCTCCGGAGGCCGTTGTATCCACAGTCAATCCAGTCCCGGAGCCTCCGGAAACCGGAAGGCCTGTCGCGCTCAAATAGTTCTGGCCGCCGGCCGCGACCGCGAGAGCCAAGCTGACGCTTAACGTGCCGCCGCTCCCTGCGCTTGTGCCGTTCGCTCCGACTGCCTGCACCACCGTGAGCGCATCCCCGCTTTGATAGCCGCTTCCTTGCGTGCTGATCGAAACGGCCGTTATCGCGCCGTTCGAGGCGGTGATATCGACCAGCATTCCCGCCCCGGAGCCGCCCGTGACCGCCAGCCCGGTGGCCGTGAGGTAATTCGAACCCGGCGCCGAGATCGCCGCGGCCGCGATTACTGTAAGCGTGCCCCCGCTCCCGGCTGTTTGCTCCACAGTTACGACATCTTGCGGCTGGTAACCCGAGCCGGGATTTCGCACGGCTACTTCGGTGATCACGCCCGCAGAGGCGGTTATATCGACGGTGAGGCCCGATCCGGACCCTCCCGACGTCGGGACGTTCGTGGCCGTAACGTAGTTCTGGCCGCCTGTGGTGACTGCCAACTGCGCAGCCAGATTGTAGGCCGCAGCCGTTGCCCCATACCTGAATCCGGGCCTCGACTGCGCGGGTCCTTGAGGCAGCGCGATAAAATTCTCAAGAGTGCTGCATCCGAAACGGTATTTTTCGAAGCTGACCTGTCCGGCCATCTTCGGCGAAAGCTCCCCCCCGTTAAATGCCTCCTGGATGAGATATGCCTGCGGCATCAGATCACCATCCCCAATCGCGTCCGCGCCAATCGCCCTGGCCGCGTATTCGGTCCCAGGTCGCGTTGTGCCCCGGCTCAATGTGCTTGATGGTCTCCTCCGAGGCGCTCACGCGCTTGGCATCGCCTTTTGCATCGTCATAGAGCGACCACATCAGCTTCGACTTGGAGGCGTCTTTGAGGATCGGGTAGGCGAGGACGGCCGCCAGGCGTATGCTCAGAAGATTTGTGAAGATGGGATCAAAAAGGCCCGTCTGGGTGATATCGCGTACGTACACGAGATTACAAACAACGGTGACCGTCTCAGTCTGAAAGTCTGGGCCGGAAGGCGGATTTGTACCGCCTCCGCACCCGTTTGTCAGTATTGTGTTTCCCTCGAGCTTCCACGGCCACAGATTTTTATTGACGACGAGCGCTCGCAGGAAATCTGCAGGGACCGGGAAGGCAAATTGCCATCCGAAAGCGGGATTTGTCGCCGAGGGCTGAAGCTGCTCACGCCCTCGCGCGAAATTCCAGTCGTATTCGCGCAAAAGCGCCTGGCGCTGCAGATCATACTGCGCGTTGGCCTTGACTGCGTTTGGAACCGATGTATCGGTTATATCCGCGATCGGATTCTGTCCCAGCAAGACCAGGGCCGCGGAGGCGATTTGGGTCGACGAAAGACCGGCCATCTAAATCCCCCCTCGAAATATCCGGGTCACGCGGTCGATTATGCTGCCCCCGGACCCTGCGCCCCCTCCTGCGGATTGCTGGATAGCCGGGAATTGTGGGACCGCCTGGATGGGCGGGGTATTGTGGGGCGCCTGCAGAGCGGGTGTCCCTTTTGACGACCCTCCCAGCGTCGATTTTACCAACCGCGTCTGGCTGACGCCGTAGGCCCGCGAGCGCTGTATACGCTCGAAAAGCGCCGCGTTTTGCGCCTGCAGATCGGCGCTTGCCGGTTGGTATTGCGGTGTAGGCGCCGGAATTGACGGTGCTCCGCCCATGGAAACCTCCTATCCGTAGTACGCGAGGGTAGCGGTGCACGCCGCGCCCACCGCAATGCCCACCGTAGTCGCTCCATTCAGTTCCCTCACCAGGGGCTGAGCATTTCCCACCGGGATGGCTTCGGACGCGGATCCGTCTGTAATGTTTGCAGCCGGGACTGCCGCGGCGCCGTCCATTTTGAGAAAAGCCGCGACGGGTGCGGAAAGTGAAACGGCGACAAACCGCGCACCGGCCGGAACATTGTCGCTCTGTGCGCCGGCGGCGGCGAAGTAAAGGGCGTCTATGGTGTCCGATTGCGGGAGCGCCATGGGCAGAACGTTTTCCTGCGAGTCGAACGATTGCCTTAAAGCGATCATGGCCTAGCCTTGTTTGGTGCGGGAGCGGCGTGCTCTATAGTTTGCGTGAAGCGCCGCAGAGACTTATCGGCCGTCCCGCTCTGAAGTTACTGCTTGGTTGCCTTTCCGGCTTCTTCGGCAGCGATCTGCGCCATTTTTGTCGCATCCACAGGCGTCTGCGCCGCTTTCAGCGCATCGAGCTCGCTCACGTGCGGGAAACTCCCCGGCGAGCTCATCTCGTCGCTTATCACCGGGGCTTTGAGCCCTTGCGCGATCTTCGCCGCGTACTGCTCGGGATTTTCAACCATTTCCTCCGGCTCTTTTCCGACCGGCTTAAAGTGAATGAGCACATCGGACTGGATCACCCACGGATCTTTGGGATCAAACATCTCCCGATCGCCGATCTCATAGACTTTCCGGGGATGCACCATCTGCCCGTGTTCGAAGGGAGGTCCCCAGTAGCATTTTCTCACGCACACATACAGCTGTTTTGCCATCGAAACGTCTCCTTAAAAAGGGGCGACGGCTAAGCCGCCCCATGTCCTTACCAGGTCCGAGCCGTCTGGACATCGAGCACGATATCAGCCGAGATCGCCCCGGCGGTGAATGCCCCGACGAGGGTGTAATAGGCCTGCATGTACTGGCGGCAGCTATCGGGCACGAAAAGCTCGAACTGGAATCCCTCTACGAGGTCCGCGAGTGGAATCGCCTCTGTCGCGCCAGCTATCATGTCGGCGAAAGTGGTGTCATCTGCCGAGTCCTGGAGGTTCACCTGCAGGCTCGTCCCTCCGGCGAATGCGGTGGTCACCGTAAACAGCACCCTCATGGGGTTGCCCTGGCCCGGATTAGGAGGCCCGGAGTGCGGATTCCATGCATCATCGTAGTTGTGTCTCAGCCCGAAGTTATAGCTGTTCGTCGAGGCACACGATCCCGCATGGATGTCCTGCTGATAGCCAAGCTCCGCTAAGGAATCGAGAATCATCGGAATTACTCCTTGTGAAATCGGGAGGGCCGGCGGTGGCCCTCCGCGGTTTAAATCGCAGTTTCGGTCAGCAGCAGTTGGTCGACCTGCCGGATCGGGATACCCCAGAAGGACAGGACCTTCTGTCCCATGACGTCCTCCCAGCCGAGCGCCGCGTTCGACTTGTTTATGGCGAGAATCATGAGCTGCGTCCAGAGGTTCTTGTGCATGTAGAACGCGAGTTTCCCTTCGGTGAGGCGCCAGCTCGGGAGCGTCCCGAGCATTTCCACGAGCATATTGAGCGCGAAGACGCCGTTCGCGGGATTCGCAGCCATGTTGACGTTAGCCAACCGCACGATATATCTCCAGTCCCTCACACACACTCCGATATTCCACTCGTAGGTATTGACGTGCGCGTAATAGGGGGCGCCGCTCGCGTCGAAGCACTTTTCGATTCCGCGGTACTCGTGGCGCAGGCCTCCGGGGACGTTCTTGGGCGTAATACCATGGACAGTATTGGGACCCCAGCCGATGAGCCACACGGAAGTGAGTTGCGAGCCCGTTCCGCCCGCGCTCAGTACGTTAGCGGTAGCGCTCGTGGGATAGCGCGCCGCGAGCCCTAAAAAGCGCGTGGGATCGAGGGCGGTGTCAAAGTAAAAAAAGCCGCCGGCCATGGTCTGGTTGAACGCCTCGAAAAAGGGGATTTGCTCATTGGCGATAAAGCCACTCTGCGCTTCGGTAAGCTCGACCAGCCGCACATCGATCTCCGATCTGGCTTCCGCGCGCCCGCAGGTGTCATCTACCTGCATGGTCGCGGACTTACTGGACGCCACGCCTTTATAGAGCTTCGTCCACACAACGGAGGGAAGCCCGGTTCGCACCGTGGACCTGTGGCCCGTGCTGAGATTTCCTGCCACAAACGGCATATCCTGCAGGATCTCGTTTGTTTGGTTCAAAAGCTCCACGATCCTCGGGAGCGCTCCGTCCGGATTGACCCTTTTGACCAGGTCCGCAAGGGTCAGATAGTAGTTCGGAAGTGAGGTGGCCATCGGCCGTTCTCCTTTTGAAGTGTGTTCACCGAGGACCCATCTTCCTCGGGGCAAACAAAAAGGGCGGACTGCTGGAAGGATGGGCCCCCATCAGCCGCCCTCTTCATTTCTTGCGTCGATCCTCCGCCGGCCAAAGCTCGGGACCGAACCCCTGATTTAAAAAAAACAGCTCTTAAGTGTTACTTCGCGCCTTTTCGAAAATGCGTTTCCGCCCTGCGCGCAAACTCCGCCTGCTTGAAGGTCGCTTCATCGAAATCGCCCTTGTGCGCGATCACGTGTTTTGCAAATTCAGCGACGCTCATGCCGGCTTTTTTTGCCTTTGCAGTAAAAAGCCCCTTGTGTGATTCCTTGATGTGCGGTTCAGCCATCGAAAATGTCCTCCACTCTCCCCAAAAGGTGTTATTTGCCCCCGGAAACGGCCCTTATGAATGCGTCCTGCGGGTCCTGCGCGCTTCCGCCCGCACCGGCCAGGCTGTCTTCCGAATAATGGCGCGCCATATTGAACATGATCTGCACGAAAGCCGGATTATTGCGCAGAAAGCTCAACCCCTGGACCGATTCAACCGGCAGCCCCACTTCTTTTGCCGCGGCTTCGAGCGTTAGAAACGCTTTTTTCGCGTTCGTCTCGAAGTCGTTTCCCCATTTGAGCTTGAGGGCGGTGTCGGAGGCTTCCCGGGCTGCAGCTTCGGCCTGCGCGGCATAGCTCGCGAACGCCCGAATACCGGCATTTACCTGCGCTGAGCTCATACCCGACCCGAAGGCCTCCTGCATGTACGCTCCGAGCAGCGGATCGTCCGCCGCTACACCCTCCGGCAGCTCGAGCTGATAATCCTCGGCTTTTTCCGGCGCCTCGCTCACAAACGACCGGATGATATCGTAATAGGACTCGCGTTGCTCCGGAGTAGCATCCTCCGGGATCGAAAGGGCGTTTCCAAGACGTTCCTCGTAGCCCTGTTTTTCCGTGTCCCAGCTTGAGGCCTTCGCCGAAAGCTCCCGGTGAGAATTGATAAGATCGATGCCCTTCATTTCCCCGTAGGGCTTGAAGGTTTCGTCAGCCTGCATCTCCTGTGTGAAGTACTGCCCGTAGGTTTCGTTTGCCAGATCCATAATCGCCTCTTATTTGCAGTGGTTAAAACCACCCTTTTTGAGAAATTTCCTTACGTGAAGGCGCGCCTTTTCTTCCCCGATTTCGCCGGACATCTGAGCGAACCACGGAGGCTGTTCGCGGGCTCGCTCAGATCGGTTTTCCTGGACGGCCCCTTTTCCACGCGTCAGTCCTGCTAAATGAGGAGGATTGTAATCCATCATCCGATCACCCCCAGTTGGTCTATCATCCTCCTGTCGATACCCGACAGGTGCAAAATCCTCAGCACAATTTCCCTCATCCCGTCATTTCGCATGGTCACTTCCATTGTCTCGCCGCGAAATGACGGTTCGAACACTTTCGCGAAGAGACACAGGTCCCGAAGCACAATCGGCGCGTCGTGATTGCCGGTAAACAGACACTCATAGGCGCGTTTCAGCTTTTTAGCGGCTTCCTGCGCGCGTTCCTTTTCAACCTCGTGCTCAAGCGGCATTTTGCGATTCCTCCGGATTCTCCCCGCTAAGCTGCTTCATCGTATCGGCTGCCAGGTTTCGACCACCCCCTTCGCCAGTCTTTACCTTACCCATGGCCGAAGCCACCCGCGCCGCAATCAGCGCCTGCTGCTCCTGCATCATTTGCTGCTGTTGCTGCAGCCGAGCCTGTCTCACCTGGTCGCGCTTCGCCGGGTCCAGAAGGAGATCAGCCGGTACACCGTCAGCTTCCACGATGATCCGGAGGGCCTCGTCATCGTCCAGGTTATCGAGGACGTTCTGATTGCCGCCCCGCGCCTGGACGATGGCTGCGGCCTTCTGGTACGTCTGCAGGACCTTCGTTGCCTTGAGAGCTTCCTGCGCCATGAAAAGCGGCGACCGGAAGACATTCCGGATGCCGCGCCCGTACATAAAAACCTCGTCGGGAGGGGGCGGCAGATAGCCCGCTTCGTCCAGAACGGCAAAAATCCAATCGAGATCCCGTTCGAGGTGTTCGACCTTTTGCCGCGAAATCATCGGCTCGAGGATCGTCAGGGCCTCTTGCCGCCGGATCATTGCCTCGGTCGCCGTCATGCCCGCAGGTACGTTGTTTAGCGTCAGAAAAACATCTACGTGGAAGGCCTGCTGGATCATCTGCCGTTGCGCCTGCTGGACCTGCAGCGCGAACGGTGCTTGCGGCGGAACTCCCAACGGCTCGATTTTCGGGCCGCTTGAATCGCGCCGGCTGCTTCGGTTCTGGGCGTTCGGCGCGAAATCGATATACCGCTCATACCAATCATCCGGAATGTCCCACGCAGGCTCGACCATCTTCTGGCCGGCGATGGTATTCGACCGCATCTGCTGATTCAAAACGGCCATGTCCTGCAAACATTTTATGCCCGGCCCGCGGCCGTAGACGGAACCGCCGAGTTGCGCACCGTAGGCAAAAGCCTGGTCGTCCAATTTTTCCCAGCGGGGAACGTCGGCCGGGAAGGTCCTGAATCCCGATTCCGAAACCAGCTCGACTTTCGCCGGGTTGATGATCCATGAGGCCCACGGCATGTTCTTGTTGTCGAAGCGGTAGCCGTCATAGTCCTCGCGCGGGAAAATAGACTGCAGGAAATTGAATTCCTGATCCATCTCGCCCGATTCCACCGCTCGCTTGCACGCCCCCGGCGCCTGATCGCCCCAGCGCTTGAGGGCATTTCGCGCCGAAGTCTTGAACTCCCAGAAAAGCGTATCGACAAGCCCCTTGTCGTTTTCGAAAAAGACGCAATCGGTAAGTCTTAGCACGTGAAAGCCGAAGGGCTTACCCGGATCGTCGAGCTTCGCGCGGAATTTACAGGCCGTTCCGAAGGCTGTGAGCCATCGGTAGGTTAAATTTGTCGCCATCCCGAAATTCGAGGCCGCCAGGAATTCGAGCGCGATGTCCCGGCACGCCTGCAGCCACACTTTTACGGCCTTGATCTGGTTTAGCGGCGGCGGCACCATCTCCCAGTCGAACCATGGATAGTTTTCCGGAATTGTGCCGGTCTGAAGACCCGCCACCATTATGTCGAGGGCGCTTTCGGGCGTTCCGTCATAAGCGCGGTGTCCGCGCTTTTCCCCGGGCATGAACGCTGTCTGGTCGATCATCGATCCCATTTGAGGCCAGAGGTATTGCATGACTTCGTCCCAAAGCGGCTCCCAGCGTTCGCGCCGGATACTCTTGGCCGTGCTGTTCCGCTGAATCAGCCGTTGTACCATCTGTTTTTCGGTGAGCTTAGGAATTGCCATATCAGAATCCATGCCTCAAAGGATCGTAAGATTTTCGCGGAGAAGCCTCTTTCACCTTGTCAAACGCGCTTTTCGCCCTGACCGGAAAGGCGAACGTGATCGCCAGGCAGTCCGCGCGGCCAGGCGACGCCAATCCCCGCGCCTTCATGGCTTTCTTGCTTTCGAGCTGGATTTTGCCGTCAGCGCGAAAGATAGTCTCCGGTCCGATCAAATCGTTATAGAGAACCGAGTCTTCCGGGATCGCGCCGCCTTCCTTGAGCCATTTCTTGACGGCGTTCCACATCTCGGCGCGTTTATTGAAACACCCGGGATCGGCCGACTCACCCGAAAACCAAACCAACCGCCATTTCCTGCCAAGAGCCTTCCCCGCCGAAAGAATGCCGGTCCCGTAGCCGCCGTCGATAAAGACCGCGTCGGCTTTTTCGTCATCTTCATACTGAGCGACGATCGCGGCCACCTGCATGTCATCATCGTTTTTCCGGATGGTCCGAAGGATCTTGAAAGCGAGCCCCTGACGGAGGCCGATCACCAGCTCGTCATCGCCTTCCCACGCCGGATCGACCGCGATGATCTTCGGCGCAAATCCGTACTGATCGATACGCAGAATCCTTCCGTACGCAGCGTCGACATCCGCGACGGAGATAAACTGTTTTGCCGATTGCGTCGGAAACATGCCGCGCACCCGGACTTTTACAAAATCCGAATCCTCACCGTAGTCGTCCACCCACTCCTGGATCTGGGCCTTGTTGGAAAACTTGCAGCTCCTGGAGTCGATCTGCCGGCTGTTCCACCTGTGCGCCGTCTTCCCGACGAAGCAGCCTTTGAAACGCCCGGTATTTCTTGTCGGGTTTCCGAATACGCACCATATAATCTGCGTATCGGCATCGGTGAGCGAACCTTCGGACACCTCCCAGATAATGTCCGGGATCGCGCTCGCCTCATCGAACACGAGCAGTATCCGTTTGCCCTTGTTGTGCAGTCCGGCGAACGCCTCCGTGTTGCGCTCGTTCCAGGGCACCTGGTCGATGCGCCAGTTCTGAACTCGCGTTTCGTCCTTCGAGAAAATAGCCGTAGCGGTAAGCACGAATGCCGCCTTGGCCGCCGGACATCTTCTGAACCAATTCGATAGCTCCGGCCAAGTCTTTGTTTTGAGTTGCTTTTCCGTATTGGCGGTAACGGCGCCGCGGGTATCCTCGAACGTGCAGATCGCCCAGAGAATCAACCAGGCCACCAGGGCGGACTTGCCAATGCCATGCCCGGAAGCGATGGCTTGGCGAATGACCGCCCCGGCGTCCCCTCCCGCCTTAAGTTGATCGCCGATCGACCGAAGCTGCTCGGCTTGCCAATCGTCCGGACCTTCCCCTTCCGCCCATTCGAAGTTTTCAAGCACAAAGGCCAAAGGATCGAATGCATAGCGGTCCCGCTCCCGCTTCCGGGCGACCATTTCGGCCTTGCGCCGAAGCAGCCGAAGATACTCGCGCTTCACCTCAATCAGCCTCGGGCGCGCTGGTGATGTGGTACTCGCCACAGATGTCGCAGCGGTATTTGCGCAAGCGCTCAACACAGGACGCCTCCGCCTGGCGTCTCCGAATGAAACTGTTCGCAAGTCCCGCGTCCAACCGGACCTTGCTTCCTCACATACGCCACCAGACGGTGTGAGGAAACCTCGGCCCTTTTTTGCGAAATCGTCTCATGACTCATCGGACACCGTCGCGCACTACCACACCGTGTTCCACACACAGCCGGTCCATATGCCTGAAAAACGCCCGGCCCCACTCGTCGTCCGGAGCACTGGCATCCGCCGACGCCGGCCGTCTGCCCGTCTCGGCGATGGCCGCTCTTACCGCGTCCGGTATCAATGCATCCCGCGCCGACACATAATTTTCCTGCGTTATTTTCATCTACACGCCTCCCGCGCCGCGAGATTCTCTCAGCTTTGCCACCTCGGCCTGCAGTTCGGTGATCTGAGCCGTCAGCGCCGCAGTATCGGAAGGATTTTCGTACATCCTGCCGAGAAGCGCCGCAACCGCGTGCACGATGCCCCCGAACCGGCTCTTCGTGACCACAGGGATCGCTTCGGACACGATGAGCCCGATCAGAGCTGCGATGAAATGAGGATCAAAATGCATAGCGTTCTCCAAAGCCCCGGCTCATCGCCGGGGCGTAAGTCAGTTAAACACCTGCGCCAATAGCCGCGGACGCGTCCGTTGCCGCCGGTTCTGCTGTCGCTTCGGGCGTAGCCGCCGAGGTCGTGGTTGGCTTCGGAAGAGTCCCGCTCGCGTTCATCGCGGCAACCGTCGCATTGACGGTATTTGCGAGGACAGGGACCACGCTTTGAATGGTCTTTGTCACGTCCGCTGCGCCGGCCGCCTGCGCGCCGACCAGGGAACCCTGAATGGCGCTCGAGAGCGCGCTCACCGCAAGGGCCTGCTTCTGCTGACCGTTCCGCGGGCCAAAAAGGCCCTCCACATCCTTAACGATATTGCCCACATAGGGCAAAACCGAGGCTATCAACTCCGCTATCGCCAATGCACCCATAGCTTCACCTTCCTCCCGCCAGAATAACTATCCGCAGCACCACATCGACCAGAACGGCCCCCAATAGGCCCACGGCCGTGTAAAACAAACGGTCAAGCTTTTTGAAAAGCGCGCCGACCTGGCTCTCAAGAGCATCGAGCCTCGCGCAATGTCCCGAGTGCTCCTGACAAACCCCCGAGACAGCGCCGCTCATGCGAGATGCCCTCCCATCGCCCGGTAATACTCGATGAGGCCGTACAGGCTATTTTCTCGCTGCCCGTAACCGGCCCCGGGAAACGATGCCCAAATCTTGCGGCATTTGACGATCGCCGCAGTTATCTCGCCGCCCTCGATGTTTGAGAGCGCACCCGCGTCCTCAATGAGCCGGATAGCGGCGCGGTCCTGGCTCTCCGGCGAAAAATCGGGCAGCCTCAAACGCGCCTGCAACCACTCCCAAGTCCGGAAAATCATCTGGTACCTGCCCGCGGCCGTACTCTCGAGATGCGCGCCCAGGTGAACCAGCCGGTCAGGATGATGAGTGTAGCCATCCATCAAAATCGGATGCCCGACCGTCGAGCCGACGATCACCAGGTACCCGTCATCACCACCCGGTATCTGGACCGTACCCTCCGAGTAGCCGATCATGTCGAGAAAAGCGTTCACGTTTTTAGACAGGTTCTGAAGTCTTGCCATCGCTTCTCATCCCCCGGATTTCTTCTTCAACCGCCGCGATCCGCGCGTCCAGGTCCTCTTCGCTCAAATTCTCCACCTGGAGCGGCTTGCCTCCCGGCCCGCTTAACTCCTTGCGCTCGATGATAAATCCGAGCAGCCTGGCAAGCCTTTCCTGCGCTGCGCCCTTGTCGCACAGTCTCACCTTCTTCGTAACATCGAAGCTCGGTCCCACCGATACGTCGATGGCAGCGACTGCCGCGGCTATGTCGTCTTCGAGTTCGGCAACAGGTCTGAGTCTGCCGTTTTCGTCATACAACTGGCGCACGTCTGCATAGGCAAGCCGCGCCACTTCCAAAAGCAGCCGGTCTCTCGACATCCAGCTTTCCTTCGTGCGTCTGTCCAGCTCTTCGTGGATCGCCATTTCAATGAGAGGTTTTCTGAGGTTTTCCCGGGCGATTACGGCAGCCGTTTTTTCCGAATAGCCCGCGCGGATCGCGGCCTGCGTACCGTTGAGATCGACCAGATACTCCTCGACAAATCGCCTCTGCCTCGGGCGCAGCCGCATGATCGTCCACTGGCCGCCGAGAATCGGGATTTGTTTCGGGATTTGGTCCGCTGCGCCCACCGCTCACCTCATTCACGATTTCGATTTGCTGTGGCGCAGATTATTTTTCAGGCTGATCAGAAAATGCAAACGGCCACCAGAAGTGGCCACGAGAAGTGGCCACGAGAAGCGGCCACCAGTAGTGGCCAAAAGCAGAAATTTTTACTTTTTAAAAAATCTTTCCAGGTCGGCCGCCCACGCGCAATAAACACGCTTTCCAAGGCGCTGCCGGCGCCGGAATACAATACGTTGCTCGACCATCTCGTCCCGCATACGCCTGACCGTCCTCACCGACAGCCCGCAATACCGCGCAATCTCTCCCCACGTAACGAGCAGCTTCCCCACTTCCCCCTCCCTATCATTGCTTCGGCAGCCTCTTTCTTATTTCCCCCGCTACTACCTTCCACGCCTCCGGCGCCATGTTCTTCCGCCATCCGGGCACATATCTTCGGCACATCGCCTCAAAGTCGTACTGGGCGCACGTTTGCACCGATCTCACCGCAAAAAGGAATATCGCAGCCTCAACGCAAATCACCCCGAAATCATCCAAATCCGACCCAAAAAGTTGTACCCAATTAGGTTCCTGTTTTGATTCTTCACAAGCCCGGCACGCGTTCTCCAATTTCCTGCAAATCCCTGCCGCACCACAGTTTTTGCAACGGTCCGGCTCTTCGCTCCCCGCATCTTCTGTTACTTTTGTTACTTTTCTCTCCGGCGGAAAGTTACAGCTTTTTTCTAATGATTCCGGAGCTGTAACTTCTGTTACCTTTGTTACTTCTGTTTTATGCATATTTCTTATTTGATCAAATATGCCCATCGTTCACCTTCGTTCGCGCGCGAGGAACATGCGCATTAAAAAAGTAACAAAGTAACAAAATTATATAATTCATTAATATTACTCTTAAATTTCCCGTTACTTCTCTGTTACTTCTCTGTTACTTTTCTAAAAAGAAGTAACAGAAACTCACCGGACGTCCACTCCGAGCTTAGTCGTATCAAACATCCACGTTCGCTCCACCGAGCTCGCCAAACCCACCGCCGCGCCCCAGGAGGCCCTGTGATTGATATTTGAAACGAGATACGCCGGATGGTCCCGAAGCGCCTGGCGCAGCTGCGGCCCGTAGAACTTGTACCCGTTTCCGTCCAGGACCTTCCGCGCCTCCGAAAGCCTGACGTAGAGTTTTCCCTCACTAACGTCGGCGACCTGAAGCTGCTTCTCGACGCTCAAATCATTTAGAGCATCGAAAAATTCATCCGCCTCGTCGGCCTGCCGGTGATTACACTGCCGCTGTTTCCGCTTCGCGAGGGCTGTTACGAAACCCGTGAGATCATTTTTCGCGCCGAAAATATTTTCGGCGATGCGATGAAAACCCAGCGCCAGCCCGTGATTTTCGGCGATCCGATTATCGGAGACCGCCTCCATGATCTCATCTCGCGCACGCATGTATTCGCCGTACCAGGCCTTTTCGATCCTCTTCCGGTCCTCCATGACGTACACGTAGCACCACGCCATTTCGCGCACGGGAATCTTTAAAAGCTCTTTAAAAGCAAAAGAAGTTTCAGCGGTAATGTCATCGGACTTAAACGGTCGGGACGATATGACGCGCTCCATCTGGGCTTTTGTCCGGAAGGGCTCCTTGTTTTGCACGAAGACCAGGGTCCCCGGAAACTCGACCACCCGCGTCGCCAGGTCGTTGCTTTTTACCGCGCGCACCTGCAGCGGGTTGCCGGCGTTGTACAAGGTGAGCAGGCTTTCGATATCGAAGCGCATGCGCTCGACTTCGTTTCCCTCGAGAAGCGCCGTCATGAGGCCGGATTTTTTTGCGAGGTCCCTGATTTCGCCCTTTCCCGTATTGAGCTTCGTCATCGGGAGACCCTCGCCGTCGAGACCCTGCATCGCGTTCAGTCGCCGCACGAGTTGGCTTTTGCCGGTCTGCGTATCCCCGTGCAAGCTTAAGAAAGGGAAAAAGCCGAGCTCGGACTTTACCGACCATACGAACCAACTGGCCACGGTAAAGGCCAGGGCGAGCGGCCCGTTACCGGGCCACGCCGCGTTTATAAGCTCATAGATGCGCTTCGGGCCGACCCCGCGCTTGGGCTTTACGCACAGATCGCGCTGCCCCCTGGCTTCCGGCGCGCGGATCACCTCGCGCCGGGACACCTTGAAAAAACCCTGCTTGTTGGGCTCTTCGTAGCGCCCCTCGCAGTCGATCATATAGTCCCGGAACACACACGCTCCGCTTTCCCGATCGTAGCCCAGCAGATGCACCTGGCGCACCACGGGCGCGGGCGACTCGGCGATAAGAGAGGCCAGGGCGAATGTGGGCGCCTCGTTTCCCTTCCACATCACTCTGGCATTTTCGAGGAGCGCCGCACGAAGCGCGCTGGGAGTGGAAAGATCGCGGCCGGACACCGAACATTCAACAGGACGGCCGCTCGCCGGATAGACCTTTAGATAATAACGGTATATGGGATTCCCGTCGCTCGATTCGAGCTGGTAGTGGTCGGTATGGCACGTAAAATTGGATACGTTTCGAACTTCGAGGTCCTTTTTCCCGAACGCCCCCCAATAGTATTTTTTCCTCCATGCAAAAAGACCCGGCGGAAAGCGGTAGAAATCGAGCCACGTCTGCGCGTACTCCTCGGCACTTTTCGACAGAAGAAGCGCCGCGCGGCACATCATTTCAGGAAGCGCCGCCTCAAACGCCTCCCGCGCCTTTCCGCGCGGCGCCTGATTTAAAAAGTCGTTCCAGTCGCCTTTGACCGGTACGGCCGCCTCGGCCTTCGGATATTTTCTTTTCCACTTCTCGAGCCCTTCCCCGCCGGCAGCGTCCGGATTGAGCGCGATCACCAGCCGCCCTTCGAGCCCCTTCAGATCCATCTTTTCCGGATCGGCCCCGCTCGAAAGAGGTGTCACGGCCTGGAGACCCATCTCGATCAGCGAAAGGGCCTCGATGATGCCCTCCACCACAAAGGTGGGCTTATCCGGCTCGTATTCAAGCTTCGGATGCCTCCAAAGCTGCCCGGCCGTACGCCCCTCGTTGTGGCTTTTGTCCACGCCCGGCGCCGGGGAAAAAATCCTGCCGTTCCACACCTCTTTTCCGTCCGAATCGGTCCCTACGTGGAACAGCACGCCCCCCGAGCCGCTCTTGCGGATGTTCGGCCGGTAGACATACCGAACGCCCTCGAGGGTCTTGGAGCTGATTCCCCTCGCGAAAAGATATTCACGAGCCGGCCGGCTCGGGTCTTCCTTCGTGGGCGCGAATTCTTTTTCTAAATTTTGGATTATTTCCGGAAAGATATCGCGGGTGCTGGTTCTCGCACCGCACGTATTTTTGTGGTTGCAGATGATCGGGGCCGGCTGGTCTTTGTATGTCCAGGCGTCGCTTCGGCCGCACTCGGGACACTTCAGCCCCGATATCGTCTTTCCGCTCTCCCGCGTCCTTTGGCCCCACAGCTCGCTTGATCTGAGCCGTTCCAGTATTTTGGCAGACAAATCCCCCTTATGCACTACGCCCCCTCTTCGCGTGCACACTTCCCCCTTTTTCCCGCGCCGCCCAGCCCCAAGACTCCCGCTAGACAGCGCCCCCTATAGCCCCAACTGCAAACGCCCCCGAGTCTAGCCCCCGAAAATGGCCCTCCACGCCAGATACACAGTCAGCCCGAAAACGCCCCCGAACACGCACGTGATCACGCCGGCAAAGAAGCCATCCGTCCACGTGCGATAGAACAAAGATTTCGAATTCCGTTTTGCCACCTTCAGCTCCCCCTATCCACGCAGGCCGCTGCGGATCTCATCTGGCAGCCGACCGCGCAAATCGCAGCCGCAGTCATGCAGAATCTGCACGATCACCCCCTTCTTCAGCCCCGCGAGTTTTTCCAAGGTCAGGTGATACCTGGCCAAGTAATCCTGGAATTTCGCATCCTGCGCCAAGCCGGACTCACGCGCGATATAAGATACCAGTTCCCCCTTGGTCTTCTTCTCGAACCACTCATCGGTTGGCGCCCACTTGCCGAAGTCGACCCCCAGGAATTCCGCGATCGCCGCGCGGTCATCATCATTAAACTCATCCGCGTAACGGTGCCGGCGAAACGCCACAGAGATCACGGCTTTCGCCAGGAGCGCCCCGGCGTGCCGCCTATCGAACCTGCAGGACCACTTCAGAAGCTTTTTCAAAGTGGGATTATTTGCGGTATTGGCAAGGAAATCCCACGCGGATGCGTCGATCTCGAAAAGCAGCCTCCAGTGCTCATACAGGCATGCCGCGAGAGCTACGTGGATAGGCTTATCATTGAGGCCGCACGCGGCCTCCAACAGTCCGGGGATCTCCTGCTTATAAAATTCCTGCCGAAAATGCTCTCCGTGCCATTTGACCCGGACGCCGTCCGCACCGCCCTCCCGGGTCAAACCTTTAGCCTCAGTTGCATCGTCGGTCCGATAGCCCCTCTTCAATCCATCAAAGCACGCCTTGTCGCCGAAGCAGACTCTTTCTATGAGCGGCTCTATCTTATAGTTCAAAATTGTCCCGTACCGTTGACAACCGCTGCATCGTTGACCGGGATTCACGGGGGCACCTCGATCCTGCCAACCGAATCCTGCAGTTTTGGGCGTAGCGAAATCGCCGATAACGCCCATTTTCGTGCATTCCTTGTTCGCCTTACAGCTCCCGTCAGCCCAGTGCAAATCAAGCCAAGCCTGCTGTTTTTGGCAAAAACACTTCTGATCGAGGCAGCAGGTTTTATCGCCTTCAGCACCGAAGAGCGTTTTTTGAACAGCCGTATTTTTGCGGCAAATCTTGCAATCCGACTTATTGAATTTAGCGTGGGAAAGAAGGATGGCTCTTTGGTCGATGCACGATTTGAGTACGAAGACTTGCAGATTTTCGAGTCGGTCCCCGGTCCATATGTCGGCTCGCTGCTTCAGCCATTCTTCGACCTCCGATCGATCCCCGATACGGAGAAGCTGTTCCATATGCCCGACGTGCCAGGTGCCATTGCGCCAAAGATTTAGCGCCCGCTCCGGCAGCTCGAGGATCTTTATGCGCTTCCGCACGTACGTGGCCGAAACGCTCAGCTTCTCGGCAAGCATCTTGACCGCGTGGTCCCCGTATCGCTCGCCGCACGTCCGGAAAAACTCGGCCTCCTCGATGTCCGAAAATCCCTTGCGCTGCAGATTCTCGATGCCGCTCAGGATCATCGCGTCCTCTTCGGAAAGCGGCCGAACGAATGTCTTGATCGTTCCTTCGCCTTCCGGGGGAGCGAGCCTCGAGATAGCCGCGTACCGCCTGTGCCCGAAAACGAGCTCGAAGACGATCGGCGCTTCCGCCTCAACCGGCCTCACCAGGGCCGGGACCTGCTGGCCGTGCCGGGCGATGTTGGCTGCCAATTCTTCGACAGCTGCCAACTCCATCCGCGCCGGCGGATTCCACGGCGCCGGGCGGATTTGGTTGAGCGGGATTTCGTGGACCTGCCCGTCATTCGCGGGCGCCGTAAGAGATTCGTCCTCCGCAACGCCGCTGGGATAGCCAAACTGGTCCTCCCTCTTCGGTCCGGGCGCCGTGGCCGCGCTCTTCCTGCGCCTGCGCGGCGCCACTGCGGGAGCGGCTCCCCCCGGCTCCATCATGTCCTTTTTCATTTCGCAGCCCTCCTATTGCGCTTTCCCACAGTTGATGCACTCGCCGTCGATAAAGACATGCCGTCCATGCCACGCGCCGGGGCAGCGCCTGGACGCCGCGCACCGGCCGCCCTCCAGCTCACGCCGGCTCTTGAGGCACAGACTGCAACGGTCTGTCGCATATCCGCAGAACTCGAACCTGTGCCGACCCTCGATAGCTCTCTCCGACTCGCACGGTATCATCGCTTTCCTCCTCGGCCATCGCCCGCGGCACCGGCGTCACCATCCGCAGGGGCACCGGGCCCACCAGGCCGTCCACGTACACCTTCGCCTCTTCGTCCCGGATGCACGCCGGCGTGATCGTTTTGCCCCGAAATCCCTTTTCCTTCACCTCGACCGCCGTCCCGGGCCGAAACATCTCGTTCCATTTTTTAACGGCAAGCTCCTGATTCACTTTTAGTCCCCCCTTAGAGCTCCTTGAGAGCCCGCAGCCGAGCATTGAAATATTCCATCGCTGCCTTCCTGCAGCCCCCGATTCTTTCCCTGTTCTCCGAAAGCCAGTCCAAAAGGGCCTGCGGTCTTTCAGCCGCGTCCATCTGCCTTTTCACCTCGTCGAGCGAAAGCTCCTTTACGCCGCGATTGGCCGCGGCCTTCGAATTGCCGTTCGCACCCACCGTCGCCGGCGGATCCCACCGAAAAGACGTACCGTCCTTCGTATGGCCAGCGTGCCTTCCGCCCTCGTGCACCTGCGCAAACGCCGCCTCCATCCGGTAGAGGTAGCGCCCGATGCCCCACTGCACCCCGGCCCGCTTCATCGCCGAGGAAAGAGACGCCTTCACCGCGTCGATCCCGTCCTTTGCCTCCTCTCCCGACGCTCCGTCCCATTTGCCGACCCACTCTCCGTTGATCCGGATCTCGATCCCGCACAGGACGCCGCCGTCCGCGCTCCTCTCGAATCGGTTTTTCCAATTTCCCGGCCCGCACACCGCATCGAGCCGGTCCATGATCGCGCGGCACGTCACATACGGCACGATCCGCGCCCACACGCGACCCTCTTTTACGCCGCAGCTCTGGACCCGCCATGCGATGTCCGCCGCATCGAAAGGCGAGGCAAGCCTCACAAAATCGATCTCAGCCATTGCCAATCCTCCGAATTCGCCACCTTCTAATTCACCTGGCCGGCGATCTGTGCATAAATCCGGTCGACCTGACTCGCATAGGTGGCACTCGGCTCGCTCATTCGTTTCATGCGGTAAAAAATGCTTCTGGCGCACCCGATCTTGTCCGCAGCCTTCGTTACGCCGCCGAAGTGCGCCTCGATCGTTTCGAGTTTTTCGACCCACGCCGTATCCACGGTGGGCAAAACGGGGTAGGCTGTCAGCGCCTCACACAGCTGCCTATAGACGGCTATAACGTTCTTTGCGCCGTCCTCGCCAAATCCCCGTTCGCCGCAGATTTCCGCCGCCAGCTTTAAAATCTTCAGCCGATGCTCCCCGCTAAAATCTACTGCCATTTTAATCCTCCCTCATTACCAAAGGTAAGTTACCGGAATGACCTGTAATACCGATGTAAGACAGATCGCCGAAAAAATATTACCGCAGTAATACGAGAATATTACTGACATCGGATTCCCCGTCCCCTAGCATGTCCACGAGCTCCGGATGAGCCAGGATAAGTGGCAGTCCGACGAGTACGCATGTTCTTAAGACACTGGATTTATCTTTATCGAGATGTAGGATTGCTTTCGAAAGCACCTCCTCAAAAGACGAGGAGCTGCGGAAATTGATTGGCCTGTCGATCTTTGCCATTCGCCCCGTCCCCCCATGCCGCCGGCGCCGTTTCGACGTCCCCGCGTCGGCGCCCGGCGGTGTTTCAATATCGGCCGCTCGAGTTTCCCCCCTCGGGCGGCCGATCCCCTACGTGTGATCCGGGCGGATGGCCATCTTTCGGGCCAGCTCGCCCCACTTCGACTTTCGTCCCGTCGGCGAATGCAGCTCGCGGACCGGCTCGGCCACCTTGACACGGCCAAGCGCTATCAGGAGCTTTCGCCGGATCAGCTTTTCCTGCGCGACAAACTCCTTCTCGCGCTCCACCGATTCGGCCAGCAGCTCCTCGAGCACCGCCTCGTCGATTTCCACGTGGGTTTACCTCCCGCAGATATACATGCTGGATTCATGTTCCGGGCAAAACACGGCCTCTTCGTCGGAAACGAAAAAGCCCTCGACCATGTAGCCGCCCTCAACGGGGTACCCGTCGCAGAGGGGACACGGTTCATACAGACTGTCGGCTTGATAGAGCGAGTTTTCCATGGGGGCGTCCTCACCTGTGCTATCCTTCCCCGTCAAACGGCATGAGCGGGAAAGGACAAAATATGGAAAAGAGTGAAATTGCATTGGAGCTACTGCTAAAAATACTTGACGATAAGGCCAGTACGAATCCACACCTTGCTTCCAGCGCCCCAAACGTCGCAAGCAAGGGGGATTCTCCGTCGGGGCATCTCGACCCCGTCAAGGTAGCGCAGGCCTACAACGCTATCCTTCGGACGATCGAGGAGGCTCCTCCGGCGCAGGCGAAATAATCGCCTTTACCATTTGTTCATAGACATCCCATGGGTCGCAGTGGAGGTTGGCCGCGACGGCGATTTTCATGATTTCTATTTTCTGATCGTTTGTTAATTGTTCGCTCATGCCGTTTTCCACCTTTCAGTTGAGGGGTTCATAGAGGCTCTCTGTCTGCATCTTCGGGCTCCGTGTGGATCAGCGGGTTTGGATATTCCTCGGGCCAGAGCCACGCGCTGCGGCTTATCCCTGTTGCCTTCTCGAGGGCCACAGCAGCGTCGGGCGACGGGCGTCTTTTCCCGCGCAGGACCTCGGAGACGTACGCGGAAGACTTGCTGATCCGCGATGCGAGTTTGGCCTGTTCTCCATGTTTCATTTCGTCCTCCTGCAATCGGCACTGGTGTTAATTATTCACAAAAAATGAATTAACACAATGAAAAAATTCATATAACGTGAATATATTTTCTTCACCAATAGTGTATTTTTGTCTCGTGAGAGCAGAGGACGTTCCAGAGAGATTCAGAGCCGTCCTGGCGGAGTGGATCGGCAGCCAAAAAAGGGGCGCCCAGGCCAGACTGTCCCGCGCCACCGGTATATCTCCTGTCATCATTAATGAAATCTTAAGCGGCAAAAGGGCGGGAACAGAAGAACAGCGGCGTAAAATAGCCGCGGCCCTTGGATATGAGTACGACCAGTTTTTGGCCTCGAGAAGCCAAACGGAGGACGCGGGAGGCGCCCCGCGCCAGATTGAAATTGACAACCCTCAGATTTGGGATTTACTGGAAAAAACCAGGGAAGTACTGCTGTGTGGGGACCCAGTCATGGCAAGCGCCCTTCAATCAAACATCCTCGCGTTCCATCAAGCGGTGAGGAATCAGAGCCAAGCACAGGAGGACCGGAAGCGCGCGGAGCTCAACGCCAAGGCTCTCCAGGCGAGAATTGAGGATCTTGAGCAGAAGGTAAGCGCGGGGCCTCCGAGGCAAAATACTGGTACAGAAGGGGAAGCCTGATTTTCGGGAGCTTCGGGCGGTGATGGTTGGCACAAATATCAACAGGAGGGCATCGATGCAACCGGTTACGCGCTTCAAAAACTGGCTCGACACTAGCAACATTTCGGGATTTGTTGCCCGCGAGTGGTTCAGATTGGGCATTCTTCTGTTTATGGCCATACTAGCGTTGGAGATGGGCGCGATAGCCTGGCGCTTCCTGCCCGGGCCTCCCGCAGGACTACGCGGCTTTACGAGATTTTGACCGAAAGGGAGAGGTAAATGCAAAATTCCGAAGGTGTCACCGGATGGGAATGGAAAGCTCTTCGCGGCCGCCTCGAGAGAAGTCAGCGTCCTGCCGCCGCTGTCATGCTCGTGTCCGTCCTGGCTGGCGCGATTCCCCTCGTACAGCTCCCCGAAGGCGGCTTTCGCTCCCGTGCGGGAATGCTCGCCTGGACGTCCGTCCTCGCCTTCCTCTATTGGCTCTTCAGAGGAATCGGAAAGATCCGTCCCGATCTCAGGGAGTGGGCCCTGCATTCGCTCGCCGGCATCGCTTCTCTATCCTTTCTCGCGAGCGCGACGGCCACCTCTATCGCTCTCACGGTCGGTTTGATGCAATTTCCCGCGTGGTTTATTCTGCTCTTTGCCTGCTGCCTGATCGTGGCAGCGGTTGCGGTCGTCTCCGCTTGGAGGGACCGGTGAGGGTGCGCCAGGGGCCTGAGGGCTGTCTCGGCCTCCACCTTGCCCCTCTGGCTGTCCTGGTGTTACATTAGTCCGAACGATATTACGCTATCCAGGAGGATAAAAATGAATATCCGGGAAGAGGTTGACAAAGCTCTGGACGGCCTGCCGGATGACGCGTTGGAGGGCGTCCTGGAGTATATCCGGTTCGTTTCTGGCGTCCCCGAGGTTGAGCCCACAGAAGAAGAGTTGAAGGCCCTGGCCCGAGGAAGACAAGAATTTGAGAGGGGGGAATTCTCGGACTGGGAGGACATAAGGGGAAGATGAGCTATCGGGTTCTTCTCAGCAAAAGCGCCCGGAAGACTTACGACAAGCTCGCGCCGAAGCTTCGAAACGGCGTTGACAGGGCGATTGAATTGCTCAAGGCCAATCCCCTCCGAAATCCCAATGCCAGAGCCTTGAAGGGGGAGGCTCGCTCATATCGCTATCAGGTTGGCGGCTGGCGCATCCTTTATGAAGTTTACGAAGAATCGCGAGAGGTGCGAATCCATGACATCGGCCCAAGAGGAGATGTCTATAAACATTGAGCGCTGGCCCGTCAAACGCTACGAGGATGTGCATAAAGGATACCCCATGAGCGTCCATCAGAAACCTGACGGCCGATGGTTCGTCAAATACCGCACAGACGGCAAGGAAAAACGCGAGTACTTCGGTCGCGGAGACATCGCAGAGTCGAAAGCCCGGCGCAAAGACGACGAGATCCGGGAGGAGCGCGGCCGCGGTCCCTACGCCACTTCGGCGCTTACAGTGGGCCACCTCCTGAGCCACTACCACCAGCAGCACGCGACGCGCAAGAGCACATTCACATCCGATTTCTACCGGATAGACCGCCTCCTCGGACCATCCCTCGGCCATCTTCCGACCGACCGGCTGACCAACGAGATCCTCAACAAATATGTGCGCGAGCGCGTTGCGAGCGGCGTCAAGCTCCGGACTATCGACCGCGAAATCGACGTCCTGAGGTCGGCTTTCAACTGGGCGCACGATCAGGAGCCGCCGCTCGTCGTGAAGAATCCGTTGTCGAAATTCCGGATCAAGGGCGCAATGGCGGATTCCATCGCGCCCGCGCCCCCGACGAGCGAAGAGGTCGCCGCGATCCTGGCGCATGCGCCCCCTCACCTGGCCCGCGCTATCCTGCTCGGATGGCACTGCGGGATGAGGCCCGGGGCGGAGTGTAACGGAATCCGCTGGCAGGACGTAAATTTTGAATCTCACGAAATCCGGATCGTCGGGGCTCGCAAGGGAGGGCCTGCGGTGAGGTATGTGCCGATCCACCAGGACCTGCGCGATCTCCTGACCGCATGGAGGCAGCTGGACCGGGCGCAGCTCGAAGGCGCGCCGGCCGCCGCCCTTGAAAAGCTGCCCGTAGTCCACTACCGGCTGAGGCCGGTGGTATGTCTTAGAGGCGCATGGGACAGGGCGAAAAAAAAGGCGGGGATCTCCCGCCGTCTTCGGCTCTACGATCTGCGCCACGCCATGGCGACGCTGGCGCTAAAAAACGGCGCGAATCTGAAGGCCGTCTCGGAGGTCCTCGGCCATTCAAGACCCGACACCACGCTCCTCGTATATCAGCATGTATCAACCGATCAGCACCGCGAGGCGGTCGCAAAAATACCGGGTTTGACCTGGTCACCCGCCTTGGTCACCACGTCGGGGCATCGCAACAAAAAATCCAAGTAAATCGATAGATTGCAAGCCTCTTTCACGTTCGGGACGCAGAAGTCGCTGGTTCAAATCCAGTCGTCCCGACTCAACTTACCGAACGAATTCGGCAAGTTAAGTCGTTAGAGGTAAGTTCGTTTTGGGGGTCAATCAGGGGTCAGGGATCATACTCTGGGCTGGTTGGCCCTTTCTCTTTCTGGTACTCTCATAAAGCTTTTTGACGTGCTCAGGTCGAGTCTGGCAATACCTCAAAAAAGCTTTATTGGTATCGTGCATCGTTCCCTTGATGATTTCTTCGGGTGAAAAATCGTCCGCCAAGGCCGTAGCCGAAGAGTGTTTTGTCCCTCCGTACAGGTCAACTTCCTCTACGCCCAAGTTTTTGCATGCCTGCTTCCACCAGCGGTAAAGATATTTTTTCCCGAACACGTCACCTGCCTTTGCATTCCTGCCGCCACCGCGTTTGGCCGAAGCTGCGTTGTGCCTGAAGAATGGCAGGTCAGGGAGGCCCCGCACCGAAGATGACCTGAGCATTTCCAAATCCTCATCGGTCATCGGAATCGGCTTTGGTTTCCCTTCCCTTCTCATTGCCTTGGAGTCTCTGACCGTTATGTAGCCACCGGCGACGATGATGTTTTTTTCCTTGATGGATAGCAATTCGGTTGGTCGAATTGCTATGTAGGTCGCCAGCCACCTTATCCCGATGTAGATTTTGGGGTTGATATGGTACGAGATTCTGTATACCTCATCGAGGATGGCTTCCTGTGTATCCTTGTCAACGATATTTCGCCATCCGAGTTCGAAGGCCACGGACGGAAAGGTGGGCATTTCGCTTGCCTTGATTTCTTCCCGCTTCACAAGCCATGTCCAGAAACAATGGAGACACGAATTGATTTCATGGCGGGTCTTGTCCGATATATTTCTTTGATCCTCGAAGGCCTTACCCCTGTCGCAAAATTTTTTTTGCTTGTCGAGAAAATCCTCGATATCGGCATATTTGATGGTCTTGATATTCCGATCATGCCACTCGGCTCTAGCCCTGTCCAAGAAATTCTTGATATTTTTCAGTTGCTTATAGCCAACCTTGTTCGGGTTCTTCTCAAGGTACTTGTCAGCCAGATGTGAAAATGAAAGCGGGTTAGATGTCTGGTAGTCTCGAACGTCGAAGGTGTTCTCATTGACCTTGAATCGGAATCCGGTAAGATCATTCGTTGCATCCGCGTATGACCTATATCTCCTGCATATTTCATCTCCGTCCTTCTTGAATTTCAATTTAAAACGACTTGCATATTGATGGGGATGGTTCGGGCATGTGAGGCCGTCCACGTGGTTGTCTCGAAACATGCTACCACACAATGGGCATTTCTGATCCGTTTTGATACGACCAAGCATACATCTTTCCTTTCCCCTGCGTTGCTGAGGAGGCAAATTAAAAGGTTGGCGCTGGCTCAAACTTTGCATCTTCAATCACTCCTTGTGGAGAGTTAACGGTTATCGCTTCCACAAGGCATGTATATTTTACGAAACGGTCAAAATCGGTTTGAGGCTGCAATTTTTTTAACTTCGAGCCATTTTTTCCCATTATCGAAGTAAATTGGCCACGATCATTGCAGAAAATGGCTTCCCCGATGCCGTTTCAAATCCTTCTTCGTTGAGCTGGTCCGCTACCTGCTGGTGGGTCATCCTTTTCTGTTTGGGTTTCTTGCGGCGTAGCTCCTTGATCCTTTTTAGAAGCTGTTGATGCTGCTCAGATTCAGCGTAGCCTTTGCGCCCCTCACACTTGCCCCTCTCGCTGCGGACCTGTTCTCGCGCCCTTCGCAATTTTTTCACGAGAAGATTCTTTTCCAGTTCGGCGAAAATACCTTGGATTTGGACAAGAGCTTTGCGCATGGGGTCAGACTGAATAGCTTCGGTGACATCTTCCTCCGTTCGCGCCGATAGCAGGGTGACCCCTTTCGATGCCATGTAAATGAGCAATGTTTCCTGAATTCTGTATTCCCTCGCCAACCTGTCCAGCCCCTCGATGATTACGGTCCTGACCCCATTCCGCAGGATTTCCGTCATCATTTCCTGAAAGGCCGGACGGTCGGCCTCGCCCTTAGTACCTGAAACCGCCTCTTCCTTAAATATTTTTACGACCTCATATCTTGCCTTCTCAGCATAGGCATTGATTGTGTCCTCTTGACGGTCAAACCCATTCCCGGCCAATTGGGACTTGCCGCTGACCCTGATGTAGCCATATGCCTTGGTCTTTTCCATTTCTCTTGCCTCCAGTTCGCATTCTTGACTTCTTTCTACAGTCAGAATCGCTGTTTGTCAAGAAGATTATTGTCTAATTCTGAAGAAAAATACATTGTTTGATATATAACATATGAATACTAAAGGCAAAACTACCATAATGCGCATGAATAAATCGCCAAATCCTCGCGCCGGGGCAGGTGGGGCCGAACTAATCTCGATATCGTCGAGCGGTATTGTTTTCGCCGAGCCGTCCCCGGCTGATCAGCCGGTAAGCATACCAAGGAGTAGACGGCAGATTTTAACCGTCAATTCCCGGCGCTCATCGAACTGCAATCCTGAGTTCTTGGTCCATAGGGACACCACTTGTGCAATCAGTTGGCTCATTGTTTTCTCGATTTCAATCCTGTTTACATTGGGAATCTTCCGTTGAGAATCGCTGCTTATCGGTCGCAATCTTTTTTTCTGTTCCATTCCATTTCCTCCTAATTTAGGTCAGCGAAAAGATGTTCACTTGTAATTAATATATTAGATAGATGATGATGATTAGAAAAACAACCAATAAGGGGGAATTAATGGTAGCTGATAATATCAGTGAGCACTACTTAAACGAACGTAGAAAACAGGCAGGACTTACCATATGGCGGATGAAACGCCTGCTGGAGTCAGAGCATGATATTATTGCGTCTGAAGGTAAACTGTCTAGATAGATGTGCGGCGTGGACGCCATGCCAGCACATGTAGAAAACGCAATCGCACATCTGTGCGAGGCATAGACGGAAAGGAGATAAAATGAAAGACCGACTGATCGGGTGGCGAGAGTGTAAAATATGTGGCAATAAGTTGTCGATATCAAGTGTTGAAGATGACAACAATAATAATAAGACTTTATATTACCTGGCAGAGTGCCAATACTGTAACTTTCGCTCTACGCTTTCATTCCGATATAATCCTAATGCTGACCCCAACTTCGAGTAGGATGTATACGAAAGGTATAAAATAGAGTGATAGAACCATATAGCCTCATAAAGGCTGCCATATCACATAGGACGCATACGCGAGGGTGTCGCAGGTCACTCTTAGACGTGTGTCCACCGCACCTGCCACGTTATCTAAATAGTTACAATAATACGATGTCTGGTCAGAAATATATCAATAAAAAGATGATGATAATGAATTATAAGATATGATATGATATCGTGTTTATATATTTAATGATTTGACCTTCATGGAAGGTATAGGAGATAAAATATGACATACAGAGAGATAAACTTTTTAACTGACTGGGATTAGGACTTATTTGCGACGTTGACATTCAGGGGTAAGCACAACCACGAGTATGCAGAACGGGAAGTCGTGGAATGGATTAGGTCAATCTACAAGATAGATAGAATCCGGGTTGGGGTGATGGGCGTAATCCATAGCACCAACACTCAGACACATTGCCATCTGTTGATGATCCCCGTGGCCGCTGATGGTAACGAGGTCATAGAATGCGCCGGGACGCACTGGCAGGACCGGTGGAATCACGGAATATCGTCGGTCGAATTGATTCGAGAAAGAGAAGCGGTTGCACGGTACGTACAAGGCCACATGTCGCTAGACCGTCCAGACTCATGGAGTCTGGTTTACTACAATAAGCGGCTTCTTCGGAAGCTCAGGCACCAAAATAAAGGCATAGCGGTGTAACTTCACCGGGATGTGGTGTCGGCCCCAAGGGCCAATACCACGCCATTGAGGCCGCAACTCGGCCTGAGAGCGGCAGAGCATATCTGCTGCTCTTCGCACCTGACCTGACCATCCCTTTTTAAATTATCCTTCTGAGCCATTAAAAATGTTGCTGATATGGCTAGTGCAAATCCCCATCCGATGATATACTGAATGGGCGATTATATACCGTGTTATCTGTTCAGCTTCGAGGAACTTGACAAGTGGAGCGATAGCTTCGCTCTCGGTCACATTTTTGTTATTTAATTAATAAAATACAATCACAACAGTTAGGGCCATAAGCTCTAGCGGAAGGAATCACCCGAAAGGAGATGCCAATGACTCAAAGCTATCCAAAGAATTTTAAAAATTGCGCGGTTTGCGATTACTGGGGGGGAAGCCGCAAGGTTGATACTTTTGGTCTACACTCAACCGTGGACTCTCCCAGCGCCAAGGGTAAATGTCTGCTTCAGGGCGGAACATGGAAAGGTCAGGACCGACAGGCTCAGGGAACCTGCAATAAGTGGAGGGCATGGGCAGCATTAAAATAAAGTATCTATTCGAAAAGCGGAAAGGACGTGGGACGATTGTGACCGGAATCGAACTCTTTTTGAACAATCGAATTTATGGACCGGAGCAGCATCCTTACGGCTGGGAAAAGTTTGTATACGATGACGAGAATATCCACTACGCCCTTCTTCAACTCCTTGCCGAGCGGTCTCCAAATTTTGCTCAAACATTGCTCAGCTTAACCTATTTACCTCATAACGTGTCCGTAATTCTAAAGCCAGAACAGGGTTTGTTCGACCTTAAATTCATTGTGGACAATGTTCCCTTCTACTGTGAAGTGAAGGTGTGGGCTATCCTCTCGGAAAATCAGCTTGTTCGCCAAGTTGATTTTTTAAAGGAGCAGGACGCTAGGGGGGTCTATGTCCTGTTCACTAAAGCGGCGGCCGCGTGGTCTTCATCTGATATCTCGGAGCAAAGTCAAGGTAGATGCCGCACCGTAGGTATTGAGGAATTGGTCGATGCCTTGAAGTCCATCAGCAACGTATCGTCCGAGGTCGCCGAGGTCGCAGCAGCTTATCATCGTGCGCTGACGAGTTTAGACTCACGATATTAGGGGTGAATGCGTGTGGGGGTCAAGTAGGGGTCAGGGGTCAGTGCTATATAATAAAATCAATAGCTTAATGGAAGGACGACTGGTTCAAATCCAGTCGTCCCGATCAAAAGTTAAGTGAAATCGTCCTCTTGCATTAGAGGCTTTCTCTTGGCGTGCCCCGCATGTGTTCCACCCCGGATCGAGTATCCCTCTGAGCAGTTCACTCTGGCTGATGTTCACGCAATGTAGACCGGTTTTCCAAACGGTATGGAAGGAAAGCCTCAGCACATCTTCGGTTGACATGTGTTCCCGGTACTAGCGCATTGCCGAATGACGTGTCCCTCCACATGGATCGACGCCATCAATTCCCGAATTCGCGCAGGCCCTTTTTCCAAAATCGATACAGGATTTTCGGCCCGAGCGGTTGCCCCTGCTTCAGGTCGCTGTTGTAGGCCGAATCATGCCGGAAAAGCGGCACATCACCGAACCCCTTTGGAAGCTTCTTCAATAGCTCGATGTCTTATTTATGTTCCTCTTCAGGAGTGACTTGGACGGATTTTAATGTTTGCAGGGATTCAATCGGAGATTTTCTGGACGAAATATTATAATTCGCTGCTTCCCCGGCCGCTCAGTATTTTTTAGTCTTGAATAAGCTCCAGCACCGCGATTCGGAGGTTTGGCATGAGAATCAGATCATCTGAAAACACGGTTCTTCCAACCGGCCAACCACTTTAAAATCTGCAGGACCTACGAGGCAGGAGACCCGGCCAAGGTCATCGAGAAAATGAAAGCATCATTTGCGACGGACGTAGAAAAGTAAAGGATTCTATCCTCTATGGTCAAATATGGTCAAATTTCAGGAGAGATGTAAAAAGTTTCTCTCCCGCACAACCTCAACTCGCGCAGGCGGGTTGCGAGCTGCGGACTCCGGGCATGAAGGTTCACCCTGAAAACGCATAAGCCGGTCCCATGGACGCATACTCCATAGATGTATAACTTGCATATTTCAACTGGTGATCCTATGCTTTTTGCGCCTCAGCCGTACGATCGCAGTTTTTTCTGGCAAAGACCTGCGAATGCCGTTGGGATGCTTGGCGCTGAAGTTGGAGCATTATTCCGGGTAAGGCCGTTATACCCCCCGCCGCCTGTTTTCTTCCCAATTTACAATCAATCCAAGCAATGAAATCTATCCGGGGAGCGAGTTGAGTTGTCGAATAATAATGACTAATATCAATATAATAATAAGAAAGGGCAAACTACGGATTAACGAGGTCCAAACGTGAAATTCGAAAGTCTGCCCGATCGAGGCCGGTGTG
>JAJYTC010000269.1 GCA_021793275.1 Deltaproteobacteria bacterium | reverse complement strand
AAATGGCTCAAAGGATCTTATTCCTGGTCATATCTTTTTTTACACAGTCCACAGAAAATCTTTCTCAGGTCCTTTTCGGTGATATTACGCAGCAGCCTTTCATCGTAGTCGGGTTCCCTCGCATTCATTTCTAACTCATTTTCCTCCAGTATCTCCACGGCGGCGCTTTCCCCTGCCGCCACAACTCTATTTCTCTTCTTGGAGAGAATAGGCTTCAACCCCGCGTTATTCTTGAGCCAGTGATCGCACTCATCATGGCTGCCCACATAGAGAAACGCGATCCCATGATCCAGCAATGCGGCGACGAGGCGGTAGCCGCGTACAAGATCGAACTTGATACAGTTCTTGATTCGGGCATCCCCGTAGCGGGTAAGTCGCCCCATCAGCCTCGGATCGAAAAGCCCTGCCTCAACGAATCGGTCAATTATCGTCTGAGCGTGCCTCGCGGCCGGTGCACCATTGGCGCCGCCTTTGAGAAGGGCCTTGAGCTGTTTTGTCAGGTTTGCGTCCTGATAGACGTGGAGCGTTCCCTCCAATATTTCGCCTCCCTCCATTTAAGTCTCTCCGTAGGGAAGCTGCGCAAGGACGCGGCAAGTCCCCCTTCTGCAGTCACAATTTGAGATTGGCAATTCGCTCCGGGATACCCATCTTTTTCATTACACAAGCTGCAGCAGGCGGTACGAGATGTTCCCATTCCTCGTTTTCCACCATGCGCCTTCTTACCTCCCTCGCACTTATCCCCTTCTGTTCGATAGGCCTTATCCAGAGCACTTCCACGTTAAGTCCCAAAGACTTGAACATTTCATATTTCCTCTTTCCCCAATCATCGTAGATGGTCAGATAAAAGACAGCGTCGAGCGGCAGGTAGAAGCGATAGAGTTCCGGAATATTTATGGGGAAGGGGACTATCGAAAATTCCGCAGGCCCCAGATCGCTATCGAGCATGACCGCCCGAATAACGCTGTAACGCTCGAAATATGTGAGTGGATTAGCTTCAGGTAAACTCCTGTAGGCATCGGCAGCATCTGTCCTTGTGAGCGTCGGATCGGGGTTCGTAATTCCGATCACCAGGTGATGGCACCTCTTTTTGGCTGCCAGCAAATACCTCAGATGATCGAGATGGAAAATCTGAAAGCGGCCGTGAACGACTCCTGTTGCTGCCATAACTCCCCGCCGATATCCCTCTGAGGATGGTTCGATTCATTTGCCGTGTGCGAGTAAAATACGCCTTATAACCACGATGTTCGGGTGCACGGCAAGATAGACAAGCGCCAGAAGCGGCGCCGCCGGCCATAATGTGCTTGCCCATGCGCAAAGCACGATGACGCTCGTTCTTGTCCCTTTGCTTGCCAGCGTAGGCTTTCCCATCGCAATTCCAAGACTTTCCGCCCGGGCAGTCGTGTAGCTGATGAGACTGCTCCCGCAAAGCGCAAGAAATCCGATTGTCAGCAAAAGCCCGAAGGAAAAGTCGGCTGGAAGTCTTATCAGGTAAATCACGAGTCCCGTTATCAAAGCCACATCCACGTAGCGGTCAAGGACCGAATCGAGGAATGCCCCTCCTTTTGTCTGCAAGCCGGCAAGTCTTGAAAACTGGCCATCGACACCATCGAGCACCTGAGCCAAAGCGGCGCAAATTCCCGCACTCCCTCCCCAGCCAAGAGCGAAGATCAAACCGGCAAAAACGCCCATGGTTGCCGAACACAGCGTAATCATCCACGGACGCAGCCATTGCAGACCGATAAGCTTCGGTGTAATGCGCGCAGAGAGATTGACCTTGATCCACCTCAGGATAAACCTGTCAGTGGGCTTTGTTTTCCAATCGTCGCGGCGGATCGATTCAACTGCATCGGGCTTCATTTTCCCGGCTTTCCATATATTCGCGAACTATTTCAAGGGTCTTCATAAGAGCAGCTTCCTCTCGAAGCTCCAGGACCCACCAGTTACAAGAAAGCCTCGATAGAAGATCCAGGCGGCTCCTGATGTTTTCCACGCATTCGGGCGCTACGTGCCGATCGTCGATCTCCTCGTGATAAATATGCGCATTGAAAACACGCTCGGCATTAGGCATGACGAAATCTTCGAGTTCAAACAGCCGGCACTGCACTGCCTGGCAGACCCTTGCATGACCGATATCAAGCGTAATACCGGCGCCGGTTTTTCTGACAAGTTTTTCAAAAAGGTGGGGCCTGCTGGACCAGCCGGAAGCCAGGTTCTCCAGGCAAAGTTCGATGCCAAGGCTTTTTGCATAACCCACCAGTTCGGCCAGCGCGCTTACCGTGCGTTCCCAGGAAAGACCATCAGATGATTTCCTTCCCAGTCCCAGGTGAACCGTCATATAAGCGCCCTCAAGCCTGGATACGACCCGACAGACCTTTTGAAATATTTCCATCGCCGCATCCGCTTTGCGCTCGTCTTCATCGCCGACATCCACCCCTTTGAAAGCGCAATGATACCGGACCTCCAGGCCATTCAGCATGGAGATGTTCCTTAGAAGCCTCGATTCCTCGGTTTGGTTTCGAGGCAGATCTTCCCGCTTGAATGTCCAATCGACACCGGAAAAACCGCTTCGGATTGCCATTTTCCTCAGATCGGCGGTATCCGCGATGAAATTACACATTGCGATAGAGGGCAAATTCATTCACAACTCATTTCCGGCACAGGGCCAAGCCCGGGCGCAAAGCCTCCTGAAGGGCATGGCGGCCGGATGACTGCCACCGTGCCATTTCGAGAAACGCCTCTATCCTCGTTCGTAACTGCTCCACATCGGAGCTGCCGTAATCCGTTTCAATATGGAGAAAGGGCAAATTATGATCGTTTTCCACCAAATCGCCTATCACCCGTGATTCGATATTATAGGTGTGGCAGCATTGCCAGGTGAGGTCTACTACAGCATCTACACGAAACTCGGCGATAATGGTGTCGAGCAGGGCCGTGCGTCCGGTGTTGGGAGTGATGCACGAACAGGGGATTTGCAGGTAACGGCGGGCAATAGCGAGGAAGGGGTCTTTTTCCTCCTCGTCGACAAGCAGGTCAGCCCCCTTCACACCGGTGCAATTTTCCATGCACACCACCGCCCCTCCGCATTCCTCGATCATCCGCAGGACCTTCTCGCAACCCTTTCCGACGGGGCTGCCGGTAAGAAGTATCCTCGGAGCATCCGGTTCGAAAGGGGAAAAACCGCTGGCTGCGATATCTTCCATCTCTGCGATGAATTCTTCGAGAAGACTTATGTATTCTTCGGGATCGACGGAGAAACTCTTCGTCTCCATTACGCTCATCATGTCCAGACCGGAGATTGGTATCCTTTC
>JAJYTC010000089.1 GCA_021793275.1 Deltaproteobacteria bacterium | reverse complement strand
GCACCAACCACACAGCGCGTGGCAAGCACGCCCGCGTAGAGACCGGCAGGAACATGCCGGGTATTCAAGGCAAATACCTGAATACACTCAACTATGCGACTTCGTGTCGCACGATAACGTCCTTTATGGTACATACGGAGAGGTATTTTTCATAAAGACATCCCTACGCTTCGGCTTCTATATTAAGGAAAGCCGAATGGCATTTTCTCGCAGTTCAGTGCCTACGGCCAATTTTTCCCGGGAAGACGGTTCCCCTTTGTAGGTTCCGAAAAGGACGTTGCTGACCGGTTCCATTTGAAGCTCTCTTCCTTTGGAGTGAGCATGGCGTTCGAGACATGATAAAAAACATGATGAAGCTGGGTTTTCCGATGTCGGTATTCGATGGTATACATGTTCGGGAAAACGCAACCCCGGCCAGGCCTCCATCGTCGCGACTGAGAAGTTGAGATCTTTCGCTGAAAGACCAATCCCATGATAGGGGGTTGGCCGGTGATAGATCATTGAGAGCGACGGGACAGGTCCCGATGGGGAGCCTAGGACAGCATAAATTTCCTTCTCTTTCACAAGCAGATCGTACACGTTGATGAGAGTCGTCAATTGTCGATTGATCAATATTGTCGCTATAGGAGTGGGATCGCCTCCGAGTGAGGCTACGTTCGCTGCCGCGATATAATTTTCGAGATCATTGAGTTTCATTTCGGCTAGAAGTAATGCCTGCTCCGATGCCCAAGCCTTGACCTTGTCTGGGTTAAGCAGAATGCCGGAATCTCGATTCGGACCGGCGGGTTCAACCCCTATCGCACCAACGTAAGACGCTGAGAAACCGCCTATGGTTCGCGAGCTTCGTCTTGAGGCCAAGCCACCAACCGCATCAATACCCGCCTCGATTTGCAAAAACGCGACTGCAGCTCGACCGCATGGCTCACCATCCTGCCCTTCGATTACATGAATGAGTGGAGCGATCTTGGCGAGGTAGTCGTCAACCGTTTGATTCGTTCGGTGGTCTGCAAAAATGATTTGGCGAACCCATTGTAGTGTGTCCGTTTCGTACCATTTCCGATAATGTGCAACTTCATATTGGTCATCACATTGCAGTATAAATACGTCACAGCCCAGGCATGGACACAGGTGGGCGATAAGCTCTTTTAACGTGACCTTCACGTATTCTTGAGGAGGAGGAGCGTTGGACACCCTAAGGAGTTGCTCTACACTCTCGGACGTTATGTGCAATTCAACTCGTGTTGAGAGCTGGCCGAGAGATGCTCCCTCTGCTTTTGTGATGAGAGGACGCAATTGTAGCCCTTCTCTAAAAGTCAACTTGCGTGCCTGGTCTTGAGCGGCATCCCAGCGCCGCGTTGTGACCTCAATTCGTTCGGCTATCATCAATGTTGAGAAAAAACCAATGCCGTATCGTCCAGTTTGGCACAGCTTTGCACTTAACAGGCCGGGGAACTCGTCTTGTGCCTCCTCTGAAGCCCAGAAGCTTTTGCCAAACTCCAGTAACGGTCCAATCAGAACGCGTTCCGACATTCCAATCCCATCATCTTCAACGATGAGCCGCCAGGAATCGCCCTCAATATTCTTGAGACTTACGACGACTTTCCCCTCGTAGAAAGGATCCTCCGCCAGTGCACGTCTGGCGCGCACAGCGTCAGAGGCGTTTTGGATCAATTCGCGCAGAGGTACAGATAAATCATGACCGTATAAGAGCCTACCGCCGAAAAGGCGAACAATGCGGTCAACGCTTGTAACACGAACTTCTGCACCTACTGGTCGCCAACCTGCAGTTCGAATATATCGCGCTAACTGAATGGGGCTTTCAGCTCCAGCAATGCGATCAACCGTAAATACAAGGTAGATCATGATCCTTCATGAGCTGATAGCAACCTTGTAGCTCTCCATGGGCGATCTTTACGAGGTCATGGGCAATCCACCAAGCATCTGCGTTTTCCTCTGTGAAATCGCCTTGAGACGTGAAAATAAGGCAACCGGGGCCGCCGTCTTCTTCCTCTTTCACAGCGGGTTGCGCCAGTTGCTGGGCTAGCCAATGCAGGAGGGATTGTCCCTTTGGAGCGTGTATCGCGAGCGCGAAGGCTGGGGCGCGCCTTTGGTCGATTTGAATGGCATCAGCGCACCGCAAGAGGCATGCAATCTTCAATGGCTGGATTGTCCAGTCTTGAGGCATAAACGAAGGTGCCCCTTGCATGGCAGGGAGCTTTTCTTCAAGTGAATTGCGGTCCCAATGATGACTGGTCGCCACTTGGCCGATCAACTGCGCGAGATTGCAGCGCAGCTCAGAATCATCGATGAGATAGAGTCCTTCAAAAGAGCGCGTTGCAATAACCCCCGCCTGCTTTGCGTGCAGGCGTCGTAGAGCTACAAAGAGAGCCGCCTTGACGACTTCCTCCGATGGATTGGAGATATCGTTCTCTGAAGGTGGATTAGCCCCCTTTTTCGCAAAATTGCGGCTACGGCATCCCGGTATTCGGGTGTCTGTTTCAATTTTGTTAGACCACCTTCGTACGCTACGAAGGCGTGGCCGGCATCGTGGAGAAGAACGGCACCTCCAAAAACAAATGCTTCAAGCGGGTTAATCCGGTACTTCGGTCCTGTGAGCTGGCTTGCTCGGTCCCATAGTGCAGCAAGGTGCCTCTCGTCGTGGAGTGTAAGTCCGGGCAAGTCATTTGCAATCTGTTGCGCGAGCTCGGTCCCTCTCTTCCAAAAAGTTTCGTAGGCCACACGTAGCCGGCTACGCTGAAGTTCGTATTGATCATTTTCGCGAGCGCTCAACGTCGATTGCCAAAGTTCGCTTTCTTGAAACTTCATCGCATGCCGTCCTTTGAGCGTATTGAATTAAACAGGGACCCAGTAGAAATATCATCGAATTTACGGGACGCAACACTCGGCCCCAGTAGGATCGACTATCTCGGGAAACACAAGAAAAACGTTCGTTTTTCTGGCTCGAAACATCGGACCCAATTCTTGGCAAAAAATCACCGGAAAACCCGAGGAGAAAAACAACACAAAGCTGTAAAATGCGCAATAAGTTTTCTCGTTCTCGATGAGGAAAAGCAATGCTCAACGGCTAGACGGGTCTCAATGTTTTGATCTGCAACGCCATGCCCCAGGCGTTCAGGCCAGAGTCTCTCCAGAAAGTTAGTCCGCTCTCCGTCTCTCATAAAGTTATTGAAAGCCTAAAGCCCTCTTGAAGTGTATGTCGAGTACTCCTCCATCACAGTGCGACGAGGTTCTCACCCTCGACCCGACAACCGCCGTTCTTTTTCAAAAGTTCGATGCCGTCCTCGAAAGAGGATCGCACTTTGTTTCCGAGGCGTGTGATACCGAATGCTTTGGCGGTTTCCCGTGCAAGGTCATCCTGATCCATGCTGATATTTAAGGTGAGGACCTCGGACGCAGCGTTGGCAATCTCCTCGGGGCAGATTTCCTCCGCGTTTCGCATCTTCAGATCATGTTCGTCAGGAACACGAAAACCCTTATACGGCATCTCGGTCAGCTCTTTGGTCCAGATGAACTCGCGCTTTCCGGTTCGGCGAACAGGAAGGCCGTTCTGTTTGACCGCGTTGCGTACTACCTCTCGGATGCGACTTCCTGCCCTTTGCAGTCCCCAGGCAGACGCGACTTCCGAACAAAGCGTATCGAACAACAGCGGCGCCTCGGCAGCGGCGATCGCCATGACCAAATCGCGCACTTTATGTTTGTTGACCGGGTCGTGGATCTCCCCAGCAAAGGTCTGGGCTGCCGGGAGGTAGCGTCGGTAGATCGTCTGTCCCTTAAGCTCAACACCGACCGGGCGCGATTCCATGGGCTTCGGCTCGACGCCTGCCGAAAGCTTTGCGAATTGTAGATTATCTTCCCGTACACATGGGGAATCGATTTGAACGTGCACCAGCGGCATGTTTGCCGGTGGGGTCACATCCATGTCTTCGGCCGCGACTGAGCTCTGTTTCGCAAGCTCGAGAGCCTCTTCGAGTTTGGCGATCTCCCTGGGACGCTGAAGCCACCAGTCTGTCGACCAGATGCGGTGCAGTCGCCAGCCCAGACCCTCCAGCACCGTCTGGCGAAGCCGGTCGCGGTCCCTGGCAGATCTCGCGCTATGATAGTTAGCCCCATCGCACTCAATGCCCAGAATGTACCGCCCGGGGGCGTCGGGATCGCGAACGGCGAGGTCAATACGATAGCCGGAGCAGCCCACCTGCGCATCCGCTCGCCAGCTTCGCTTGGTCAGTTCATCCAAAACCGACTGTTCGAATGGGGACTCCACCTCACCGGTTGTCCGGGTGACTTCTTCTACAAGCGCCACCTGGCCGCGCTTTGCGAAATCGAGGAAGGTCCGGAGGTGCTCCACGCCGGCGGCCTCGGTGCGGGAGAGGTCGATTTGTTCCGGGCGCAGCCGAGAGAAGACAATCAGTTGCTTACGGGCCCTGGTAATCGCCACGTTGAGTCTCCTCTCTCCGCCTTTGTTGTTCAGCGGCCCGAAATTCATACGAACCACCCCGGCGGCGTCCGGCCCATAGCATATCGAGAACAGGATGACGTCCCGCTCATCTCCCTGGACCGTTTCGAGGTTTTTTACAAATACCGGCTCGCTTACCGTTGTGAAGTATGCCTCGATTTCCGGGTACTCGTTTCGCGCCGAATCCAACAGATCCTCGATGAGGCCCTGTTGCGCCAGGCTGAAAGTAACCACCCCAATAGAGTTGTTTTGTTCCAGGGGGTTCGTCAATCTCCGGACGATCTCGGCGACGACCGCCTCCGCCTCCTTGCGGTTCGTACGCGTCTTCCCGTGGTCGTACACGCCATCGGGGACTTCGCACCACCGGACACCGAGCCGGGGGTGTTCAGAAAGTGCTGCCGGAAAGGTTAAAAGCCTGTTTTCGTAGTATTGCCGGTTGCTGAACGCTATCAGGCTCTCGTGGCGGCTGCGATAATGCCAGTCGAGGTGAAGAGTTGTAAGCCCCGCGGCCTCCGCCTCCTCCAGGATACTCTCCAGCTCCTCGGGCAGATCGTCCTCGCTATGTTCCTCGTCACCTCTCTGCCGCTCGAAAAAGCTCGTGGGCGGGAGCTGACGGGAGTCGCCAACCACTATGAGCTGGTTTCCGCGTGCGATGGCGCCAATGGCATCATAGGTAGGCATTTGGGATGCCTCGTCGAAAACGACCAGGTCGAACTTCGGGAAGTCCGCGCCAATGAACTGTGCAACAGAGAGCGGGCTCATGAGGACGCAAGGCTTATACCTGGCGAGGGAATTGGGACACTCCTTGAAGATGCGCCTAATCGTCTTGCGCCCGCCTTGCGCGAACCGCTGGAGCAACCCGACTTCTGAACTGGCAGGCGTGCGCTGCCCTGCCGCAGCAGCTCGCGGCATCCCTCCGGCTATCCGCGCGAAGATCTCTTTTTTTGTCAGATCGGCGACCTTCTCGTCAAGCTCCCGGAATTCCCGAATCTTCATGTTGTGCCGTTCCCCGATAAATCCAGCCAGGGCGGGAATGGAATTGAGCACATTGCGTGCCCACCAGTCGGCGAACGAGTACTCAAACACGGTTTCCAGTTGGTGAACACCGATTCGCCCATGTTCGAGGGCCTTGGCGAGTTCGGCAAGATGATACTCCACCGCGCCCGCGCGCGACGCCCTGTAATGTGACCACTCCCGCAGGCGAGAAAGATTTTCGGTAAGGTTCCGCAGGGTGGTATGAGCCCTCTCCAGCATTTTCGCATCGCCATCGCCGCCCCAGGCCATGTGGACATCCAGTTGCAGGAGACTGTTGAGATGCGCTCGTTGACTTTCGAAGGCCTGAAGTGCGTCCCGGAAAGCACGGCATTGCTCCGCTGCAGGAGCACCCGCAGCAAACAATGCGCGGCCCTCGGTGGCGAGACGCGCCCACGTCCCCCTGGTCTTTAGCTTTGCGTCCAGGTTGGCGCCTGGAGCGCGGTCCAGAACTGCACGGAACCTGTCCGCCCAGGCTAAAATACCTCGAAGCTCCTCCCACTGCGATTCGAGCCCTTGCCAGAACGGGCCGAAAAAACGGGAAAGGAACTGGCCCCCGGTATCCAGCCTGGCGCTATCCTGGACAACGGACAAAGCCCGGCTAAGTTCATCCTCCAGACAGGCTATGTCCTCGGGCTTTTTGCCATCCTTGCGCACCGACTGTACGGCCTTTCGGACGAAGCTTCCCAGGCGCCACTTTTTCCAGAACCAGGCATCCTTTCTTGCCCGCAGTTTCTCGATCAGGCCCGGAAGGTCAAGCGTAAGGATCTCGTCGGAATAGCTCTCACGCAGTGCCGACCGTCTCGCAGCACACTCGCTTCCCAGCTCGACCCACCCGACCAGTTCGCCCCTGACGCGCTGCCAGTCGGGCTCTGAGAGGACCGCTTCGGTGACGCCCGGCGCGGTCTCCAGCATAGCAGTCAACTCGGCCGCAAGCTTGAGGTCGCAAAGCGATACCTCATCCATCTCGAGTCCCAGGTCCGGCAAAACAGCATGGCCGGTGGCCTCCAGGTTCCGGTGCGTTTCTTCGGCGTCCTGGACAGCTTTCTTTACGTCGTCCTCGATGCCGTAGGTCCAGTTTGACAACCGGACCGCGCCTAACGGGTGTCCCGCCGGATCTCCCGAGATCCTCACCGCCTCGGCCAATTCGCGCACAAAAACACGCATCCGCTCAAACTCTTCGGCTGTCCGCCCCTCAGGAGAACCGAAGTCGAGTGTGATCTTCGGCTCCCCTTCATAATGTATAAGCCTGGAGATGACCCAGTACGCACTCTTACCGAACGCGAGGGGCTTATGGAGACTTCGCGCATACCCGTTAAGCGATTTCCGCTGCTCGGCAAGGCGATTAGTCTCGACCTCCCAGTGTTCACCGGTTCCAGCGCCGGCTACGGCGAGCGCATCGCGCACTTGCGCACGAAAAGACTCCTTTGTCGCCTTATTCGAGTGCAGCTCCAGGCAGAAAGGGCCGAGTCCGACATCCGTCAACCTCTTGTGCACCACATCGAGCGCCGCCCGTTTTTGGGCTACGAACAAGACCCGCTTTCCGACGGTCAGGCAGTGGGCGATCAAATTCGTGATCGTCTGGGACTTCCCAGTGCCCGGAGGTCCTTGCAGCACGAAGGTCCGACCTTCCGCCGCCGCATGAATGGCGCGGAGCTGGGAGGAATCGGCGTGCAGCGGACAGAACGTTTCCGATGGCGGATACCGGTCGTCAAGCGTCTCCAGGACAGGAAACGTCGCCCCCGGGTCGAACAACTCGTTAGGCGTTTCGATCAGGTGGCGCACTATCGCATTTTTCTTGAGTTCTTCTGCGTTTGCCTCAAGGTCCAGCCACATAAGGAACCGTGAGAAGGTGAGAATAGTGAGACTGGCGTCATCTTCGACTTTCCACCGCGGTTGGCGCTTGATCGCGCCCCTGATGATTCGCAGGATTTTTCGAACGTCCAGCCCCGAATCGTCTTCAGGCAGCGGATCCAGGCCCTCGATGGAAATGCCGAAGTCCACCTTGAGCTTCTGGAGCAGTGTCACGTTGATTCGAGGCTCCTCATCGCTCCGATGAACTCGGAATCCCTCGCGTACGGACTTGCGTTCGATGTTCATGGGAACCAGGAGTATCGGCGCCCGATGCTCCATATCGCTCCCTGCAGACTCCGTCCAGACCAGGGAGCCCAGGGCCAGGAAAAGCGTATTCGCGCCACCCTCCTCGAGGCCCAGGCGGGTGGTGCGTTCGATCTCTGTGAGACGACCCTCGAGATCACGTGCCGACAAAGGGGCGTGCAGCCTCCGCTGAGACATCTCTTCCCTAAGGTACGTCGCCAGGGCGTCTCCACCCGTTTGTTCACGGTACAGGGCGGGATCGCGCGGATCACTCTCGCCCCAGGCGTCAGGTTTGGGGCGCACTCGAAAAGCCTCGCCGGCGGCCAGTGAATCCTCCAGTGCGGCAATGTCCGGGCAAAGCAATGGAATGGATTTCTTGGAGTCTTTGAGATTGAGCAGACGGTTCCGCAGGCTTAAATCGAGCAGACTGGTCTTCCAGCGCGCGAGACGGTCGGCTGCACTCTCCCGAGGGTGTGAAGGGCCTAACGGCTTCCCGGTATCAGCCTCCTTAACGGCCTCGGGGACGGCGAGGTCCGCATCATCGAGGGATGCGGCATCTACATCGAGGCCGCCCCCCTCATAAGTCGCTCTACCAGCCTCCTCGGTCAGTGACAACGGGAGGATACCGGCTTTGCGCGCATCGCCTATGTCCACTGCGCATTGAAACCGCGATCCGCTCCGGAGGTTAGCCTTAGCCTGCTCCAGTGCCGACTTGAAGCTCACCGGCGGTATTTTGGTCATACACGTCGATTCAATGACTATAAATTCACCCAGGTCGATTCTGTTGAGCAGCATTGAGGCGTGGGTCGTCACGACCTCGTCGAAAGACTTGTCCACCAGCCACACGCCGGGAAATGCGTGGCCCTCTACCAGTACGACTACCGGTCTCAGGCCTGCCTGCTCGAGGCATGCGGCCAGAAGCACGCTGGTGTCCAAACAGGTGCCGAGCTTCTTGTCCAGCAGATTCTCCGGCGTTCTGATCTTCTGGCCGGTTTTTTCGAAGCTGGCCGGAGGGTTGATATACCCGATATTCTGGCGGGCTGCCGCATGGTAAATCGCAGCGGCCTGGAAGTATGCGCGATGTGGATCGCCGCTCTGGTATCCCGATAGAGAACCGTCTTTCGTCTTCTCCAAAAGCAGCTTCGACGCCTCGGCCAGTACGCGCTCCACGGCAGGGTCGTTGGGCAGCACGTGCGCGGCGAGGCTCTCCGGAAAAGATATGCCGAACCATTCGTTGTGAGCCAGTACAGACAAGGGGAGAGCTTGTCGACTCGGCGGAACGCCTTCGGCCGCGACCTCGATCCATAGGTGCCCCTCCTCGCGTTCGGTCTGTTTACGGAGCGGTTCGCGCAGAAGCGTGAGCGCAAGGTCCGAGAAAGAGTAGCTCGCTCCGGGATCAATCGTGTCTACTCTCAGCGTCTTCTCCACAATGATGGACGGGTCGCTCCACACTTTGACAACCACCCGGGCGGCCGGCTTATCGGAGAAGTTCGTCACAACGAGCGCACTGACAAGTGGGACTGCGTTCTGCTGCATTGCGAAGTTTACGAACGGCGCGTACTCCACCCTCACGGACAGAGGCGGCTCCTCACTCGACTTCTGAGATAATTCAACCATGAGTGCTCCGATATCATCATCGTACGGTTCGGCTATCGTTTTTCGGATAAGCGGAGGCGCCGTCATTCGACTACGGAGGTCTACGAGATAAACGCGGCGCCTGATTTTACGATTTCAGAGAGCGCAGCCACCGCGGCTTCACTCTCGATTTTGAGAATGTCCCATTTTTTGATCTTCTTCAGTTCTATCCCCAGCTTCTCGAACGTACTCCCCAGTTCCAGTTTCGGAGAGATCAGAAGCCGGCAGGTACTTTTGGTTACCTCAAGGTGGAAAAGCTCCCGGTACGGAGCATACCGTACATAAGGAGTCGAGTTTATAGCGCAGACTTTCGGGCTGCAGCCGGGATGAAGCTTGCACAGGATTTCGTGAGTTGCCCTGGCGAGCGGTTGCAGCGGCGCTCTCAACAGTCCGAACAAGGATTCCGGAGTTTCCTTGGATGCCGACATTTCTCTCAGAGTCGCGAATGCCGCGTCGAGAACGGCCAAGTCGCGGGCTTTGCCCGACTTTGTGGTGCTCTGTGAGATTAAACCCTGTGCTTCTTCATAGGTCGCCCAGCAGATATTTATGGTTTCCCAGTGGAAGGACAGACCAGCCTCGACCGGCTTCATCAAATAGAAGATATTTTCAGTGGTATCGCCCTTGAATGTCCCGGGGATCCGGCAGATTATGCTTGCCTTGACTCCGGCTTCCTCGCGGACCTCTCGCAAGGCTGTCTCTTCGGGGCTTTCGCCATTATCCGGTCCCCCTTTCGGAAATGTCCACCAATAGCCCCCATAGTGGCCTAGCGGTTCCCGCAGGAGCACCCGCCCATTCTCATCGAAAATTACACCCCCATAAGCAGTCTTCATGGCCGATATTATTCCTCCTCGCTGATACGCCACAGTGACGACCAAAGATCGTGATAGACGCCGGCTCTTTTGTGGCCCTGTTTCTTCGCAACGGCGTTCTTGAAATTGGAGTAATCGATGTCCAGCACGATATTCTTCATGGCCTCGGCAAAGACCTCGCGGGGTATTTTTGCTCGGTACTGGTAGTCGGTGCCGGCGTTTTCCAAAATTTCTCCGAGATCGGGAATGTATTTCTCTCGAAGGGTTTCGAGGTCCTTGCGCGCCCTTGCGCGGACCGTGAGTTGATCATCGCCTGGTTTCTGTACTACGCTGAAAAATCCGAAATTCGTGATAACCCACATCTACAAGCTCTCCTATGATTACAGTCCGTCAGGCAGCGAAGGCCATATAATCGGCCAGGTAGGCCTCAAATTTGAAGTCATCGGAAGCAATCGCTTCGAGAAAGCTGTCGATCCAGCCCCCGGTGCGCTTTTGATACACGTCGATCATATTGTTCATTTTGGTATAGGCAAAGGGGCGTGAAGCAAAATCTGATATGATATTCAGGGCAGAGTAACCATTAGGTCCCAACGCCCCGTAATATTGTACCCGCAGTTTCGCAATGGCCTCCTTGACGCTGCCGAATTTCTCCCGCTCCCTGGCGCTTTCCTGCTCGTTTTTGGCGTCGAGATTGAAAGATAGCCCCAACACCTTGCATACAAGCGGGAGCACGTATTCTTCCGGGACATAATATCTTTTGAGGTTATGCATGTACTCAACGAAGGCTTTCTCCAGCTCCTTGAGCCTGTGCATGTCGATGTGGAATTCGCCCTCCGGCGCAATATGATCCATGGTGTGATAGAATTTGAACTTTACGGCCTCCTTCTCGAAAATCATGCCGTTGTCACAAAGCTTCCGGCAAAAACCCAGGTCAAATCGGAGCGCCTTCATCCGGTTATAGCTGTTTGTAATCCGGAGGTACGGGACCCATACTTCCTCTTTCCATATATTTACGACGTGCTTTTTGTGGATCACATCTATATGGCAGAAGGACCTCGTTTTGGGCATGATGATATTGAATATTTCCATATCATCGAGGTTAACGGTGTCGAAAAGCTGCTTGAAACATATCTTTCCGAGCTCGATGGCCTCGCCATTGGTCACCAGCCGGTAGTTCTGGGTCACCACTGAGAACACCTCATAGTTGTCGAGATTTACGACCGCTTTATAACGAGGCATTTCCACCTTGGGACCATCCTGGACCATTTGAAAGATGGCTTGAAGCTCTACCGGAAAAAGTGCTTTTCTCAGATCTGTCTCTCTGCTCATGAACAGTTTTTTCCTTAATTAATCGTTCTTTCGAAAGAATATGATCTTACAGGCCTTTGCCCGCCTGCTCCCGGGCCCCTGGCCGAACTCCGGCGGATGATAGAAATCGAGGCCACGCCCCAATAAAATCTGCCACTGATCGGTCTCGATGGTGCGATCGTGAATGGTGGGGTCGAAGGCGTAGGAGAAGTCGAGCTTCTTCTTTTTCATTCTTTCCTTCAAAGCATCCAGGCGTTCACGGGATTTCGCCTCTTCCGAGAGGCCGTATTTTGGATTGCATTCGTACATGGTGACAAGTTCGACCAAGGCACCCTCGGGGTTTTGGATCAATCCGATAAGCGATTCGAGGTTCCTGACCTGGAATTCCGTTCGGATATAAGGATCGACGACACGCATCCACTTCACATCGGCCACATACTCATCAAAAAGCTTCTTATAGGTGACTCCCTGCTCACCTTCTTTTATCTCGATAATTTGATAAGCGTCTTTACCCGATACCTGCAAAGATGCGAGTGTGACCGGGGCGGCCTTTTCGAGCGCCTTGCGGATCTCCAGGGCGGCCTCCTGGCAGACGGCGGTATCGCCATTGTAGACAATCTTCTGGGCGTCGAGCTGCGCCGAAAGTGACAGCGAATCATCCATTGCCGCCGCCGCCAATGCGTTATCCGCGCCCAACCCCATCACCAGGTCCCATTTCAGCGCATCGACGGATGGCATATGGAAGACCTTGACTCCTGCCGCCAGGAGATCCAGAATCGCTTTCACGGCAAGAAAATTCTCTTCGCTGATCTCGGCAAGGCTGGGCAGGGAGGTTACGCCAACCAGGATTTCCGTTCCGGGGTGGTTTTCGGCATACTTGGTGAGGAACTCGCTCCAAGGTGTGGCCTTGGGAGGCTCCTTCCCGTCGATCCCCCTGGTGACTGCAAGCACGAGGCCGTTTGCAGTTCGGCATTTTCTTTGCAACCAAGCAGAGGAATGGGCGCCAAGAAATCGCCTGCTCCCCGGGCCGTAAGAGGCCAGTTTGGCCTGTTCCTCTTTACTGTTCAGACCTATCAAATAGTCCAGGTAGGGCTGGATCAACCGCTTGTCGAGAAGCTTGTGCTCGAATTGATTCTCGTAAGACCGCAGGCACTTATAACACGATTTTTCGCACTGGCAGCCGTCCAGGACCGTTCGAGCCACATGGAGGACCTCTTCAAATCTCGAGGCGACCTTGCGGACATACCCGGCGCCACCGGGCACATTATCATACAAGATGAGATCGCAGCGCGTCTCTTCTTCGACTTTTACCTTCCTTAAAAACCCGCTAATTTCTCCCGATTCGGCGTGAACAACAGAGGTGGCGGCTTCTATGAGCGCAGCCTTCAAGCTCGCATAAAACTCCTCCGTCGGCTCCGCGACGCCCTCAAACCGCAGTATCAGCACGTCTGTCTGGAACCTGTACCCGAGGTGGTACCTGTCTGAATTTCCACCGCAGGCGTTTCTGCGGTCGTAGAGCAGCTTATGTTCCTCGAAGGGGTTCCTGTTTGTGGGGGCATGCCAGTAGCCGCAGCTCCTGCAGAGCAAAAATCCCTTCCCATTCTCCTCGATCAAACCGGTGTTGACGAGCAGAATTTCACCCCGCCGGTGGTATTCCATGGCAATACCGGGGACTTCCGACCTATCCCCGACACCCGGCGCCTGCAGGAGGTAGTTGCGCGATTCGTAGAACGCGCGCTGCCGGTATTCCTCGTCGGCGCCTATGCTCTCCGCCCGCTCGGCAACAAAGGAGGGAGGGCCCATGAGCACGTGAAAGGTCTGCGGTGAGAGCGCCTCCTTGCAGTGAGAGCAGTGGGTCGCTCCCGGGTCCAATGTCACGTGATCGCACTGCCCGCAGATTTTATAAATTTGATCGAGATTCGGCACGGGGGAACGGTGAAAATCGAGCCCGATCACCTGGTATTTCCGTTTGTCCATGTAAACGGTATTTCCTGGCGCGTACTCGATGAGCGCGACGGACATGCCCCTCAGAACCGGCTCTTTTGGATCGTCTTTTGCGATCAATCTTGCCGCGTCCGAGGGGAATGCATAGGATGGCAGAAAGCCCTGATCGGAGAAATAGGAATAGACGTACTTGCTGTCCACCTTATGCAGCAGGTCATAGAGATGGGATTCCCTCTCCGCCAGTTGAGCCGCCAATTTTGGGTTTTTCTTTGCGATTTTAGCTTTCTCGAGGTTTAAAGCGAGCACCTCCGCATAGAGGGCGTCCCTCTCGGTGAGCCATGGAACAAAAGACTGGAGCAGCTTGGCATAGAATCCGTCGGCGATGTGCCCCACCTCTTCACTGTTTATCCACGCGAGGCCATCGCGCTTTTCCGCATCCTCCCTGTCCTTGTTGAAAGCCTTGAGCACGGCTTCTATGATTATGCCGCGACGCTCTTCGACCTGTTCCTTCAGGTCGGGCAAGGCCAGATCTTCGTCCCCTTCGGGTGCGAAATCCGCGAGCGTCTTGTTGAATTCGTAATCGAGCTTTTCCAGAATGAGCGAGTTGATCTGCCGGCGAAGAATACGTTCGTTGTCGATGGTGAAGTCCGGAGGATCGATTTCACCGGAGATCATATCCGCGGGCCTGTCGAAGAAGTATGTGTCGTGCGCCCTATCCAGGGCAAAAGCATTGATGAGCGCGATCCGCTCCTTGCGTCCGGCGCGGCCGCTTCTCTGTGCATAGTTCGCAGGCCCCGGAGGGACGTTGCGCATAAAAACACTCGGGAGGTCTCCGATGTCCACGCCCATCTCCATCGTGGGCGTACACACCAAGACGTCGGTTTTTCCGTTCTTGAAATCCCTTTCATACTTTATCCGGCGCGTCCCGGGCAACTGGGCCGAATGCTCTTCGGCGATCATGCGGAATGGCTCTCTGTGCGTGTATGTGTGCACGTAGTAGTTCGCCTGTGCTTGCGGCGCGTAGGGTTCCAATTTCCCCTCGCATCGCCAGCGGGAGCAGATGCCCCTCACATTATGAAGCGTTACATTGTTGCACCGGTTGCACCGGTAGAGGTCCGGGGCGATGGTCAGCATCGCGCGGTTGTGGTTGACCATCCACACTTCTTTTTGAGCCTTTTCATCGCCTATATCACATCGGACGAGGAATTCCTCCTCCACCAGGAATTCCATGAGATCGGTGAGCGCCGAAGGAGCATTTTCTTTCCCGAATACTTTGCCGACGAAGTTTAGCAGCGATGTCTCTCCACCCGAGACGGAGAAAAATCCGAACGTGCGGTACGGTTTCCCGGTACAATCCGATTTGTGATTAATAAATCCGACCGGAAGGTTCGACCGGCCAAAGGGATTTCCCCTTGCGTTCATGGGGGTGAGGAGCATCTTGTGGGAAAAGGCGCGCCTCCAGCGCATCTCGTCGAGAAGGGCGGCCAGCAGGTGATGCGTTTCTTCCCCGGACACGAGCCACCTTTTCTGAATCGCAACTGCCTGCTGCGCGATGGCGGCAAGCGCCTTCTCTCCCTTGAAATACTCCACGGCGAGCAATCCCAGGCCTTCCAGGCTTACGCGCCGGGAGCCCGGCTTTGCCAGTTCGGATAGCAGGGAAAGCTGGATGTCCGCATACTCATGGGCCACGTCGTCGGGATTTTCAGGCTTTCGGATCTCAAAAACGAGCCGGCCGCCAGGTTCGCGCGTCGGCTTGGGGCAGAAGATCGCATTTTGCTCACGACGCTCGTAGAGCAGTTTCTGAATCCTTTCGAAGCTGACCGGAAGACCTCCGTCACCCTCGCTGTCGCGCAGCACCTGGTAGATCAACTGCCGGCCGATGAACTGATTGTGCTTATGGTTCAGGTATGCCGCCTGGAATGCTGTGTCCTGGCGGTTGTCGCAGAACATGAGAAGGCGTCGCTGCTCCGGGAGCAGGTACTGAAAGATGGCTTCCACCAGGATATTGATGCTGACCATGGTGGCCGAGCGAAGCGGTGTGACGACCTCCAAGCCTCCGCCGTAGGTCCCTTCACAGGCCGGACATTTGTGTATTTTCCCCAGGTAGGTGTATGGCTGTTGAAGCTCTCGCGCGTCCTCGCGGACCTTGCTTTTTTCCTCACAGTCGCAAACGAGCGGTCCGCCTATATATATTTTCCCACAGGCCGCGCAGTATCGTACAGCCACTTCCTCGGCATTCCCGCTATCTGTTGATCCTTCCGCTTCTTCGTCGCCCGTTTCCGTATTGTCATACAGTTTATAAGTGAAATGGACCGGATCGACATTTTCGAGGGTCTCGTCACTGAGCTTTGAAGATGCGGGCAGATCTTTTTTCTTTTTGCTTTTGGACTTCTTTTTGCCTGAATCTGTATCCAGGGTGCCTTTTTCCGGGTATCCCCTGTAAAAATCCTGGCCGCAGCTTCGGCAAACCTCCACGGGGAGGCAACGGGAGTGACAAACCTCGCAAAAATCCATGTATTCGGTGTAGAGAACGGCGCAGTGCTCATTGGTGCACCGGTAAAACCCCTGGAGACCCCGCCAGAACACATGGACCTTGGGGCGGATCAAGGGCTGCCCACCGATTCTGGCCTTGGCGCCCAGCAGAAGATAAGCCTCGACCTCCCGTCGGATATTTATTTCATCAGCCCCATTTCGTAAACCCTCAGCAGAAGCCGGTTCGGTTTTCCCCAGCCTGAAATCCGCCGGTGTCATTCCGGTTTGCAGATAATTTGTCACTTCTTCAAGGGAGCAGGGTTCGGCGAGGACCTCCTGTATGGAGCGAAAAAGGACGTTATCGGTCAGAATGCGGCCTAGAAATTCCGCCGGCGCATCGTCTCCTTCCTTCTCGACGGCGTCCATGACCTCGATGACGAGCTCTTCAGGCGCGATGTGATCGAGGCAAAAGTCATAAACGATCTTCATATCAGAAAGGTCCCGCAGTTTTCGGATGTCCTCCTCTTCAATGGCGGGAGTAGGTGGAAGATAGGGACCTTTTTGCGGCGGCAGGTCGAGGTACTTTTCCGTACAAACGTTTTCAGCCTCGAAAGCTTCGCCGAAGAGTTCCGTTGCAAACCTTGCGACGGGTTCCGCCGAATTCCCTTTGACTGTGGCGCTGGTACCGATGCAGACCAGCTTTCCATCGAGCTTTCCAATGTGTTCCTTGAGGCGCCGCACCAAACATGCGACCTCAATCCCACGCGCTCCGTGGTATGTATGAACCTCATCCAGAACAAGAAAATGAAGCTGAGCGTCAAAAAGGACTCGATCGAGCTTTCGCAGAAGGAGATACTCGAGCATCGAGTAGTTCGTCATGAGGATGTTCGGACGGGTCTTGGGGCTTCGGATGTCCTTTCGGTACCAGATGGCCTCTTCACAAAGACCTTCGGGCCGTATCTCCTTTTCGTGCTTTTTGGCGTCCAGCTCATCTTCCGCAGTGTCCCCGGTATAGCGGGCAAAAGTGATCCCCGTTCCCGCAAGGTATTTCGCGAACCGATCATATTGATCGTTCGCCAGGGCGTTCATGGGATACAGGATCAGGGCCTTGATGCCCGGTCCGGGATTTTGAAGGCAGTGGTTGAGTATCGGAATGAAGAAGGCCTCCGTCTTTCCCGATCCGGTGCCGCTCGAAACGATCGTGTTCACTCCGGAAAGGATGCGCTCGATAGCCTCCTGCTGGTGCAGAAACAGCCTCCACTCGCCGAACGGAGAAGATAGTTCGCCCTTCTCATTTTTGTAGCCTCCGGCCGACAGCAGACCGGAATGAAGCCCAAGGGCCTTCTTCTGTTCCGAGAGGCTTTTTTCAGACTCTTCATAGGGTCGTTGCAAAGAGAGATAGGGCCCCTGCCAGAGAAGGTTGGCCTCCTCGATGCGCTGACGCATCTGCATCTGGAGGTCTTCGTCTATCACCGGGAAGGCTGTCTTGATGTAGTTTTTGTAGATTGATTTTACTTTTTCTACGATATCGATTGGTTGCACTGCTTATTCTCCTAATCCGCTTCATCAATTTTGCACTTTTTATAGTCGACGCCATAAAGTCGGCCGGTCAAGATTTCAATACATTCATCAAACTCAGCAACCTTATCGATGGCACTTTTTGCCAATTTAGATGCCTCTGTAATCTCCTTGGCAATTAATCCTATAATGGTCAGATACAATTTGCGTGCTTCACGCGACATTGGATCAGGAAGATCTTCAATTAACTTCCTAACCTGAGAAAACTCTCTTATTGCCTTACAAACCATTTCATCTTTTAAATCAGACTGCCTAGAACATAATATATCATTTGGGATTAATAGCTTAGATATTCCATTTTTAAAATATTCATATACCCCACCACCAGTCATTTTTCCAATCGTCCTATATTGCATTGTTAAATATGTTGAATTTAGCAATCCCAAAATAGATGATAGCCATTCTTTCATATTGCCCGCAAATATGACTGTTGTATCTGTTAAGCCTATGCCGTATGATGTATCATCGAGTGCAAATGCGTTAATTTTATTTCTATATGATGTCCATAACTTATTTTCAGAATACTTATCTTTATGCAATGGCCATGTATACCTATACCATTCACAATTACCTCTAACGAATGCCGCGCGAGATCGAAGTTCGCTGGAATATGAATTCAAATGAACCTGGATCCATTCTGGTAATTTGTCGAATAGCGAAACATCCTCAACCCACAGAAGATACTTACTAGACTTTTCCAGGTGATAGCGTTTTATGTTTTTGCCTTCTATTCTAGGTCTGCAAAAGAGAGGAACGTCCCTTACTGATCCTTCACTTATTACAAACGCCTTATTTAATCCAGTCTGCATGCCTTCGCCAATTTCAAAAAGTGATCCCAACTGGGTGAACGAAGCATGTGGCTGGTAAGAAATTTTGGGAATTTCGCCCATAAAAAGCCAAGGATCTTCATTGGCAAATCTTGTCTCTTCACAGTTAAATTGAA
>JAJYTC010000268.1 GCA_021793275.1 Deltaproteobacteria bacterium | reverse complement strand
CGGAAGCCCCAATCAATTCAAGTTCAGCAGGGAGAAGACAAATGTTGTAAGAAGTCTCGACCTCCTGGTCATTGATGAGATCAGCATGGTGCGGGCTGATTTGCTCGACGGGGTCGACGGGGTCCTCAGGCGCTGCCGGCGAAGCGACCTGCCCTTCGGAGGGGTCCAGCTTCTCATGATCGGCGACCTGCAGCAGCTATCCCCGGTTGTAAAGGAAGATGACGAGGCCGTCCTGCGGGAGTTTTATGATTCGATGTACTTTTTCGGCTGCCGCGCTCTCAGCCTTTCAGAACTCGTGGTAATCGAGCTCAAACACATCTATCGCCAATCGGACACCCGCTTTATAGAGCTCCTTAACCGCGTGCGCGATAATCAACTCGACCAGGCTTCGCTGCAAGAACTCAACAGCCGTTACCGCAAGGATTTCAGACCCGACGATCACGAGGGCTCTATCACCCTGAGTACTCACAACAGGACCGCTGATGCTATCAACGAAGCCAGGCTGAGGGGCTTGCCGGATAAACCGCATTTATTTCGTGCCAAAATCGAGGGGGATTTTCCGGAATACTCTTATCCGACTTTGCCTGCGCTAACTCTTAAAAAGGGCGCTCAGGTGATGTTTGTCAAAAACGATCCTTCGCCCGAAAAACTCTATTTCAACGGCAAGATCGGAAGGATCACCCGGATCGGCGACCGGTTGGTTTCGGTCAAATGCCCCGGCGATGACGCCGAGATCACGGCGGAGGCGGCAATTTGGGAAAACATCAAGTACCGGATCGAGCCCACCACGATGGAAATCGCCCGGGACAAGGTCGGAAGCTTCGAGCAGTTCCCGCTCAAGCCCGCTTGGGCCATCACCATTCATAAAAGCCAGGGACTCACATTTGAGCGGGCCGTCATCGACGCCGCGGCTGCTTTTGCCCACGGCCAGGTTTACGTCGCCTTGAGTCGCTGCAAAACCTTTGAAGGTCTGGTGTTGAGTTCGCCCATTCCAGCCCATGCCGTAAAAACCGATGGGGCCGTCTCGCGGTTTATCGACGAGACCTCCGAAAATCCGCCTTCCCTGGAGAAACTCGCAGCAGCCAAAATCCTCTATCAACAACGGTTGCTCACCGAATGCTTCGACTTCGCGCGGCTGCGGTTCTTACTCGGCCGTTTTATGCAAGTGCTTCGCTTAAATGCCGGCTCACTCAAGGTGTCGGGCGCAGGGGACCTTCATGAACTCAAAGACAAGGCAGAGGCGGAGATTTTCATGGTCGGCGAAAAGTTCCTCAGGCAATTGAGAGGACTCTTCTCGGAAGACAAGTTGCCCGAAGCCGATCCGGCCGTACTTGAGCGCGCAACCAAGGCCGGGACTTATTTTGAGGAAAAGCTCGATGCGATCCCGGGCAACCTTCTCACTACCATCCGGATAGACACCGACAACAAGGGGACCGCAAAAATCGCCGGGGATGCGCTTGGCGAACTCAAAAAAGAGACCGCAGTGAAGCTTGCGGCGGTCAAAAGCTGCAAGTCCGGCTTTTCTCCTGCCGGCTACCTGCGCGCCCTCTCATCCGCCCAAATGGAATTTAAACCCGACAAGGAAAAGAAAAGCAGAACCACCGAATATACCGCCTCCGAAATCGGCCACCCGGAGCTCTTCCAGGCGCTCAAGGAATGGCGCGCCGCCAGGGCCGCGGAAGCCGCCGTCCCCAACTACCAGATTCTGCACCAGAGCGTATTGATCCAGATCGCGGCAGCCCTGCCCGAAAGGCCCGTGGACCTGCGGAGCATCAGGGGGATCGGCAAACGCCTCCTCGAAAAATACGGGAAAGACCTGCTGGCCCTGGTTTCTTCCTACCGGCAAAAGCACGGGATAAGCGAACTCTCCCGCCAGCCGGCCTCCTCCGCTCCCGAGCCTCGCACCGCGGACGGGAAGGCCGATGCAAAAGATACCAGCAAATTACCTCCGGAGAAATAAGACTGGTCCAGGCCCACCGGAAACGACTGTCAGCCGTGGATGCTGCAAAAGCTCCTCCTGCATAATCCCGGCAGTGGGGAACAAATGCGGAAGCTCCGGCGTGAGGCTAAGCTCTGGAGTTACGTTCCACTCCGGAATTACCGGACAACCAGCGCTCGAGGACTGCAGCCAGTTGCGCCATGTTAAAGGGTTTGCTCAGATAATCGTCCATTCCCACGTCAAGACATTTTGCCACTGCACTTTGCATAGCGTCACCAGTTTGAGCTATGATGGGAATATGAACGGACCGGGGATTCGGGCCTTCGGATCCCTTCGGCCCTGTTTCTGTTATCTCTTGTTGCCTGATGATCCTGGTGACTTCATAACCATCCATCACCGGCATATGGCAATCCATTAAAATCATGTCGTAATGAGCGCGAGAAACGGCATCCAGTACCGCCTTTCCGTCTCCTGCCACCTCAACCCGGCACCCCAGGCTTTCAAGCATCCCTTGAATTACTTCTTGACCGACAGGGCAGTCTTCAGCAACGAGTATGCGGCCGTTGAACCTGCTCGTTTTATCTACTGAGCAGCTTTCATCGACGGAGGCGTGTTGCGAATCTTGTTTTGAAGAGAGCCCGATGGCTTTGAAAATGTAGGTGTAAAGCTGCAATTGGCGAATCGGTTTGGTGAGATAGGCCGAAAAGCCCGCCTGACGTATCTTATCCGTATCACAGTAACCCGTGGGCTTCATCAGGATCAAACTGACATCAGCGATGGCTGAATCTGCTTTGATTTTTCCGGCCAGCTCCATTCCATCCATTTCGGACATCCCCATGTCCAACAAAGCCAATTCATAAGGCGCACCGCGGTTGGCAGCCTCACGCAGCATCGTAAGGGCCTGTTGGCCGCTCTCAGCCATGGAACTGTGGACTCCAAGCGGAATCAATTGTTGGCGCAGGATGGAGCGCACAGAAGCGTTGTCGTCGACAATTAACGCGCGTAGACCCTGCAGATCACCAGGTGGCATCGACACGGCCCCTTGTTTGCCCATGCGAACCGTAAAGCGGAAAATACTGCCTTCTCCCTTTTGGCTTTCAACGCCAATTTGTCCACCCATCATTTGGCAAAGTTGTTTGGAAATGCTGAGCCCTAAACCCGTACCTCCATATTTTCGTGTGGTAGAACCATCGGCTTGGGAAAAAGCGTTGAATATTTCGCCTTGACGCTCCGGTTCAATCCCTATCCCGGTATCCCGGACTTCAAAGCCGATCAGGACGTCCTCAACGCTTTCTTCGATGGCCTCGGCGTATACGACCACTTCCCCTCTTTCGGTGAATTTGACGGCATTGCCTATCAGGTTGTGCAGTATCTGCCGCAGCCGGACAGGGTCGCCG
>JAJYTC010000088.1 GCA_021793275.1 Deltaproteobacteria bacterium | reverse complement strand
TCAAGCACCCGAGACTCGACTGGAAGAAGATTGTGCTGCAGGAAGGCAAGAGATCCAAGTAAAGAGAAGCACCATTCTTTAAATTTGCGTCCATTTGCGTCCATCTGCGGTGTGAACCGGTTAACCCTGCAACGACATTTACGGTTGAATCCTGCGTCTCTTCCTGTGAGAGAGGTACGATGCATGATTTCGCTTCAAGATGTTCTCAGCCAATTCCAGAGTCGCCTCCAGATCGTAGTCTCTCAGCGGCAAAACTGTCTTTATGAGAAGTCTAAGCAGCGATATCGTAAGCGATGGCGCTTTTTTCCCCAAATCTGATCCGCATGTGCCAAAGAAAGAAATGAGCCAGCATGCATGAGAACATGTGGTGTCGCCAGCCGGGATATTTTCGCACCTCGTAGTGGTCCAGTCCAATTTCGGTTTTAGTTTCCTCGAAGCACTGTTCTATGGCCCATCGAATGCCGCTCAGCCAGACGAAGGTTTTCAAGCGGGTGCTGATGGGAGCGTTGCTAATGAAGAAGGAATAGGATGGTTTTGCCTCTATGGACCGCTTCGCGATGAGCCAAACCGTTTTGCCCGGCATACCGTTTACCGATAGAGTAACCCGCCTTTTTGTGAACTCATATTCGACAGGGCCTTTCGTTCCTTCGCAAACTCGACGTCTATACCAGAAAACGTCGTTTAGGTCCTTTGCGAATCGGGCGACCGTGACCGATTTCTTTTCTTCGGGTGGTACGTGCTTCTTGGTCTTGACCTGGCCCTTGTTCTTGTAGCTCTTTTCCCGAATCGATGGGCGCTGCATCCAGCACAGCGTATCGTTCGGTACTTGTACCAAGTAGGTGAGGCCGACGCGCTGCTCGATGGCGCCAATAAAATCCTGATTGGTCCCGTAGACGGAATCGGCGACAACATAGCTGAATGGCAAAGTCTCGCATTTCTCAACTCTTTCCAAGATTTCTACGGCGAGCTGAGGTTTCGTTTTGAAGGTTAATCCCTCTGGAAACCTGCATTTTTCCCTTCTGCTGGTGTAGCTCTCGTCGAACCATTTGTTCGGTACATACAGCTCCGCGTCGAGCAGCGCATATCCCTGGGGGGATGCGTAGGCGGCGAAAACGCCGACCTGGCAGTTTTCCACTTTCCCCAGCGATCCGCAATATTGTTTGGCAACCCCGGCGGAGTCTTCCCCTTTCTTGGCGATCCCTGACTCGTCGAAGATCAAAACGCCGGCACGGTCGCCCATATCGTTTGCGACAAGCTCATGGTACTTCTTGATCATTCCGGCTTCGTCCCAGACTACGTCACTTATAAATCGTTGCATGGATCGCACCTCTCCGCCCTCGACCTGCAGGGCGATAGGCTCGATGGATTTTCTCTCCACTTGACTAAACTGTCCCACAAGATAGCGGTAGAGGTTTTCGCGTGGCTCGCTTCTCGAGAAGCATTCGTCGAATTCACTCAGGAAGTTTCTCAGTTGGGGGCCGAACGCCTCCACATCTTGCGCCATGACCGAAAACTTCGGAACCGGGTACGGTTCATCAAGGCATCGACAACGTGGCAACATGGTCTGCTCCTCCTCATTTAGGGGTCTTGGAGGGCAGAATACTATAATCTGAGCGATGGTCAAGTATTAAATGTCGTTGTAGGGTTAATTACCTATGAAAGCTATAAACTGTTAAGAGATATCCGAGCAGCAGAGATAAGCTGCCAGGAAGAGGATGTTCCCCTCGCAAACCGATTCCAAAACTTCGGCAGGGACGTCCGCGAGTGCGCACCTGTCCAGTTTTATTTGCCAGGCATAACAACCCTGGCAGCCACGAAAGATTAGCTTGAGGGGCCTCGGCTTCGTCCAGCACTCCTGAGCCATTGTGTAGGTATCTGAAAAAACAGGGATTTGTGGATACCTCTGAAAGCGAGAAGCACCATTCGAAGTACGTTATAATTCTTGGCGTGGTCTCAGTCACGTAGTATCCTTCAGGGGTTGGTTGACGGTGCCAGCAAGCAGTTTGCCCCTCCTGGAATGAGGCGAGCACAGTTTTGCCTGAGAACGAATGCGGCTTATATTTCACTGTGGTGGCCGGCGTAATGTGATATAAGAAAAAGAAAACAAGATGGAGGCGGCCAAATGAACAGGCGGCTTACACTGATCTACTGGAAAAGTGAAAAATTCTGGCTCGGCAAGCTTCTCGAGTATCCGGAGATCATGACCCAGGGTGAAACGTTAGAGGAGCTTGAGGAAAATATTAAGGACGCCTACAACCTGATGGCGATGGAGGACGTCCCGGAAGGGTATTTGACGAAAGAAATAGCCATTTGAAACGGAACGAATTCATTCGGGAACTGCTGGCCGCCGGGTGTGTTCTCCACCGGCACGGCGCAAAGCACGACATATTCCGAAATCCATCCACAGGTCAGAAACAGCCGGTCCCAAGGCATGGTGAAATTGATGATAGACTTGCGCGACATATCAAAAGGTTTCTTGGTCTGAAATAGCGCCGCCGTTATCGGGCGACAGAAGGCCCCGTCGGGAGGATCGGCCCATAGAACCACCTGTTTGCCCGTTCCAAATGATCGTAAATCACGAAGTATCCCCCAGGACTAATGTGCGGTGTGCTTTCTCACTCTCGACCCGCCCTGACCCTGACCCCTCCCACATGGTTCCGGATCATGGAGTATCCCCCAGGGGATATAGTGCGGAAACGACTGCCCGAGGCATCCCGTGAGGTTCCAGTCATGGAGAAACCCGTGGCATGAAATTGAAATTCGTCGGGGTGTAAGGCGTGGAAATTACAATGGACGATGCTGTTGACTTACGCCAACTTGTCAAATACATTGAGCTGAAAGGCTATTTGTTTCTGTTTATTCACCCGCAGTCCCCCGTCCGGACTGCCGGGCAAGGAGCATACCCTGATGGCTGGGAGGGATAAGCAGGCCGAGCTTGAAAAGACCTACCGGGAACGCGCGCTTAAACTCTTCCCGTGGATCTGTGCAAAGTGCGGGCGCGAATTTAGCGGCAAACGACTCCGTGAGCTTACCGTGCATCACAAGGACCACAACCACAACAATAATCCACCGGATGGCAGCAACTGGGAATTGTTGTGCCTGTTTTGCCATGACAATGAGCACTCACGGTCCATGAATGGAGAATGGTACGATGAGGTGACGCCGGGAGAAGAGAAAAAAGCCTCGGTTACATACAGTCCATTTGCCGGGCTCGATGCCTTGTTGAAGGGTAAGAAGTAATGCTGCCAGAATCCATTTGGCTTGATGCCGGCAAGCAGGCAGGAGTATTCATCTCGGGGCCTTTTCCCGTGTCCTTACCCCAAGTCGGCCCTGACGCGTAAAGCGCTCTTGAAATCAACCCGGGTTCAGATCACGTAATCGATGCAGGATTCATAGTTCCTTGCGAGTTGGGATTCCGTCTCGATCAAGTTGAGAAACGTAGTGCCGTCATAGACTTGGGCCAGTGCATTTTGGGCTTTTTCCCAAAGGGGAAGAAACACGCAATTTTGCTGCAGGGGACAGGGGGCCGTTTTGTCGTCATTTACGCAGCCAACCGGCGCAAAAGACCCATCGATGGCTCGAATCACTTCGCCTACTGTCAGTTCGCGGGGAGAACGGGCAAGAAAGCAGCCGCCGCCTTTGCCCCGGACTGCTCGGATGAAACCGACGTGTTTCAGCTCATTTAGAATAATTTCGAGAAATCGAAGCGGGATATTTTGTTTGCGGGCTATCTGCGCGATCTTGACCGGCCCCCTGCCGTCATTTTTGGCCAATTCATAGAGTGCCCGCAAAGCATACTGACACTTCTGGGAAATCGGCACTTGCTGTCTCCTTTCAGAAGTTATCCGCCGAAGCGGTCCCGATTCACGGTTTCGCCTCGAGGTCCTCGATCAAATCGCCCGCATCTTCCAACCCGACCGAGAGGCGAATCAGTTCGTCGGTAATCCCGAGTTTTCGGCGCTCCTCGGGCGGTATCGAAGCATGAGACATCATTACCGGGTAGGATAAAATGGATTCCACGCCGCCCAAACTTACCGCAACCGACCAGATTCTCACATTCTTCATGATTCGCTTTGCCCTCTCGACCGTATCTGTCCTGAAGGAAAGCACCGCTCCAAAACCTGTGGCCTGCGACCTGATGATTTCATGCCCGGGGTGATCCGGCAAGCCCGGATAATATACATCGACGACCCAGGGCTGCTTTTTCAACCACTTGGCGATTATCATCGCCGATTGTTGCTGCGACTCCATCCTCGCCTTGAGGGTCTTGATCCCTCTTAGTACAAGCCAGCAGTCCTGAGGCCCGAGAATCGCTCCGAAACCGTTTTGGACAAAATATATTTGCGATGCCAGTTCGTCCGATTTGGTGATCACCGCTCCGCCGATAACGTCACTGTGGCCGCCGAGAAATTTAGTGGCGCTGTGCACCGCGATGTCGATCCCGAGGTCGAGCGGGCGCTGAAAATAGGGCGACATGAAGGTGTTATCGATCACGGTTATCAGGTTGTGTCTTCGGGCGATCTCGACGGCCCCCGTGAGGTCGGTAATCCTGAGCAGCGGATTGGAGGGGCTTTCCAGGAACAACAGTCGAGTTTCCGGTCTCAGGGCTTGCTCAATGTTTTCAAGCCTGGTCATGTCCACGAATGTAGTCGTTATCCCGAATTTGCTGAAAAAGCTGGATAGAATGCGATAGGACCCCCCGTAGATATCTGCGGTGGCTATGACATGGTCTCCCTGCTTCAAAATAGCCAGGGTCGAAGAAATGGCAGCCATACCCGAGGAAAAGGCATAGGCATGAGTGCCGTTTTCCAAGGCTGCCAGCGTATTTTCAAGCGCTTCCCTGGTCGGGTTTCCGGAGCGCGAGTATTGATATTTTCCGAGATTATCCACGTCGTGCTGCTGAAAGGTCGATGCCTGATAGACGGGCGTGCTGAGGGCGCCGACGTCGGGATCCACTTCGCATCCGCTGTGCAGTATCCGGGTCGCATACTTCATGTCCATTGCTCCTGTGCCGCCATTGCCTGGTCCAGGTCTTCGATCAGGTCCTCGACGTGTTCAATCCCTACGGAAAGCCGCAGGAGGTCGTCGGTGATCCCGATTTTTTCCCTGATTTCCGCAGGAATATCGCCGTGGGTCTGTTTAACGGGATAGGTGATCAGGCTCTCCACGCCGCCCAGGCTCTCGGCAAATGTAATCAATTTGCATCTGTTTACGATTTTTTCCGCCCGCGCTGCATCGGAAACCCTGAACGAGAGCATCGCCCCGAAACCGCCGCTTTGCTTTTTATGAATACCATGGCCTGGATGATCGGTTAGTCCCGGATAGTAGACCTGTTTTACCAGGCTGTTTTGCGCCAGCCATTCGGCGATCCTCCGAGCGTTTTGCTGCTGCCTTTCCATACGCAGGGCCAGGGTTTTTAATCCCCGCAACACCAGCCAACTGTCCTGCGGGCCAAGAACGCCACCGGTCGAATTCTGTATGAAGCCGATCCTGTCGCTCAGCTCCCGGGATCGGGCCACTACGGCGCCGGCGAGCACGTCATTGTGACCCCCCAAATACTTGGTGCCGCTGTGCACCACTATATCGGCCCCGAACTCCAGGGGCCGCTGCAGGCAGGGAGTCATAAAGGTATTGTCCACTATGCTCAAAAGCCGCTTGGAAGCCGCAAGGCTCATTATTTCCGCCAGGTCGGTGATTTTCATCAACGGATTGGTCGGAGTTTCAATGAACAGCGCCCTGGTCCTTCCCGGGATTATGGCCTCCCGGACGCAGGCGGCACTGGAGGTGTCGGCATAGGTGGCCTCGATTCCCAACTGTTTGAAAATTTTCTCGAAAAGGCGATACGTGCCGCCATACAAGTCGTCGGAGACGATCAAATGGTCTCCTGAGGAAAACAGCATGCATAATGCTGTTATGGCCGCCATGCCCGACGCAAAGGCAAACCCGCGGTCCCCTTTCTCCAACTCCGCTATTGTCTTCTCCAGCGTCTCACGGGTCGGGTTGATGGTTCTGGAGTAGTCATAACCGGTGGACACACCCACAGCAGGGTGCCGGAAGGTGGCCGTCTGGTAAATCGGGGTGCTGATCGCCCCGGTTTTTTGGTCGGTGCACAAACCGGCATGGGCCAGGACCGTCTCAATCTTCATATCCCTGCTCCCTCAGGACACAAAAATGACTATTTAACTGCCTCCGCCTTCTCAACTTCAAGCAGGAAACACCCTTCCCGGATTTCTTTAAGACCGATCAGCCTGTGCCCGTCAGACTTGAGAAGGCGGGGAACATTTCTGACCGGTTCGCCGTCGTCGAGCAGAATCTGCGCGCATTGTCCGAGATCGACTCCATCAAGCGCCAGCCTGGCCCTGAAGTAGTTGGAAGGGCAGCAGATTCCCCTCAGATCTATTATCGGTTTCATAACACATCTCACCTTCTTTTGGAATTGGATAGGGTTGCAGCCCTGTTTGTGTATCTATTACCCGGGGGGGAATAGTTTTTTGCACTGTGTGGTCCGGAAATCTCAACCTGAGGTGGTCCAGCAGGCTTCCAACCCCTTTTCTCAGGATGAGATCCCCCAGCCTTATCCTCCCCAGCCCTTCCGAATTTGTTACATACCAGGCCAGGACTTCCTTTGTGAAATCCACGACGTGGGATTCGGGAAGAAATGTGGCGAAAAGCGTCCCGACAAGCGGGTTTATTCCCCACTTTCCCCCGATGCGCACGGTATAGCCCCTTTTGCTTGCCTGCCACGCTCCCGAGGGGCAGGAATTGATACAATTGCCGCACCAGATACATTTTTCAGGCACAAAAAGAGGCTCTTTTTCTTCTCCGTTCACGATAGCGCCGACGGGACACGCCTTGACGCATATTCCGCAACTCAGGCAAGCCGCTTTGTCGAGCACGGGCCGCACGGCCCCCTGGAAGCCTATGTCGTTTGTCGCCGATTTGGGACAATCGCAGGGACAACCTGCAAACCCGACTTTTAACTTATGGTGGCCGGTTTCGATGCCGAACAGGGCGGTATCGATTTCAGCGGCCGATTTCTGGGTGTCGACCAATCCATTGGGATTGTATTCACAGCCGCCACAGGCCACGGGCACACGCACACGCGCTCCGCAGGAAGCAATACCCTGATCTGCAAGGCCAAGCTCGCGCGTCACGTCGTCCAGGTGTTTAAAATTCACGTGGACCAACTCTATTGCTTGTCGTAACGAAAGGTGGACGAATTCGCCCCCGTACTTTTCGGCGACTTCGACGATCTTTTTGAGGCGCGAAACGGGCACTCTTCCCCCGGGTATCCTCAGCCTCACGGTAAACATCTCTTTTCCCACTTCCTTGATAAAGCCGCCCGCCTTGAGTGCGTCGAGATCGACGCCCGCCTTTTTTGCCTGACTTTCCACCGGATCCTCCAAGCTTCTTTGCGCAGCGTTACCCGGAGAGCTGTTCACGGGGGCGGCGCATTGACAAGTAAATCGATCGAATAAATGAACAAATGCAGCATAGAGGTATTTCCTGATAATGTCAATCGAAAAGATGAACATTTGGCCCGGCGGCCAATTCTTTTGCCTTAAGGGTTCGGCTCGGGCGGGACCGGGAACGCCGAGCGCCGTGCCGGCAGCATCAAGCGCCGGTACGCTGTCACCTTACTGCGGCGTCGTTGGACAGTGCCTTTGCATCTTTTGTCGTGTTTTTGGCTTTTGTTAATTTCCAGGTGACGGTCGCTTTGAGTCTGTTAGGTTCCTCGACCGGCGCATAGACTTCGTTTTTGAGCTCTTCCCGAGTGGCGATCGGGCGGTCGAGGCATTGTTTCGAGATTACCGACAGCTCAATCTCGGCCGTATTCAACCAGCCGGTTTTCTTTGGAGGGCAGTGAAACTCAAATCTGGAGGCCAATTTGTAAGTCTCTTCCGGGCTGAACACCTTGTAAAAAGATCCGGGATTGCGGGTGCTCGGGTTGTCTTGGATGATCAATTTCTGTTTGAGCAGATGGCAGCGCTTTCGCCGTTTTGACTCCTGTGCTATAGTTATTTGAGAACGAGGTGGTTTTTTCCAGATCCATAAGATGGCTGAGTTAGTGAGGGAGATGGAAAATATAATCAATATACACGTCGAGAAGCTCCCCGAGGGAGTCTATCTGGCTACCTCCGAAGATGTACCGGGGTTGGTGGCTCAGGGCCGCACGGTCACAGAAGCGTTGGAAATAGCACGAGATGTGGCCAGGAAGCTTATCGAGGCACGCAGAGAACGTTCAGGAGGTCTTGAACTGCCAGGCATCGGCGATTCCTTTGACTATCCCCTGATCGTAAATTCCTGAAATGGGACGACTCGCGGGATATCGCTACCGGGACGTTGTGAGAAGGCTTAGGGGCTTCGGATTCGCCTTTGACCGGCAGGCAGCCGGGGCAGCCACGAGATCTGGTATAATGAGAAGACCAATCATTATACAACTGTGCCCAACCACCCTGGTGAAATGCCTGAAGGGACCCTTAGAGCCATCCTCAGAGAGGCCCATATCGACGTCAATGAATTCGTAAATCTCAAGTGATTGGCTGCGGCCCGACAAACACCGTCTTCCAGTACTGATATTTCTGTCCATTCGGTGCATACTTTCGGGCTGGTCGTCTCCCGAAAAAAGGTTAGGTGCAGGGGCAATCCGCCGAGTTCCCCGTGTGGGTATCATGCCTGAACCCTCTCCGGTGATCGACCTGGGTGAAAGCCATCGAAACCGCACCCGGACCTTGCTCCTTCAGGCTTTGTCCGCTGGACATTCTGGCCGGCTCCTCGCCTCGCGCTTCTTTTCATAGCAGGGAAGAGTTTTGTCAGGTTCCGCATTTCAGGCGGTCATAGCGCCGGGACGTTGTATTTCCAGCTGCCTCGGCCTACTGGGCCGCTCTCAGTAAGCTCCTGGCTTTTTAGGTCGTCGATGCGACCTGCCGGCGCTCCAGCCTCTGGCGGCTCCGTGCGGCGGTGGCGGCTGCGAAAACAGGGGGGAAATTGAGATATGTGGTCAATGATGTCGGACACTTATCGATACCGGCGGCAGACTTCCATGTATAAAATCAGTGACTGGGCTTGGTCAGACCAAAGAAAGCCCGTTGCGCAGGTCCGTGAGGGAAATTTGCGATGAAAAACCCCGAACTAGATATCTCGGGCAGGGTTTACACTGACCAATCCAGCCTGGAGCGATTCAGCCGGGACGCCAGTTCCTACAGGATCATACCGAAGCTGGTCATTGAGCCTGCGAATGAAGATGATATTCTGAAGGTCCTCGATTATGCGGGCAAAATCGGCGAAACCGTAACCTGCCGCGCGGGTGGAAGCGGCTTGAGCGGGGCCGCCATCAGTCCGGGGATCATTCTGAACCTCAAGCCTTCGATGAACAGAATCGAGGACCTGGATGAGGAGATGGTGGTCGGGCCCGGCGCAGTCTTAGAGGATTTCCTCGCTGCGATCAGGGACCGCGGATGGATGCTCCCCGCCGTTCCTTCCAGCAGCGCCTGGTGCGCTCTGGGCGGAAACGTCGCTACGCGCTCGACCGGCCCTCGAACGGCCCGCTATGGCACCATCGATTCATTCCTTTCCTCCCTGAGGTTCATAACCGCCGGAGGAGAAATAGTGGATACCCGGGAAAAGCTCCCTCCCTTCCTCGAAAAGGGCATCATGAAAATTCGTGAACGCTACCTTGCCGACGCGACAAGCCGTGAGCTTTTCGACGGGAGGCCATTCATCGCCGGGGGCTATAATATTCGAGCCCTGTCAAGATACGAAGATCCGAGGGAGATCGTTACCCACCTGATGGCCGGCAGCATCGGCACCCTGGGCATAGTCACTGAAATCAGGCTCAATCTCATCCCCTTCAGCCCTTCACAGGGCACATACGCCGCCTTCTTCCGCAGTATAGAAGAACTGGGGGCTGCCGTAAACGACATCAAGCGGTTTAATCCCTCGGCTGTAGAATTTGCCGATGGTTCCACCATGGCGAAGATCGGCGGTGAGTTGCTCACTGCCGAGCCGGAAGTGGCCGGAGTGCTAATGGTCGAATTTGATGAGTCCAGGGAACAGGCTGAACAGGGACGCAAGATCATGGAGTCTTTCGACCTCTGGAAGCTCCTAACCATTCCTGTCGGCAGCCCCGCCGAGACCAAGCTTTGGGAGGAGCGGCGCCGGATTCTACCCTCGCTCTGGGCGCATGCCAGAAAAAAGGGATGGATTGTTCCTTCCATCATCGATGACGTTGCAATCCACGTGAGCGACTTTGCGGCCGTGTACAAAGAGCTGCAGAAACTGATGACCAATCTGCGCCACGAGTTTTCCGTCTTCGGTCACGTCGGGTTTGGCAGCATTCACGCCCGGCCGTATTTCGAGCCGGAGAAGGGAAATATTGTCGAGCAAATCATGGAAGTGACTACACAGGCATTCCGCGTACTTCAAAAATACGGCGGAACGCTTGTCGGTGAGCACAATGCGGGGCGCTCGCGCTCGGTGTATCTCGAACAGGAGTTGGGCGGGAGCTTCCAATATCTTCGTGACATCAAGGCCCTTTTCGATCCGAAAGATGTGCTCAACCGAAACACCATCTTCGATCTTGCCCCCATCACCGACAATATGGAGCTGGCCTCATGATGGACACACCTAAAAGAGGGGGAGCCCAATAAAAGGCGGAGGTCTTGAAAACGGAATTCTCTGTCTGTATCCCCCCTCAGCCTGAGGCAGCTCCGTGCGGAAGTAACAGCCGCGAAAACATTGGAAAAAGTGAGACGTGTGGTCAATGATTTCAGATACTTATCGAGGTCTGCCCAAGGCTTTCATAAGCAAAATAAGTGACTTGTGCTGCTGGTCAGACCCCAGACCTCAATGGATCAGCCCTCTTTTGGAAGCCAATAAACGCTACTCAGGCCGGGGGAGTTTTCGGTTGTCATTGTGAATCAGGCAGCTCTAGGTTGCACTTCACGTTTAATCGCTTCTCCACTTGCAATCTGAGTCCGCCTGATATCGTAGGCGGTCTGAAGGTTCATCCAAAAATCCGGTGTCGTTCCAAAATATCGGGCCAGGCGCAAAGCCGTGTCGGCAGTGATGGAACGTCGTTCATTAAGGATGTCTGTGATTCTGTTTGGAGGCACGCCAAGCGCACGGCCGAATGCGTTTGCCGAAAGCCCCAACTCATTGAGTTCCTGTTTCAAAATCTCACCGGGATGAATGGGACGCATGCTATTTTGCATGGTGCTCTCCTTCTTCAATGGTAATCAGCGATTTCTACGTTGTGCGGGCCATCTTCATGCCACTCGAAACAGATCCGCCACTGCTGGTTGATGCGGATGCTGTATTGGCCCTTCCTATCTCCCGAAAGGGTTTCGAAGCGATTGCTCGGAAGGAGCATCAAATCCTCAATTGCCGGAGCGCTATCCAGAATTTGCATCCGTCGTTCCGCTTGTTTCTGGAAGGCCTGAAATCTTCGTACATTCCGGCCCCCGTACAACGCCTCTGTGTCCTTATCATGAAACGAGCGGATCATAGCGCCTACCTTGTAATATGTTACGTAATATGTAACGCATATCAGCGCTGGAAGTCAATCGGAGAAATCCCCCGCTTCAATGATTTCGGAGCCGGTCTCTTTCCGGCCGCAAGGAGTCGTTGATAGCACGACTTGACGACCGGATAGGGATGAGACGGGGGATGCGCCCGATCAGGGCTTGAAAATAGAATTTTTATCCTATGCTCTTTTCACATCGGTCCGGGACGTTGTATCTCCAGCCGCCTTGGCTCTCCAGGCTGCTTTCAGCAAGCCCCTGGCCCTATATATCCTCTGTCCGGCCTGCCGGCGCTCCAGCCTGAGACAGTTCCGTACGGAGGTAACCGCCGCGAAAACATGGGGAAAAGTAATGATTACGGACACCTACCAAGGGCTGCTACAGACCTCCATACATAAGATCGGTAGCTTGTGCTGGTCAGACCCCAGAATCCGCTTCGGGCTCCCTCCGGAATTTCTTCATTCGAGAGCGCGGCGTGGGCATCGATTGATTTTCCCCAGGTGGTGAGCGTGGGAGTTGCTTATAGACCAACCGCTAAATGGACGATTGCCCTCGACGCTGACTGGCTTGGTTGGTCGTCCCTTAAAACCATTGACGTAAACATCGAGAATGAACTCCTCAGCGCTGGTTTGACCGATTTCTCCATTCCGTTTGATTACAAAGATGCCTGGATGTTAAAGGCAGAGTTTGAATACAAGCTCACCCCGAACCTTGCCGTCAGAGGCGGCTACCTGTTCACACAAACCGATGTCCCGAATATTACGCTCGGCCCCGCCAATCCGGACGCCGATCAGAACAGGGTCGCTGTGGGGCTTGGGTATAAAATGGGTAAATATACGCTGGATGTATTCTACCTCGCCGATTTTTACGAGCCAAGGAGTGTGTCAAACGATATCCTGCAAGGTCCGTATCGGAATTTCATGCAGATTTTCGGAATGAGCATTAATTTCAAGTGGAAATAAATGCCTTTTGGACCTGCCCGGGGAACCGCGCGGATATTTACCGTTCACTAAGTCCTGCCCCTTAAGAGCATGGTCGAGCAAGGAGGAAAATACCGCAATGAAGTCATCAGCCGGTCTGGCCAAAATCAGCGGCCCGAGCGCTTCAGGAATTTTCCCCCGTCACCGGCTTTTTCAATTACTCGACAGCTCCGGCAATGGGCCCCCGCTTGTTTGGATAACCGGACCTCCCGGCGCCGGGAAGACCACGCTTGCCGCCAGCTGGCTCGATGCCCGGCGGGCGTCTTCACTTTGGTATCACGTGGACGAAGGAGATTGCGATCTTGCGAGTTTTTTCTATTACCTTGGCCTTGCGGCCAAAAAGGCCGCTCCACGGAAAAGAAAACCCCTTCCGCTTTTAACCCCCGAATATTTACAAGGTGTTACGACTTTTTCACGCAGGTATTTTGAAGAATTTTTCAAGCGTTTGCATCCGCGTGAGGGCTCTGACCCTCCGATAGTTATTTTTGATAACTACCAGGAGGTCCCGGAAGGTTCGGCTTTTCACGCAATTCTTTACGAAGGAATGTCCCGTGTTCCGAATGGCGTAAGAATTCTCCTTATCAGCAGAAAAGAGCCTCCCGAACCTTTCGCCCGCCTGAGAGCCAACAGCCTCATGAAAGTGATAGGCTGGGACGAATTGAGATTTACCCGTGAAGAATCGGAGGGAATGGTTCGTCTGCGCGGCGACGACTCCTTTTCGCCCGAAGTGCTCGAACAGCTTTATGAAAGGACCGATGGCTGGGCGGCAGGCATGGTTCTCATGCTCGAAAATGCGAAAAATAGCGGTATCGAGTCCGTTCTCTCAGAGGGTAACGCCCCAAAGGAGATATTCCAGTATTTCGCCGCCGAGCTTTTTAACAGGGCTGAGTCTACAACCAGGGATTTTCTCCTTAAAACCTCCTTTTTCCCACGGATGACCTCTAAAATGGCAGAGGCCCTCACGGCGAATAGCAGTGCCGCGAGCATTCTATCCGATCTCAACTCCCGGAACTTTTTCACTCAACGGTTTGAATCGCAGACCCTGCCCTTGTATCAGTATCATCCCCTTTTGATCGAGTTTCTGCGGTTCATGGCAAAGGAAATTTTTGAACCCGATGAGCTTCGCCAGATTACAATAAAGGCCGCGATGGTTCTTGAGGAAAACGGCCAGCCGGAAGATGCAGTTGAACTTCTCAGAAAAGCAGCGGACTGGTCCAATTCGGTCAGGCTAATCTTGAATGATGCACACAGCCTGGCAGCTCAAGGCCGGTCCCAGACCCTCGCAGGCTGGATAGAAGGGCTTCCAGGCGAAAAAATTGAATCGGAGCCCTGGCTCCTTTACTGGCTGGGCCTATGTCGCCTTTTTACAGTTCCCGATCATAGCCATGTCCTTTTCGAAAAAGCCTTCGAGCAGTTCAGGGCCAAGCGCGATGCGGCAGGGGTCTTTCTTTCCCTTTCCGGCCTATTCGATTCAATTTTGTATGCGCTGTCCAATTATCGATGCCTCGACCGGGTATTTGGCATGTTCGAAGCCGCCGAGTACGAATTCCCTTCTTTCCCATCCCCTGAAATAGAGGGCCGTCTGATCGGAAGCATGCTGTACAGCATGTTTCTTGTTCACCCCGACAATCCTGATTTTTCAGGGCTGGCGAAACGATCGCTTTCTCTCTTCTCGGTGGTGCAGGACATTGAATTGAAGATGCATTTGATTCAACCGCTCATCTGGCATCACCTGTTTTCGGGTGAACTCTCAAAGGTCGAGCCCTTACTAGATCAACTTTTCATACTGCGGCCCACCAACCTCTACCCGCTTAGCCAGATCCTTCTAAAGGCCATGAGGTGCTTCTATTGCTGGCTGAAAGCGGACTTCCCGGCGAGCAAAAAGGCTGCCGAGGAGGGTCTGCAGCTTTCATCGAGGACCGGGGTCCACATGGTGGACCCATACTTACTGGGACATGCCACGACCGCTGCGCTTAATTTGGGGGAAATGAAAACAGCTGAAGCGTTCTTGGAACGAATGGCAACCTGCGTGAATGCGTACGACTGGGCCGCCACATTCTATCATCTTCTGCGAGCCTGGGCTTTGCTCATTAAAGGCGATCCTCTGAGCGCTTTCCCCCAAACCGAACTGTCGCTGGAGTACGCCGTGAAGGCGGGCGTTCCCCAAACCGAGGCCTACTGCCTCTTTGGCTGCACTCTCGTGCTGCATGAACTCAAAAGAGAGCCGGAGGCATTGGACCATCTAGCCCGGGGCCGTGATATCGCGCATCGTTTAGCCGCCCCCATTATCGAATTTATGTGCCTCCTTGCCGAAGCAAAACTTGCCTTCGACAATGGGGACGAACTTGCAGGCCTGGAATCGCTACGAAAAGCCTTTTCCATCGGGCGCAGCAAAGGATTTGCCTGCACGCCTTTCTGGATGCCGTCCATGATGGCCGAGCTCTGCCGCAGGGCGCTCGACGAGGGCATTGAAATTGATTACGCCCTTTACCTGATCAGAAAGCGCAATCTCATGCCCGATCCTCCGCCCGTCGATTGTCAACGGTGGCCATGGGCGATCAAGGTCTACACCCTGGGGCGGTTCGAAATCGAAAGGGAAGGAAAGGTTCTTCAATTCTCCGGAAAGGTCCAGAAAAGACCCATCGAAATGCTCAAGGTCCTTATAGCCAATGGCGGTAGCGGAGTCTCCGAAGAACTCATATCCGATTGCCTCTGGCCGGATGCTCCAGGAGATGCGGCGCACAGCTCCTTTACAACTGCTCTTTCCCGTCTGCGCCGCCTGCTGGGAATTGAAAAGGCCATAACTGTCCAGGAAGGAAAAATTTCTCTCAATCCCCGCTATTGCTGGGTGGATGTCTCGGCGTTCGAACGAATCCATGTGTTTTTGGATAAAACTTTTGAGCAGGAAAATGCTGCTTTTCACGACCGGGATTCGAGGGCCTTCCGCCTTGCTGAAAACGCCCTCTCGCTATACAGGGGACATTTTCTTCCAGCGGACGAAGGAGAGTCCTGGTCGATTTCACGCCGCGAGAGGCTGAGAGCAAGGTTTTCTCGCCTCGTATCCCTGGTCGGAGACCATTTCGAAAACACCAGGCAATGGAAGATTGCCTCAGAGTATTACCGGAGGGGTTTGGACATTGATGATGCCTCAGAAGAATTCTATCAGCGCCTCATGATCTGCAATCGCGAACTTGGCCTGTACTCCAATGCCGTTGAAGTCTACAAACGCTGTAAAAAGTTGCTCGCCACAAAATTGGGCATCGAGCCATCTCCGAAAACTGAAGCTATCTACAGAAATTTAACAGCCCCCGACGGATAACTCCTTCTGACCCGACGAGCGAGGCCAACCCATACGGACAGCCTTTAGGCAGTCGCAGATTTTTGTCACCCGTTTTCAGCAGCACCACCCACATTTTTTCGTCCCATCTTGATTTTTCTGAAATCCGTTAGCGATCAGTGACCTGTGCTATGTGATTTTTGAGGGCAACAAACCTGGCCGTGGAGTCGTCGATGGAAGTCTACATTATTCGAATTTTTCGCCGTGATGATACCGATCCTCGTCTGATTGCAGGCATCGTGGAAGAACCTGAGACGCTGCAGGAGAGAGTTTTCGCAAATATCGATGAACTCCTGGATATGCTGGGCCGGATAGCCGCCTCTTCAGGAAATAAAACAAAATGCGCAAGACGACCCGAAAAGATGGTTCGGCTGCCCCATGCTTCCGACTTCGAGGGGAGCAGTTTTAACTCAACACTAACTGACGAAAGCGAGACGGAAGATGAGCTGCGCTGATGACAAGCCGGTAGTGAATATCTCATCCTCGGAGGAACTTGAAAAAATGGTGCTCGAATCGTCGCACCGGGATGCATTCACCACTTTTGCGTTCTGGATGGGGTCTTACTCGTGGGAAGATTTCATCGAAATTTAGTCTGCATTATTGGAGGAATTCGCCGTGACATATGCCGACCCTGTCTAGCCGTCTGTGTCGTTGAGGAACCTGAGAAGCCTGAAGCGTTTTCGCGAATGTCGATGAACTCTTGGATGTCCCGGGCCGGAAAGCTGCCAGCCTGACAAGCAAAATGAGAGGCAGAAAAACGACACCAATGGTTGGCCGGATTGAGCCATACTTTAAACTCGAAGGGAGCAGATCGTAAACCCGGGAAGGAGAATTGAAACGGAAAACGGAGCATTACAGGGAATTATAGAAGGGATCAAGAAGTGCGATTGGAAGGATGCAATGGAAATCGTGCGGGCTGCCGCGGAGCGTGCAGATGAGATGGGTCCGCCGAACCACTGCACACCGGAGGAACGCGAACAACAGCTTTTTTTGCAAACCTATAAGGCTTTCGGTTAAAAAGCGGTGATTGACTTGCCGCAAAACATCTGCAACAGCGCCCCCCGGGCCTGCGCAGGACCCAGGGGAATTTAGCCGGGGCCCGCTGGGAAATCCGGAGGAAGTAATCGCGCTTTCCGGGCGCAAAATCAAACCGCATGGAAGGAGGTGCCGGCCATGACTGGAAAGCTGATCGACCGGACCGCATCTGCTTACGATGACCGTCTTTTGATCAAGCGCATACTGGACACTGCCTTTGCCCTCTCTGGAGGTAACGAGATTGTTTGCAGTTGCGTAAAGCGCTACGATTATAAGACCCTTTACAAGCGCATTGGACAGCTCGCGAATGTTTTGAATCGCCTAGGCATAAAAGCGGGAGATACCGTAGGCATATTGGACTGGGACAGTCACAGGTACCTGGAATGCCTGTTCTCGGTCCCAATGATGGGCGCCGTGCTCCATACGCTCAACGTGCGGCGCCCATCCGAAGAGCTCCTCTACACCTTAAACCACGCTGAAGATCACGCGCTGCTCGTCCACGCCGATTTTCTTCCGCTGGTGGAAAAAATCCAGGGCGCGATGAAAACGGTGAAAAGCGTCATCGTCCTCACTGACGGCAAGCCGGCTCCCCAAACCTGCCTGGATGCAGCCGGGGACTACGAAACTCTCCTGGAGGAGAGTCCTGGTGATTTCGATTTCCTGGATTTTAACGAAAACTTGAAGGCCGCCACTTTTTACACTACGGACGCCACGGGCATGCTCAAGGAGATCTGTTTCAGCAATCGCCAGCTTGTGCTCCACGCACTGGCGGTTGCTTCCTCCTCTGCACAGTCCGCCCCGGGAGGCATGTCCCGCAACGATGTCTACATGCCCCTCACTCCCATTTCTCACATCCACGCCTGGGGATTTCCATACGCAGCTTCCATGCTCGGAATGAAACAGGTCTATCCGGGACGGTACACTGTTGATATGCTCCTCGGACTAATCGCTAAGGAACGAGTGACCTTTTCTCATTGTGTCCCGGCCGTTCTGCACATGCTGCTCGGCTGCCCGGCTTCCGCCGTGGTGGATTTGTCCGGACTGACGGTCATCACCAGTGGCTCCGCGGTTTCAAAAGAATTGTGCAGGGCTGCTCGGCAAAGAGGCATTAATGTCTATACGGGCTACGGGCTGTCCGAAACCTGCCCGGTGCTCACAACCGCTCACATCGAGCCTCTTATGGGCGCATTGAGCGAAAAAGAGCAGACTGACCTTCACTGCAGGGCTGATAGGCCCTTGCCTTTGTGCGAGCTTGCCAGGGAAAGGCTCATGCCGACCTGCGTTCAAAACGGCGCCGACGTTAGAGGATAAAGCTTGCTCACTCTGGCCTGGCTGAGTTCATCCTTCATCATAGGGGCGGGGTTTATCCCGGCCGACTTTGCCAGGGTGCCATGGTGGGTCTGTTGGTCAGACCCGCCGACCCGGCTGAAGGCGTCAAAAAAAGTCTCTGATGTCAACCCGGTCGTTGGAGGGCGAAACTCCGGTCGCCCTCCAACGGCTGCCGCAAATTTTGCGGGTCGAACTAAGCTGAGTTAAAAGACAACCCAAAAACCTGGATGGGGGTGGGCGAAATCGAGTTTACAAAACCAACGGCCGGCAATCCCGCTGAAGCAGTTGAGCGCAAACCCAACAGGACCACTCAGGCTTTCACGCCTTCTTTACTCTACCTGAG
>JAJYTC010000087.1 GCA_021793275.1 Deltaproteobacteria bacterium | reverse complement strand
CCCGATCGCGCTCATCGATTTTTGAATGCCGCTCCAAAGTGGTACGGATCAGCCGGTCGGGATGGGGCGCCTTCTGTTCGAGGTGCAGCAGAATGTGGTAGGCCAGAATTCGTGATGTAACCATTAAGCAAAATCTCGAAAGGGCGCCCGAGCGGTCAGGTCAACCCGAGGGTATCTTTCAGAAGACATGGATATGCTCTTCACGATGCCGGTGCAAGTCTTTCCAGAGACTCGATCCAGGTTCGAAAATGAGCGCATTTGTTTCTCATAAGGGTCAACAGCAAACAAGAAGGCTTGGCTTGCCTCCCGGTGCAGATTTGCCACCGTGGTTTTTCACTGATTCATCACGATGAGGTCATTAACCGGCCACCGGGGTCATCCGATTTGCCGTAATGTAGAGATGGGACTGCTCCTTATTCTGCTTGTAAAAACTCAGTCAGCTTATGGACCACTCTGGGCGGTCTGTTCACCGGTCTCACCGTTCTACGTCGAATTTTGAATCTCCACCTTTTACCCACAGCTATTTCGAGAGATGATACAAATGACTCATATTGTTCTGCGGCTTCCGTTGTTACCGAGCCGTAAACGTCGACGCCATCGTCAGTTTTCGCTTCGAACTTTCGATGCTGCGGTAAAAAACCAACAAGAATACCGTCCACAAGCTCTTCCGCCTCGTCAATAGAGGTCGCCTCCGTGCGCTCTCTAGCCCTATGGACGGCAGGCTCATCAAGTGTGAAATCGAATTTATCCTCTACGAGTCTGACCGTAGCGTTGCTGGAATCGAGCGTTGCAAAGAATTCTTTGAGAGCAAAGAGAGTTCTTGGATCCAAGGTCTCCAGGGCTTCCTCAAAGTCTATCTCGTTGGGCGAGGCTGTACGCTCCAGGAGCGTCGCTACTTCTTGCACGGCTTTCTTCAGGTCGGTATCAAACATCTCCAGTTGCTCTTGCAGTTCATCCAGGACAAAACCGAAAGAGCCTTTTGCGATTTCTGTCACCATCAAATCAGTTGCCTGCTTCAGAGGAATAGGCCCCCTCTCACCAATGCGTCCGAGCTCAAATGTTGCATATACTTTCGAAACCAACTCCTGAAACTGCCTCAATGCATTCCCGGCAAATGCAACGGATACTCCTCTTGAGCCGAAGACCGGCTTACCGCCGAAAAACAAAGCCACGCTGGCAGTTTTCACAGGTTCCTTCAGAAGGTTTGAAATTTCTGTTTCCAACGATCCTTTCCTTTTGGAGAGTTGGTACTCCCCGACTGGATCGCCAACCTCTATAGCCTCCTTGAGTAGCGCATCAACAGCCGAAATCTCGGCCTGAAGTGCTTCTAACCTCAACCTATGAGCCATACTCCCCTCCTCCATCCAAAAAGGCACAGACATCTGCGTCGTCCGCACCAATTGGCACCTCAAGCATGCCCTTCCAGAGGAAGGTTTCCCGTTGGTGAGAGAACAGCCCAAACCAATATCTTGTCTGGTTCACTAGAAAAAGAGGATCTGTCGATAGGTCAACGAAATAGGCATCACACAGGTACTGTTTCTTGGTTTGTGTTGGGTCAAAAAGATCCGGTCTGGAATGAACGAATACCCGCCAAATTGCGGGATCGCGATACTGTTTTGGGCGCTGTGCAAAAGTTATAATGTCGACATCTCCGGGTGGACGACCTAAAACGCGCTCAGAATGTTCCACAAAGCTTCCATCCACCCACTGAAATCCAGCAGAGATCCCCTCCTTGCGTAGTTGGCTTCGGTATGCAACCAACCCGTTAAGGATCCTTATCCTGACCTCGTTTATTCCGAATCTCTGCGCGACGTGAAGGAGTGAGACCCTGTAAGGCGCCATCGATCCAGGGCTTGCCGGCGTTGAGCCAGGGAGAAAAGGCGGAAGAACACCAGATTGGTTGTGTTCCGGTATCAACGTTTACCTCCCTCCTGCTGTAACCGATAGAGACATTGACTAATTCTCACGCAAAATTGTCGGAAAAACAACATGCTTCACAAATCCAAAGGTCATCGACTGACCGAGCGAATCGACAGATTTGAGGCCTCTCATGGTAAGCTCTTTCAATTTTAGATGATCGCCGGGCATGGAGGGCGCCTCAGTCTTCAGTTTTCCCCCGCCCCTCCGGAAACACTGTCTTGAGCACGGCCTCGACCCGGTCGAGTGCGACACGAGTATTGATGCACGGCCCGAAGGGCCTCTGGTTGAAAATCCCGAAAACAGGCAGGGGAGTCGTATCCTGGATGCCGCTTGTAAGATCCCGTTCACATGCTACTGCTATGATCAGGTCGGGGCGGGTATCGATCACTATACGACGCGCAATGGTGCCTCCGGTGGCTACCGCGAGGTGCGCGCCGTATTTTTCGGAAAGCTCGAGCAGGTCTTTTATGCTGCACTTGCCGCAGCGCTTGCAGTTTTGTACCCGGTAAGTGACTTTTACCTTGCAGTCTCTATCCTGCAGACAGTGAGGCATAAGGAGCAGGACCGACTTGAGCGGTTTGCCGTTGCGGCACTGGGCCAAAACGAGTTCGTTGTTAACGGCTACGAACGCATGCTGGACCTGTTCGCGGCGAAAACCGGCCAGCCTGCCGATGGCGATCAGGATCGGCAGCAACTGCCGTATCGCAACACTGCGGAGCTTGCGCGAAAAGGAAATATCGTGGCCAAGGGCGAAAACGGCGGCCAATAGGACGAGGCTGCCCAGCAGCACTGTTCCGGCAAGGCCCGTCAGGACCCCCATTATCAGGGGAAGATGGACCGATATACGATGGAAACCATAATAAGGCACTATATACAGGAGGACGAGCACCGCGGTAGCGATGATCCCGAAAAGCGCAACGAGTGATATTATTATCCGCTTTTCCGAAGCAACGACCTTCGGGCTGGACTCGGGAAGCAATCCTTCCCGGAGAAGTTCAGTCGGTTTTTCCACTTGAATCATTCCAGAATTGAGCCTTGCGGTATGGGCCTGCCGCGAGTAAATTCACCCGCGCTCATGCGCCGCATCCCCTCCATTTGAAGCTCTCCCAGGCACAGCGCCCCGCCGCAGCCTCCCGCGACGATCAGGCCGCAATCCGCCACCCCGATCACCTCGCCGGCACTACCTGCGGCCGCCCAGGAAACCGAAGCGACGCGAAAGCACTTGACCCTTTTACCCCAAAGAGAAAACCACGCCCCGGGCGCAGGATCAAATGCACGGATTTTGTTTATAATATCTTTCGCGGGAGAATTCCAATGAATCCGCAATTCTTCTTTTCTTATGGGAGGGGCGTAGGTTGCCAGACCGCTATTCTGGGGGAGGGGGGAAATCCGTCCCGCAGACCAGTCGCGAAGGGCGTCCAGGAGAAGTTCGGCGCCTTTTTCGGCAAGATTTTCGTAAACCGTGCCGAAAGTATCTTCAGGGCCGAAGGATGCTTCTTTTTGCAAAAGCACCGGGCCGCTATCCACCCCTGCGTCGAGAAGCATTATCGAGATGCCCGTGAGGTTTTCTCCGGCGAGTATAGCCCGCTGAATGGGCGCTGCTCCCCGGTGTCGGGGCAAAAGAGACCCGTGGATGTTCAAAGCACCGAGCGGGAAGATATCGAGGAAAGATTGCGGAAGGACCTGACCGAAAGCCACCACCACGGCGCACTGAGCGCCGTATGAGCGGATATTCTCGATGACTTCGGTTCCTCGGACGCGTTCAGGTTGGTATACGGGAAGCCCTGCCTCAATCGCCAACATTTTGACTGGAGACTGATGGATTTTTCGCCCCCTGCCGCTTGCCCGATCCGGTTGCGTAATCACAAGGCGGACGTCCGCCTTGGATTCGAGCAATTTTCGCAGGGATGGAACGGCGAAATCAGGCGTTCCGAGGAATACTAGTCCAGGCACAGTTGCGGCTCTGCCCCCTCCTCCCTCAATTTCTTTTTCCATCTTCTTTTAAAAATATCCCTGGCAATCGCGCTTATCCGGTCGATGAACAATTTGCCTTCCAAGTGATCCATTTCGTGCTGGAGAGCAATGGAGAGAAGGCCGTCGGCGGCTATTTCGATCGTTTGGCCCTGGCGGTCCAGCCCTCGTACCACGACTTCCTGGTGGCGGGTTACGCTTGCAAAATATCCCGGTATGCTAAGACAGCCTTCCTCGGACTTTGTCTTGCCCGCGGCGCTTATCAGTTCCGGGTTTATGAGCACCAGCAGTCCGGCGCCCGGTTCCCGGCGCTCAACGTCCAGGACCACCACCCTTACGGGGCGCCCCACTTGATTTGCCGCAAGACCTATCCCGGGCGCCTCGTGCATCGTCTCGATCATGTTATCTATAAGGCGCTGAATGGAGTCGTCGATATTTTCGACGCGTTCGGCCTTTTGGCGTAAAACCGGGTCCGGATATATGGATATGGGTAGAAGCGACACTGCATCTTTTCCTTGTGTATTGCAACTGTACGAAGGCGGTAAGGCCGCAACTCTTTTATTGTAATTTCTCTATGCGCTGTTTTCAATAACGCAGTGGGTGGTCGTGCGACCTTTAGAAGAAGGGGTTCATTTTTGGGTATTTCTGCGCCCTTCGAATATTTCCGGCGGCATAAATCGTGCTTTGCCTGCTAAGAGGCTTTCCGCAACTCAGGTCGGGTAATGGGAGGAGTAAATTTCCCACCTCCGGTTCCCCATAGCGGAGCATGCCATCGAAGATTTCCGCCCCTGAGGGCAGAGGCGAAAAGGAGCTACGGTGCAATACAGAAACTCCCCGGAAAATCCACTGGTAAGCGTCATAATCCCCGCCAGGAACGAGGCGCAGGGAATTCAATCGATACTCGCAAGGGTGCGAAAAGTTCTGGATGAAAAAGGGTGCAGCCATGAGATCATCGTCGTGGACGACGGGTCTACGGACGAAACGGCCGACATGGCATGTGAAGCCGGTGCGATCGTTCTGTGCCACCCCTACAACATTGGAAACGGTGCGGCAATAAAGACCGGCATAAGGCATGCCAGGGGCGTTTGCCTTGTGATGCTGGACGCCGACGGGCAGCACCCGCCCGAAGAGATTCCGGCCCTGCTCGATTTGCTCGAAAGATACCACATGGTGGTCGGCGCACGGACTTCGGGTTCAAAGAGAAGCCTTCACCGAAGCCTGGCGAACAGGATTTATAACCGGTTTGCCTCCTACGTGTGTGGCCGCCGGATCGACGATCTCACCTCCGGTTTCCGGGCGATCAGGGCCGGAGTTGCAAAGGAATTCGTCTCTTTGCTTCCCAACACCTTTTCCTACCCTACGACCATAACCCTGGCCACGGTGCGCTCAGGCTACAGCCTGGCGTACCTGCCGATAAAAAGTCCGGGGCGGGTTGCGGGCACCAAGAGCAAAATCCGGCTTTTCAAGGACGGAGCGCGTTTTTTCCTTATCATCTTCAAAATAACGACCCTTTTTTCCCCCCTCAAGATTTTTCTGCCCGCGGGCGTGTTCACCTTCCTGGTAGGGGTAAGTTATGGTCTCTACAAGATTTTCATACTGCACGGACGCTACGGTCCAACCTCTCAGATGCTGATAGTATTCTCAGTTTTGATTTTTCTAATAGGGCTCGTATCAGAGCAAATCTCGCAGTTGAGGTTCGACCGCAGCATCCCCTTTGCCGGTGAAAGACAAAGAAGGTATAGGGGTCTCGCCAGGCGAATGGAAGCGGGCAGCTCCGAGACCGGGTTGCGTGCTCACCCTGCGCTGGCTGCCGCGCCCCTGGAAAGCTACGCAGGGGTCGATGCGCCTCGGACCACGGGATAGGCCTTCGTCATAATCTTGACTCTTGCTGTTTTGTTTGCCGGCTTCCAGCGAATTACTTTATTGAAACCCGGACCGTAATTGAGGAAGAACCAAAAAAACCGGGGCAAAAAACTTCGCCCCGGCTTGCCTGGAATTCACGGCTCGTTCAGAAGGGCCGCCGGCATAGTGCTGCGTCTCGCCGGCCCCAGCTCTCAATTAATACATATCATCCATGCCCATGCCGCCCATTCCACCCATTCCACCCATTCCGCCCATTCCGCCCATTCCACCGCCCGGAGGCATCATGGGGGGGGCCTTCTTCTTGGGCTTTTCTGCAATCATCGCTTCCGTTGTAAGCAGAAGCGACGCGACGCTGGCGGCGTTCTGGAGGGCGAAGCGGACCACTTTGGTCGGGTCGATGACGCCCGCTTCCACCATGTCGCAGTATTCGTCGGTATCCGCATTGAAACCGAATGATCCCTGGCCGTTCTTGACACGTTCGACGACGACCGAACCTTCTTTGCCGGCATTATTGGCTATCTGCCGAATCGGTTCCTCGAGCGCCCGCTTTATAATATTGAGTCCGAACCGTTCCTCTCCTTCGACTTTCACACCGTCGAGCGCTCCCACGCAGCGCAGAAGAGCGACGCCCCCGCCGGGGACAATCCCTTCTTCCACAGCGGCCCTGGTCGCGTTGAGGGCATCCTCGACCCGCGCCTTCTTTTCCTTCATCTCCGTTTCGGTGGCTGCGCCCACCTTTATTACCGCGACTCCTCCCACCAGCTTTGCCAGCCTTTCCTGGAGTTTTTCACGGTCGTAGTCCGAGGTTGTTTCTTCGATCTGTGCTCTGATCTGCTTTACCCGGGCCTCGATAGCGTCGCGTGAACCGGCGCCGTCGACGATCGTCGTATTATCCTTGTCGATATTGATTCGCTTGGCGGAGCCGAGGTCCCTCAGCGTTACGCTTTCCAGTTTGACTCCGATGTCTTCGGAGATTACCTGGCCGCCGGTGAGGGCTGCTATGTCTTCGAGCATCGCCTTGCGCCTGTCGCCGAACCCGGGGGCCTTGACGGCGCTGACCCTGAGCGTGCCCCTGAGTTTGTTCACTACCAGGGTCGCCAGCGCCTCTCCTTCCACGTCTTCGGCTATGATCAGAAGAGGGCGCCCCATCTTTGCGATCTGTTCGAGAATGGGCAGCAGGTCTTTCATATTGCTGATTTTCTTCTCGTTGATCAATATCAGCGGATCTTCGAGGACCGTCTCCATCCGTTCGGGGTCGGTGACAAAATAGGGGGAAATGTAGCCCCGGTCGAACTGCATGCCTTCCACCACGTCCAGAGTGGTTTCCATGCTTTTTGCTTCTTCGACCGTGATCACGCCTTCCTTGCCGACCTTGTTCATGGCCTCGGCGATAATATTACCAATACCCGGATCGTTGTTGGCGCTTATCGTTCCGACCTGGGCGATTTCTTTCTGATCCTTGGTGGGTTTGCTCAGCTTTTTAAGTTCCTCGACAACCGCCTGGACCGACTTTTCGATTCCTCGCTTGAGGGCCATGGGGTTGTGTCCGGCCGTAACCAGTTTTGCGCCTTCGGTATAGATGGCCTGGGCAAGAATCGTCGCGGTAGTCGTCCCGTCGCCTGCTACGTCCGAGGTCTTGCTCGCAACTTCCTTGACCATCTGCGCGCCCATGTTCTCGAACTTATCCTCCAGCTCGATTTCCTTTGCGACGGTTACGCCGTCCTTGGTGACATTGGGTGAACCCCAGGACTTTTCCAGCACGACGTTGCGTCCTCTGGGACCAAGGGTCACCTTGACCGCGTTGGCCAGAGTGTCAACCCCCTTCAACATCTTCTCTCTTGCCTTGACATCATATTTGATCTCTTTTGCCGGCATCTTTTCGATCCTCCTTCGCCTTGCTTACTCGATAACGCCCAGGATGTCGTCCTCGCGCATCACCAGGTAGTTTTCATCTCCAAATTTAACTTCCGTACCGCCGTACTTGCTGAAGATCACTCTGTCGCCTGGTTTTAGCTGCAAGGGGACGGTCTTGCCGTCTTTTAGAACGATCCCTGTTCCGACGGCGATCACTTTTCCCTGCTGCGGTTTTTCTTTGGCGGTATCGGGAATGATGATGCCTCCAGCGGTCCTTTCCTGTTCTTCGAGCCGTTGAATGATGATTCTGTCGTGAAGCGGTCTGTAGGCCATTCTGCTGCACTCCTTGATTTTTTGATGTATTTGCCCCAAGGGCTGTCGGGCATTATGGTAGCACTCTTTTTCGCTGAGTGCTAAGCAATATAAACCGGCAACGCCAAAAATCAAGGAGTGAATTGAGGAATTATCGATCAAGGGAGCCGGGAGCCAAAGACAAATCATTCTCCGGCATACCACTCGCGCACGATATTACGCAAAGACCTGACAGCCTGCGCGATGTCGGGCGCCTGCGTTACGGCGGTAACCACGGCGACCTTTCTGGCCCCCGCTTCCAGAACCTGCCGTATGTTCGACTCTTTTATACCGCCCATTACGGTGAAGGGAATTCGGAGCAGGGGAGCTGTTTTGGAAATGGCCTCCGGGCCGAGGAAGCCCTCGATGCCTTCCTTTGTCCCGGTGGGAAAGATCGGGCCGATATTGACGTAATCGGCCCCTTCATCCTGCGCGCGCAAGGCTTCCTCGAGGTTGTGCGAAGACACTCCGATCAGCAGGTCGGGGGCGATCTTTCTGGCCGCGCGGACAGGGAAATCATCCTGGCCGAGGTGGACCCCGTCAGCTCCTACGGCAAGGGCGATATCCACCCGGTCATTGATGATGAGCAGTATGCCGGCTTCTGCCGTGCGGTTTCTAAATGTTTGGGCCAGTTGGAAAAAGTCCCTCTCGCAGAGGTCTTTTTCTCTTAGTTGAACGATCTGCGCTCCGCCTTCGATTATCCCCTCGAGCACATCGAGGTCGGACCTGCCGCTGGAGAGTCTTTGGCAAGTGACCGGATAGATGTCAATTTCTTCAAAACGCGATTTTCTTTCATCTCTTTCCATTACATTACTCCATAACCGAGGAGGTTGAAAAAACAGGGAAAAAGTCTCCCAAAGCCCGGACGGCCGGAAAAACATGCCGACTTTTCTTAAAACTTTATCGAGTAAAAGCATTTTTGCATAGAGACATGGAGGCCTTGAATGAATATATTGCCGCTCCTATCGGTAGAAAAGGCGTGTTACGAAATGAAACGGGGCATTTACAAACCCGCGGTCCCGTTGCCGAGATTTAGCCGGGGAGCCGCGGACCAGACACGGGAGGAAAGAGAGATGAAATGGTTCTTTGGCACTGATGACACATGGCAAAACCTGATCATACGGATTACGCTCGGCGGGGTCATGTTCCCTCACGGCGCTATGAAACTTTTTGGATGGTTCGGAGGCCCGGGCGTTTCGGGCACTATTGCGATGTTTTCCAAGTTCTGGCATGTGCCGGTTATCTTGACCCTGCTTGTGATTGCCGCCGAATCGCTCGGCGCGATTGGCCTTATCATGGGTTTTCTCACCCGGCTCTGCGCCTTCGGGATTTTTTGCGACATGATCGGCGCCATTTACCTTGTTCACTGGCAATACGGTTTTTTCATGAACTGGTTCGGAACACAGAAAGGAGAAGGGTTCGAATATCACCTTCTTGTCATCGGCATGGCCCTGGCGCTCATGATTACCGGAGCAGGCAAGTGGTCCGTGGACAGGTTGATAGCTCGAAAGAGCGGTGGCACTCAATAAGTTCAGGAAGATGGTCAATCTGAAAAACCCCCGATCCTTTGAGTTGTGTCTCCATCAATGGTTTCGATCAGTTTGATGATGAGTTTCACGGTATCAAGGTAGTCGGAGATATCGAGTATGGTATTGTGAGTGTGGACGTAGCGGGACGGGACGGCGATGACCACTGTGGGTACGCCGCGAGCGTGCAGGTGGATGGGAGCGGCGTCTGTCCCGCCTTTTCTCCTTACTGCGAGCTGGTAGGGAATGGAGTTTTTTTCGGCTGTTTTGATTACAAACCGGATGAACTCCCGGTTAAGAATAGCTGAGGGGTCCATAAATCTGATCTGAGGGCCGCAGCCGATGGCGGCTTGCCGGTCCTGTTTGCCGACGCCGGGAAAATCGTCGGCCGGAGCGCCTTCGGCAACAATGGCAAGATCGGGTGAGGCTGAAAATGCCGCCGCCCGCGCCCCTCGCGTTCCAACCTCCTCCTGGACCGTTCCGGCAAAGATAACCGTATTGGGGTGCGAGGTCTTACCGGTTTCCACAGCTGCCTGGATCGCTGCCGAGAGTCCGGCCCTGTCGTCGAAAGCCTTCGAGAGCAGAAGATCGGGGTTGCGCATCCGGGTAAAAGAACTGTCCGGCACGACGGCGTCGCCGAGGCCGATTCCGAAGGCCCGCGCCTCGTCGGCATCCCTGGCGCCAACGTCGATGAACATCTCTTCGATGTTCATCACCTTTTCACGCTCGGTTTCGGAAAGAAAATGGGGGGGCTTCGCGCCGATTACGCCCGGTATCTCTACGCCTTCGTCTGTGCGGATGCGCACGCGTTTGGCGAGAAGCGTATGCGCCCACCAGCCGCCAAGGGTGACAAACCTGATGAGGCCCTCGTCTGTTATTGACTGCACTGCGAGCCCGACTTCGTCCATATGCGCGGCAATAAGAATCCTGGGGTGGTCTGCAGCCCCCTTTTTTTCGCAAAAGATATTCCCTGCCCTGTCGGTATGTACGCCTTCTCCTAATTCCTTTCTAAAGATCCGGCGCACTTCGTTTTCCTGCCCGGGCGCCCCGTGCGCCTGGCTCAGTTTTTCAAGCAGTTCGATTCCTTTTTCTTTCATCGAATCATTCATTTTTCAGTCTCCAACTGATTATATTGTTTGCCTGATCATGATCCGGACCCGATTCTAAAGGTAATTGCATTGGAAGGCGAATAAATATCCGGATTTTAGAATAACGGGCGAAGATAATCATGGACAATGTCAATATGGCGCCTCACGGAAAGGCGGACAGGCACGGCACGGTAGATTCCGCTCTGGAGATCCTGAGCGAAAAGGGCGGCAAAAAAAGGGGGCTAACTCGTCTGCTTCCCTTCATGGGGCCGGCCTTCATCGCCTGTGTCGCTTACATCGACCCCGGAAATTTCGCCACGAACATCCAGGGGGGCTCTCAGTTCGGCTACACCCTGCTCTGGGTCGTCGCCGCGAGCAGCCTGATGGCTATGCTGGTCCAAATCCTTTCAGCCAAACTGGGCATAGCTACCGGACTCAATCTGGCCGAGCTTTGCCGCGACCGCTTCTCTCGTCCTGTCGTTCTTACGATGTGGGCAGTGATGGAAGTCGTGGCGATGGCGACGGACCTCGCCGAGTTCATAGGAGCGGCGGTCGGCTTCAACCTTCTGCTCGGCATTCCCCTCTGGACGGCAGGCGTCCTGACCGCAGTCTCCACCTTCCTTATCCTGGGGCTGGAACGTTTTGGTTTTCGCCCACTCGAAGCCGTCATAACCGCTCTTGTGGGTATCGTATCGGTTAGCTACCTGATCGAGACCGTGCTGGATAAACCTGCCTGGGGCCTTTTGCTCTACCATGCGGTCGTGCCGGAATTTTCCGGCGCGCAAAGCGTACTGCTCGCCACCGGGATTGTCGGGGCAACGATCATGCCTCACGTGATTTACCTGCATTCCGCCCTTACCCAGGGCCGCATTGTCGTAAAGGAGCCGAGCCAGCGAAAGCGGCTGTTCCACTTTGAAGTCGTCGATGTGATCGTCGCCATGGGGATTGCGGGCCTGATCAATATGGCGATGCTGATCATGGCCGCATCCACATTCTTCAAACACGGGCTGACCGGGGTCGGGACCCTCGAGACCGCATATCACACGCTGCAGCCGCTGCTGGGCAGGGCCTCCGGCGTTATTTTCGCTGTCGCGCTCCTGGCGTCCGGACTTTCTTCCAGCACCGTGGGGACGATGGCCGGCCAGACCGTGATGCAGGGTTTTCTTCAGCGGAGAATCAAGGTATGGATACGGCGCCTTGTAACCATCGCGCCGTCGATGGCCGTAATTCTCATGGGGCTGGACCCCACCAGGACCCTGGTAATCAGCCAGGTTGTCCTCAGTTTCGGGCTCCCGTTTGCTATAATTCCGTTGATCGTGTTCACAAGGCGTAAAGATGTGATGGGAGAATTGGTCAACAGCGCCGCGGTGACGGTTCTTGCCGGCATCGTGGCGGCCCTGATCCTTGCTTTGAACATCTATTTGATTTATCAGGTATTCACCGGGGGGTAACGAAATGTTCAAACATCTTTTGGTCCCTCTGGATGGTTCGCAACTTGCGGAAGCTCCGCTGTCCGCAGCGGTTTATCTTGCCCGCGCGCTGAGGGCCAAAGTGACCCTTATGCACACCGTCGAAAAGGGCGCTCCGCGGCAAATCCATGGAGAACGGCATCTCAGCGGGCCGCAGGAGGCCCGAGGATATCTCGATGAAGTGGCCGCACGGGTTTTCCCGCCGGAAATTCAGGTTGAAATGCATGTACACGGCGATGAAGTGAAGGATGTTGCGCGAAGCATTGCCGAACATGCCGGGGAACTGGGCGCCGACCTGATCGTGATGTGTACCCACGGACGAGGAGGCCTTCGCGGGTTCGTGTATGGCAGAATCGCCCAGCAGGTGAGTGGACTCGCCACTGCGCCGGTCCTGCTGATTCATCCGAGTCCGGGCGGCGCTGCAACCGTTTTTTCATGCAAAAGGATGCTGGCGCCCGTGGACGGCAACCCCGATCACGAAGAGGGGCTGAGGATTGCGGCGGGCCTTGCCAAAGTCTTCGAGGCTGAGCTCCATCTTATCATGGCTGTTCATACGTTCGGCACTCTTTCCGGTGAGAACGCCGCCACTGCAAAGATGCTCCCCCGGACCACACATGCCCTTCTGGACCTTGTCGAGCAGGATGCGGAAAAGTACCTGCGCATGCGCCTTGCGTCCTTGCAGGCGGAAGGGGTTTCGGCAACCGCCCGCGTGCGGCGCGGCGACCCCGTATCGGTGATCGTAGATTGTCTGGAGAAGACGGGGGGCGATCTGATCGTCCTGGCGACACACGGAAAGACGGGCATGGACGCCTTCTGGTCGGGAAGCGCCACGCCAAACCTGACCGTCCGCTCCGCTGTGCCGCTTCTTCTTGTCCCGGTCCGGGACAGAAAGGGGCAGTGAACAGTGAAGAGTGAACAGTATTGATTTTTTTCAATCACGACCGGCATTGGATGGTTTAAGGGTTGCATTCAGAAGGTTCTTGTGGTGAAAGTCACCCTTGTCCCGTATCATCAGGGAATGCTTTGGGAGAGAAAGGGATTTCAGGGTGGCTGAGCGATCCAACCGTAATCAAACCGGCCGAAGCGCAGGCACTCTCGCGCTCACATTGGGGGCTCTGGGCGTTGTCTATGGAGATATAGGCACAAGCCCGCTTTATGCGATACAAGAATGTTTCCATGGCATGCACGCAATCCCGCCTAACGAGATGAATGTTCTCGGGGTGCTCTCTCTTGTTTTCTGGTCCCTTACGATGGTAGTGACCATCAAGTACGTCTTCTTCATTCTGCGTGCCGACAACAGGGGGGAAGGGGGCATTTATGCGCTTTTGGCCCTCATTCCATCCGAAAAGAAGACAATTTCGCCACGAATGTATGCGGGAATCCTCATCGCAGGAGTTCTCGGCGCCGCGTTGCTTTATGGAGACGGCCTCATCACTCCGGCTATTTCCGTACTCTCAGCAGTAGAAGGGATCAGAGTGGCTACTTCGGCGGCGTCGCCGTTTGTCGTGCCCTTAACATGCGTCATTCTTCTGGGGCTGTTTTCCGTCCAACGCCGCGGGACCGGCGATATCGCCATGATTTTCGGCCCCATTTTAATGGTATGGTTTGCCGCCATAGGGACGCTCGGCGTCGTCGAAATTTTGAAAAATCCGCACATCCTCAGGGGAGTCAATCCGGTATGCGCGGTCAAATTCTTTATGGGCAACCGCTTTGACGGAATTCTGGTCCTTGGCGCCGTGGTGCTCTGCATAACGGGAGGCGAGGCGCTTTATGCCGACCTCGGCCATTTCGGCCGAAACGCTATCCGGCTCTCCTGGCTGAGCGTTGCCTGCCCGGCGCTACTCCTCAATTATTTTGGGCAGGGAGCGCTCCTGCTCGCCCATCCGCAAATGTCCTCCAATCCCTTTTACGGTCTGGTTCCGAGGACATTGCTTTTCCCTATGGTTCTGCTCTCAACCATGGCTACTGTGATCGCATCACAGGCTATGATATCGGGGATCTACTCCCTCACTCAGCAAGCCATTCAACTGGGGTTCCTCCCGCGATTGCAAATTAAGCACACCTCTGCGGAAACCCGGGGCCAGATCTACATCGAGAAGGTGAATTTATTCCTTATGGTATCCTGTATCGGTCTTGTGCTTGTATTTCGGCATTCGAGCAGGCTCGCCGCTGCCTATGGCCTCGCGGTTACGGCCACCATGGCGATTACCTCGATGCTTTACTACTTTGTACTCAGGCGTGTTTGGGAATGGCCGATTTGGAAGGCCGCGCCGGTGGTTGCGGTTTTTCTAGCTTTCGATCTGTCGTTTTTCGGGGCGAACCTTCTCAAAGTCTTTGACGGCGGCTGGTTTACCCTCGGGGTAGCCCTGGTGATAACCATTGCAATGGTGACCTGGCGCGACGGCCGGGCTGAGCTTTCAAGCAAGATGACGAGCGCGAATCTGTCCCTGGAAGCTTTTCTAAAAGATATCGAGGAGCACAAGCCGATGCGGGTCCAGGGGACGGCGGTTTTTATGACGGTATCGCCGGTCGGCGTTCCATCGGCACTGCTCCACCACCTGTTCCACAACCATGTGTTGCACCAGAAAGTGATATTACTTTCAATTCGCACGACCGACGTTCCATACGTGTCGAAACAGGAGCGTGTCAAGCTGAGTGAGCTGGGGCAGGGCTTCTACAGGGTGCTTGCCTGCTATGGCTTTATGGAAACTCCGAAGGTGCCCGAATTGATGGAACTGGCTTCCGGTTTAGGCCTGCGCACCGAGCTTTCCGAAACAACCTTTTTCCTGGGCAGGGAAACCCTTTTGACCACCGGCAAATCAAAAATGGCTAAATGGAGGAAGTCCTTATTCAGCTTGATGTCCCGCAATGCTCAAAACCCGATGACTTATTTTGGCCTTCCGCCGGGAAGAGTGGTGGAAATGGGCATTCAGATCGAGTTTTAGCCGAACTGGATGACCAAACCGCCCGCGACAATAATGAGAAGCCCCAGCCATGTCGCATTTGGAACGTGATCTCCGAAGACAAATTTGCCGGCCATTACGCTTACTATGGCGAAAACGGCGACATAGACTCCCAGCAGCTTTGAGAAATCCCAGCGAACCGTGTTGACGAGCAGGCCGTAACAGGCAAGCATCAGGCCGCCGGCTACGATTTAGCCACGTTCGCGCCTCGAAGGCCTTTTCGCACCACAGCGTCTCCTCCCACCTCAAGCAGCGCGGAGCCCGCAAATACAAGCCATGCGGCCAGGGGCAGACCCAATTTTCCCATTTATCACCTCGGCCTGGAGAGAAGACCGAAATATTTCGTTCAAAAAAGGCGCAAAAACGTTCGATCTCTATTGGTATGAAATAAGGAAAATCGAGATAAGCGCGAGAACGATCCCGACAAATTGCACCATGTTTATTTTTTCTTCCAAAAAAATCAGCGCCAAAGCAATGGTCACGATAGGGTAAAGAGCGGTCAGGGGCGCTACTATGCTGATCTTATCCGCCTGGCGCACAGCGTACATAAAAAAAATCAGGCCCAAATATCCCAACACGCCGGTGAAAAAGGCCGGAATTATGCCCATGATCGGCGCCCCGGCGAGGCGGGGCCGCAAAATGAGCATAAAGAGCAGGCCCGTTGAAGCGCCTCCTAATGCTTCAAAGACGAAAGCCGTTCCGGGCTCGAGGAAACCGAGGGCCACTTTGGGCAAAAAGCCCCAAACGCCCCAGGTAAGGAGCGCCAGGATCGAATATAGGAGCCATTGTTGCAAGCTAGTAAAGCTCCGATTTGAAGTAGGAACCGGCCGTTGCAGGCTGCGCCTGTTTAAAGGGAGTAGCCGAATCGTCCGTTTGACCGTTGTCGATGACATCGGCAGACTGGTCCTGCTGATCCTGCTGGTTTTCAAGGTTCGATCCGGGAGCCGGGACTGTGTTGGCAAAAGCCGCATAGACAGTTCCCGAGTCGTCCGCCCCTGGAATCGTCTCGGAGCTGTCGTTTATCTTGGCGAAAACAATACCCGGGGGAATGGTAAATGTTTCGACAGGCTTGCCTTTCAGGTACTGCTTCATGTAACTGACCCAGATCGGACAGGCCGCGCGCGCGCCCTGTTCACCCCTGCCAAGCGATGAATGATCGTCATAGCCAACCCAGACACCGGTGAGCACCGAAGGAGTATATCCGATAAACCAGGCATCATCGAAATCGTTTGTGGTTCCCGTTTTTCCGGCGCATGGCCTGTCAAGCGCCCTTGCCGGTGTTCCGGTCCCTTGTTGCACCACCCCTTGGAGCATGTTGGTAATCAGGTAGGCCGTCTGGGGCGATATCACCTGTTCTCTTTTTACCTGGTGCTGCTCAATGAGGTTACCGAATCGGTCGTATACCTTGTCTATCAGGTATGGCTCGACTCTCTGGCCGAGGCCGGGAAAGGCCGTGTAGGCCGAGAGCAGCTCCTGCAAAGTGACATCCGAGGCCCCGAGGCCAAGGGTGAGGGAATGAGTGAGAGGAGTTGATATCCCCATTTGCCTGGCAAAGTTTATCGCATAATTTATCCCGATGGCCCTTAGGAGCTTCACGGTCGGAACGTTGCGCGAATAGATGAGGGCGTTTCTGAGCAGCGTCGGCCCCCAAAAACGGCGGTCGTAATTCACCGGAGTCCAGGAACCCTTCGCACTGTGGTCAAAGAAGGTGATCGGCGTGTCCATCAGTATTGACGTCTCGGTAAAGCCCTTGTCGAGGGCGGCAGCGTAGATTATGGGTTTGAACGATGAGCCCGGTTGCCGCTCCGCCTGCGTGCACCGGTTGAACTGGCTCTGTTTGAAACTGCGCCCGCCCACCATGCAGACGACCCTGCCGGTAAGAGGCGACATGCACATGATAGCCCCCTCTATCCCCGGGTCCTGCTCGATGTTGGCGATCCATGCATCTCCCTGCATCCCGTCAAGTCTCAACTTCAGGACGTCGCCCGTACGGAAGACTTTCTTGGCCCGCCAGACTGGAAGGTGCACCCATTGCCAGCCCGATGGGAGAACCACCGCCTTTCCAACCCCGAGGTTCGCAGAGATGGTCTTCGATTTTGCGTCGAAAGCCGTTATCAGTCCTGCGACTACCTTGCCCTTTTGCAGGTTGCCGTTTGACTTCTCGAGAATCTTCAGGGTGCTCGGCCAATCGCCGCTTGGAACATAGACATGCAGTCCACGGTATTTTCTGTGTCGTTTATCGATCACGGAAATCCCATGATCAAGGGCCTTTTGGGCAATCTGCTGCGCCCCGTAGTTGAGGGTGGTGTCGATTGTAAGGCCTTCTTTGTATAGCATCTCGTGTCCGAAGCGGGTTTCGGCCTCGCGGCGGACTGCCTCGGTGAAATAGTTCATCTTTGCCGGGACGAAGCGCGTGGGGTCGGTGACCAGATGCAACGGCTCCTGCCAAGCCTTCTGGGCCTGTTCGGCGGTTATGAAGTTCGCATCGACCATTCTCTGTAAAACATAGTGCTGCCTTTCACGCGCCAGGGCGAAGTGGATAAGCGGGCAAAAACCGTGGGGCGCCTTTGGCAGGCCGGCCAGAAGGGATGCTTGCGCCAGATTGAGTTCGCTGGCATGTTCGTCGAAATAGGTCCTGGCTGCCGCCTCTATCCCGTAGGCGCCGGCGCCCAGGTAAATTTGGTTCAAATAAATGTAGAGTATTTGGTTTTTGCTGAGGCAGCTGTTGATCCGGTGCGCCAGGATGGCCTCTTTGAGTTTGCGCGAAAACGTGCGTCGAGGGGTGAGAAGCAGGGATTTGACCACCTGCTGGGTTATCGTGCTCCCGCCCTGTACGATGTGACCTGCCTCGATGTTTTTTATCGCGGCGCGAAGGATCCCGAGCGGATCCACTCCGCCTTGCTGGTAGAACCCCGCGTCCTCTGCTGCGAGGAACGCCTTGGTCACATATGGCGGGAGCTCGCTCAATGAAACCAGATATCTTCGCTGGACATAGAATTCGGCCAGCAGCTTCCCATCGGCTGAATATACGCTGGTGACCAGCGGAGGATGATAGTTCCTCAGGGCTTCGACGCTCGGTAGTGACTGGTCGATTTGCACATAGAATGCGAAAAGCACTATGGCCCCGACCAGGGAAACGCACACAAAGACTGAAAACAGGGCGAAGACAAACCAGCGGAGCGTGCCCCTTTTCTGGTTGCGGCCCGTTGGACCTGGCTTTTTCATCACCTACCTCTCTTTCGAGAGTATAATAATAGGCTTCCAAGGGCGCCTTTTCAATATGAAAGGTTTTCTTGCCCTCGGCGCTTGAAATTATTTAGAGCGGTTTTAGCTAATGTCCAGTCCGGAAATTGATCTCTCCAAATGTGGCGGTCGTGCCGCCCGGAAAGGACAGTAAATGAAAGCCCTTTGTTTCTACCAGCACGGCGATCTGGATGTTCTAAGGTACGACGATGTGGCAGACCCCGTTCCCGGCAGTGGCGAGGTCCTCGTTGAGGTCAAAGCCTGCGCCCTCAATCACCTCGATATCTGGGTAATGCGGGGATGGCCCGGCCTCGGCTTGGAGATGCCTCACTGGGGCGGCTCCGACATTGCGGGAGTTGTGGCGGGTTTGGGGGATGGTGTCAGCGGGGTTCAAACCGGCGACCGCGTCGTGATCGACCATGGCATAAATCCGGTCGAAGACGAGTTCACTCTGAAGGGCGAACACTCCATGAGCCCGCGGTACATGATTATCGGCGAGAATGTTCGGGGAGGATTCGCCCGGTATGTTAAAGCGCCTGCGAAAAATCTGGTGAAAATGCCCGACGATGTGGGCTTTCCAAAAGCCTGCGCTCCGCTGCTGGTTACGCTTACAGCCTGGAGGATGCTCATAGGCAGAGGCAGGCTCCAGGCAGGGGAAACGGTGCTGATAGTCGGCGCGGGCGGAGGCGTAAACTCGGCG
>JAJYTC010000086.1 GCA_021793275.1 Deltaproteobacteria bacterium | reverse complement strand
CCCAATGCAACCCGCATCAATGAGGCTCTCTGGTCGGCGTTGCACATGAGCATTTTTGAAGTTTGATTTCCCATGTATTTCTCTCCTGCAAAGATGGTGGCCTTCGGCTGAAAAACAGCTGCGATACGGCTACAACCTAGCTTTTGAAAAAAAAGCTGTCAACAGGATTTCGAGGGGAAGGCTTGTCTGGAGCTGCCTGGACAGGATTTTCCCCATCCAGGCGCATAGCTGAAGTCACAACACCCGACGAACCGAAGGGAGCTGCCGCCCGTAAGCGTCAGCACTTATAGCGCAGCCGTAACTCCCTGTGGAGGATTTTCCCGGTTCCGGTGCGCGGCATTTCCTCCTGCTTGATGAATATCACCTCTTTTGGCCGTTTGTAGGCCGCCAGGTTCGTTTTGCAATGCTGCTTGATTATGTCCTCGCTGATCTCGTCGGGGAAGGTTCCGTCCTTCGGAATCACAACGACGACGACTTTTTCTCCCCACTTTTCGTCAGGAGCTCCGATGCAGGCGCAGTCGTAAACGCAGTGGTGGCTTCCGATCACTTCCTCCACCTCGCTGGGATAGACGTGCTCCCCGCCGCTAATGATCATGTTGTCTTTTCTGTCGACGATGTAAAAATAACCGTCCTCGTCCTTTCTGCCCATGTCGCCGGCGGAAAAGTACTTGCCCCGGAATGCCCGGGCCGTTTTCTCGGGAAGTTTGTAATATCCGGTGAAAAGCATGGGCCCGCAGGAAAAGATCTCGCCCACTTCCCCGGTCGGCACTTCGCACCCATTGGCGTCGAGGAGTTTTATCGAATCCGTGCCCAGGGATTCAACACCGATGGAGCCCAGCTTTTTCAACTGGTCTTCGGGCTTAAGGATCGTGACCATGCCGCCCTCTGTCGATCCGTAGGCCTCATAGAGCTGCACGCCGGGAAAAAACTCCATGATTTCCATTTTCATTTTCTGCCTGACCGGAGCCGACGAACAGAGGAGCTTGCGTATGGAGCTGACGTCCCGTTTTCGGCCCTCGTCGCCTACGGCAAGAATCAGGCTGTAATGTGTGGGGATAAGAGAGATGAAAGTTATCCTTTCCCTTTCGATTATCTCCAGCACTTCTTCGGCCTTGAAAGAAATGGCCGGATGGATGTAGGCCGTTGCTCCCAGATAAGTGAAGGTGAACGTGAAATAAACGGAATTGATATGGCAGAGCGGCATCACATTCATGCAGACATCGTCTTTGGTGAAGCCGTATTCCAGGGCATTGATCAGATAATAGGCCACGTGGGATTCGTGCGACCGCAGAACTCCCTTGGGCTTTCCCGTGGTGCCCGAGGTGTAGATCAGGATCCAGATGTCTTCGGGCAGCACCTCGCACTGCGGCTCCTCCGCGCATCCCCCTTTAAGAAATGTCTCATACTCGTTATAGCCGGCGGCGGGTTCGCCGACCACGAAGTAGTGCTTCTGCGGGATATTGACAAGAGTCTCTTTGATCGCATCGACGGTGGCTGCGAACTGAGCGTGCACAAACAGCGCCCTGGCGTCCGAATCGTTTACTATATATTCGACATCCCGGCCGATCAGCCGGAAGTTTATGGGAACGATGATCAGGCCCGTCTTTGCCGTTGCCAGATAGAGCTCCACGATTTCGATGCTGTTTTCCAGCAGGACGGCAACTTTGTCGCCCTTCCTCAGGCCGAGTGAGAGCAAGCTATGGGCCAGTCGATTGACCCGCTCATTTGTCTGCGCGTAGGTGAAGCTTCTGTGCCTCTCCTTAAACGCAATCTTGTCGGCGTACTTTTTGGCGTTAACCTTTAAATTTTGTCCCAGATTCATCCAGTGAGCCATTTATGATCCTCCGCCTACCTGGGCCTTTCATCGATCACGCGCACCGCTTTTCCTTCGCTTCGAGTGATGGACTTGGGCGCGGCCAGTTCGATATTAACGCTGATCCCGAGCATTTCCTTGATGTGATTTCCGATTTTATTCCGGACCTCGTCAAGCTTCTGCGGGCCTGCATCATAAACGTCCTGCCTGGCTTCCACTTTCAGCCTCACCTGGTCCAGATGCTTTTTCTTGCCGACAACCAGCTGATATTGGAGCTCCACTTCCTGGATGTCCTTTAGAAGCGACTCGACCTGGGAAGGGAAGACGTTGACGCCGTTTATGATCAGCATATCGTCCGAACGCCCTGTAATCCTGTCCATTTTGATCAGCGTGCTTCCGCAGGAACATTTGTCTCTTCTCAGGCTCGTGATGTCCTTGGTGCGGTAACGCAGAAGCGGCATAGCCCGCCGTTGCAGGGCGGTAAGAACCAGTTCGCCTCTTTCCCCCGGCGCGACCGGTTCAAGGGTAACGGGATTGATTATCTCGGCGAGGAAGTGGTCTTCATTTATATGCAGTCCATCCTTGGCTTGACACTCATAAGCCATGCCCGGACCTCCCAGTTCGGTCAGGCCGTAGATATCTACCGCCGAAATCCCCATTCTTTCCTCTATTTCATTGCGCATGGCGTTTGTCCATGGTTCCGCGCCGAAAACCCCTACGCGCAGAGGGAGGTCCCTGATGGGGGTGCCCAGTTCCTCCGCCCGCTCAGCAATGGTAAGGGCATACGATGGAGTGCAGAAAAGGGCCGTTGTGCCGAAATCCTTCATGAGCAGGATCTGCCTTTCGGTCATTCCGGAACTGGTGGGAACCACCGTGCAGCCGATGCGGGTAGCGCCCTGATGCAATCCCAGACCACCCGTGAAAAGGCCGATCCCGTAGGAATTCTGCACGATGTCCTCATCCCTTATGCCCGCCGCCCACAAGACCCTGGCAACGCACTCGGTCCACTGATCGACGTCTTCGGCGGTATAGGGGCCGGTTATGGGCTTTCCGGTCGTTCCCGAGGAAGCGTGTACGCGGACCACTTCCTTCATTGGCACTGCGCACAACCCGAATGGATAGTTGTCCCTCAAATCGTTTTTGACAGTAAAGGGGAGCTTTACGATATCTTCCAGGCTCTTGATATCGTCGGCCTTGACGCCCATTTCATCGAGCTTGTTCCGATAAAAAGGGACCCTCTCATAGACCCATGCGATTGTTTCCTTGAGCCTGGCGAGTTGAAAGCTGCGGAGATCGGCGAGAGGCATACATTCGAATTGCTCATTCCAAGGCATATCTATTCTCCTTCCCTATTGCGCAGCGCCATACCCCAGATCAAAAGCGCTGATGTTGGACTCCACAAAAGCTTGTTTGCTCCTGCTTCTAATCGCCTCCTTGACTGTTTCGGCCTTTATCGGGAGCTTGCCGGTCCGAATCAGGGCGCCCAGCAAAACCATGTTGACCGAAAGCTCGTTTCCGGCCTGCCGTGCAAGTTTGACGGCATCTATGGCGACAAGCCCCGCGGCTTTCGCGCGGATTGTCGCCTGAAGTTCGTCAAGATCGGGATATACGCCCTTTCCGATGGCGACGGTAAAGGGAGGCAGCGGATGGAGGTTGGTGATCACAATTGTATTGCGGTTGCATTTTTTCAAGGCACGAAGCGTTTCGGAGGGCTCGAAGCCTACCAGAACGTCGGCCTCACCATCGGAGATAACGTAACTGCGGGCGTCTCCGAATAGCATTGCCGACTCTACTACGCCTCCCCTCTGGGCCATGCCGTGTATTTCGCTCATGCGCACGGAGATGTCCGAGAGGAGCGCGGCTTCCCCGAGCACGCTTGATGCCAGAAGGTTTCCCTGTCCCCCTACAGCCACTATGACCAATCGTGTAGTATTCAAGGTTTTCTCCATGCTCTGTTAGTCTTTAATGGGTGTTATTGCGTTTTCAGGGCAGATTTGCGCACACACAGAGCATCCTGTGCACTGCGCCGCATCGATTTGGACCCGGCCCTCACTGAGATAGAATGCCGGACAGGCCAACAGGTTGATGCAATCGCGGTGGTTTTTGCATTTGCTGCCCACCTGGTACCTTCGTTTGCTCTGAAGTTTCAGCCCCTTGGCGTAAAGGGTGCACATCTCTTTAGAGATCACGACCGACACGCCCTGGAATTCCAGCGCTTTTTTGACCGCTTCAATACTCTTCTTTACCTTGTAGGGCTGAATTACCGTCACTTCCTTCACCCCGGCGGCGCGCACCATGTCTTCGATGGAAACACGCCCGTATCCCGTCAGATTGAGCAGGCTCGTGTCCACTCCCGGATTGGGCTGGTGGCCGGTCATGGCGGTTGTTCCGTTATCCAGGATGAACAGGGTGAAATTGTGATTGTTGAAAACCGCGTTTATCAGGCCGGGAATGCCGCTGTGGAAAAAGGTAGAATCGCCTATAAAGGAAATCACCTTCTTTTTGGTGACCTTTGAAAAACCACATGAAGTGCTTACCGACGATCCCATGCATATGAGAAAGTCCGCCATTGAAAGCGGCGGCAGCACTCCCAGTGTATAACAGCCTATGTCGGTGGGGAAAATGGTATCCATCCCCTCTGCGGCCTGTTTCACGATATAGAAGGTGGCACGGTGCGAGCAGCCTGCGCAAAGATTAGGCGGTCTGGAAGGAACCTCGGGAACGTCCGACAGGTCCGGAACGGCGACCGGTTCGTAAGGGACGTTGAAATACCTCGCGATCACCTTTCTCACACCGGCCGGGTCGAACTCGAATAATCTCGAAAACTCTTCCTCGCCCTTTCCCGTGATGGGCAGGGTCAAGCCCGCTTCCTGGGCGAACGCCTTGACCGCTTCCTCCATGTAAGGCTCGCCTTCTTCGGCCACCAGGACCTTTTCGCATCCCTTTAGAAAGTCCTTGATGAGGGCCCCGGGCATGGGGTTGGAAAAACCGATCCGAAGAATTCTTACTTTCCCTTCGATATCGAGGTCCTTCACGGCATCCCGGACATAGCCGTAGCTGACGCCGTTGCAGATGATACCGTACGGACCTTTCCCCCCGGCTAGGGAATTGCCGGGGCAGGCTTCGATAAAATTGTACGGCGAACCCTCGGCGATGCTCCTCGCTTCATCCCAGTGTTTGAGCAGTTTTATATGAAGGTTTCTCGATACGGCCGGCACTGTCACGTAATTGAAGGGGTCCTTGGTAAAATCGCCCGACGTTTTGGGCGGGGCAATATCGCCAAGAGTGACGATTCCCGTTGAGTGGTTTATTCGTGTCGTGGTTCTGAACAGTACCGGCTCCTGAAGTTTTTCGGACAGATCGAAGGCGTACTTTATCATCTCCTTGGCTTCCTCGATCGTCGAGGGCTCAAGGACGGGAAGGCCGGAGAGTTTTCCGTAATAGCGGTTGTCCTGCTCGTTCTGGCTGGAAAACATAAAGGGATCGTCGGCCGAAAGGACCACCATCCCGGCTTTAACGCCCACATAGGCGAGAGTCATAAGAGCGTCGGCGGCCACATTCAACCCGACGTGTTTCATGATGGCCATGCTGCGCACGCCGGAATTGGCCGCGGCGGCTGCGACTTCCAGGGCCACCTTCTCGTTGGTGCTGTATTCGAAGTAGAGATCGCTCTCTTGAGATATCTCGAACAGGTTGGCCGAAATTTCCGACGATGGAGTCCCGGGATATGTGGCGCCAAAGGCAAGTCCCGCCTCGATCGCCCCCCGTACGATTGCCTCGTTGCCAAGAAGAAACATCTTCCTGCCGCGCTCTTTAGTAAGTAATTTGTTCATAGGCTTTCCCTTGCTGGATGTTCTGTCTTTGAAAAGAAGTCAGGGATATTTCCGCGGGTTTTCCACATATCCCAGCTCCGAAGAAATCCCTTTCGCGCTCTCCTTCACCAGGCCGACCAGGTTCTTCTTATTTTCTCCCAATATCCTCTCGGCCGATCCGGCCACCGATATGGACGCAATTGCCTGCCCCTTGTAGTCGAAAATCGGAGCGGCCAGCGAACAAATATCGGCTACGTATTCCGAATCACTCTCACTGAAGCCCTGTCGCCTGATGCGCGCCAGTTCCTCTTTGAGTCGCTCGATCTCCGTAATCGTGTTCCTGTTCACTTTCGCAATTCCTGTCGTTTTAATCACATAGTCAATAAACGACTGGTCTCTGAAAGCCAGAACGGCCTTGCCCGGAGAACCGGCGTACAAAGGCATGGTGCTGCCTTTGGCGGTGGTGATCCTCAAGACCCTTGGACTCTCTTTTACATCCACGCAAACCATATTGAGGCCGTCGAGCACGGTCAAAACCGCCGTTTCGAGCGATTGTTCGACCAAGGATTCCAGATAAGGAGCGGAGACTTCCAGTACCGAAGTTTTGGCGGCCGCAAACAACCCCAGCCTGAGAATGCTCAGTCCGGGGAAATATTTATTGGTTCGTTCGTTTTTGGAAAGGAACTGTTTTTGCTGGAATGTCTGCAGATATTTATAGGCAGTGCTCAAAGGCATGCCGAGCTTTGCCGCGATTTCGGGCGCGGATAACTCCGCGCGCCCCAAGGTGAAGAGCTGGAGGATCTCTAAGGCCTTTTCCAGAGTGCCAATCGAGCCGGGCATGGTAATTCTCCAAATACGAGAATCAATTATCGTATTTGGAGAGTATAGGCGGCCTGCTTGGATGCGTCAAGAAAAATATGGCTTGCTCACCTGGTTTTTCCGCTTTGACCGGCAGTATTGGAAGAGGTTTGGCCGGGGGGCTTCCATTGCCGCCGCGGTTACTGTGCAATGTTTCGGGGAAGTCCAAGAACAGTCGTCAGCTCACCCACACCGCCAATAATCAAAGAGGGGGATTCGACTTCGAGCTGCGCCCGGTCGGCGAGGCCGGTCAAAACCCCTATCGTCAGTGTGCCCGCTTCTTTGCCGGCGCGAACGTCCATGGGTGAATCGCCGATGGACAGGGCGTGGACGGGGTCGACATGCATCATTTCCAGACAGGCCAACATGCCGTCGGGAGCAGGTTTGAGCTTATGGCCGTCTTCCCTGCTGACAACGGCGTCGAAATAGCCAAGCAGGCCCTGGTTTTCCAGGGGCAACAAGGCGGCCCTTATGGATGCGGTCAGGATTCCCAGCTTGAGGCCTGTTTGGCGAAGACAGGAGAGAATTTCCATGAGGCCCGGAAAGGTTTGAACCGAGACGACCGCATTGCAAAACATCTCTTTTCCGACTTCCTGGCACTGTATGATTTTCTCATTGCGACCGGGGTAATCGGCAGGAACGACCCGCTCCCAGAACCCGGAGTTGCCGGTCATGCTATGGATATTGAAATCTTCGGGGACCTTGAGATCAACCTTTTTGCATGTTTTCCAGAACGCCTCCAGATAAGCCGAAATGGAATCGGTGAGGGTCCCGTCCACGTCGAAAACAATCCCTTCGAGCCGTCTTCCCAACCAGACTACTTCCCGATGGTCGGTTCCGGATGCAGATTGACTCATTTCATCAACTCCGATTTGTCCATGATTTTATATTTTTCCGGCTTGATCGTGATCGCCGGAAGTCCTCCTCGCCTTTTTTATGAATCCTTTCCGTCACCAGCTTCAGTAAAGCAGGTAAGCATGATACCGGCCCCTGCAAGGGGTTCGGTACAGTGTACGGTACGGTCCAGGAATAAAGAGGGGCTACCGGCATGCAGATTAGCCTGAAGTGGAACCTGGCTCAATGCTACCGGTTTTTCTTTTTGCGCAGCCGGATCGATGCGGGGGTAACTTCAACCAGTTCGTCATCGGAGATGTATTCCATCGCCTGTTCGAGGCTGAACCGGCGGGGCGGTATGATCCTTAAGGCTTCATCGGAGCCGGAGGCCCTCATATTGGTAAGCTTTTTTTCCTTGGTGATATTTACCCAAATGTCTTCGGCGCGCGAATTTTCTCCTACGATCATGCCCGAATATACCGGCTCGCCGGGGTTCACAAAAATCGTTCCCCGGGGCTGCAGGTGATAAATGGCAAAGGTTACCGATTTTCCTTCACGGTCGGAAACCAGCACTCCGTTCTGGCGGGCGGGGATCTCGCCCGTGTGCGGCCGGTAGCCGAGCAGGAGCGTATTGAGGATTCCAGCGCCGCGCGTTTCGGTCAAAAAACGGCTGCGAAAGCCGATCAGACCGCGGGAGGGAAGTTCGAATTCAAGGCGCACACGGCCGAACCCGTTGTTGACCATTTTGGTCATTCTCCCGCGCCGGGAGCTTAACATCTCCGTAACTATCCCTATGAATTCCTCGGGAATGTCAACCGTGGCAAGCTCGACAGGCTCGCAAAGCTGCCCGTCGATTTCCCTGGTTATGACTTTGGGCCTCGAAATGGAAAGTTCGAAACCCTCCCTGCGCATGGTCTCGACAAGAACGGCCAGTTGCAGCTCTCCTCGGGCGCTCACCTGGTAGGATTCGCGGGTTTCGGCCTGTTCGACCCGAATGCTCACATTGTAGAGGAGTTCCTTGTCGAGCCGTTCCTTTATGTGGCGGGAAGTCAGGTATTTGCCCTCTTTTCCGGCCAGCGGAGAGGTGTTGACCGTGAAGACCATGGATATGGTAGGTTCCTCGACGGTTATGGAGGGCAAACGACGGGGATCTTCGGGGTCGCTCAGCGTATCGCCTATAAAAATGTCATCCATTCCTGCGACCGCCGCTATGTCGCCTGCCTGCGCAATTTGCTTCTCTACGCGGCCCAGACCCTCGTAAGTGTAGAGGGCGCTGAGGGAGGCCTTTCGGGAGGTGCCGTCGGCCTTGAGCAGCATGACCTCCATGCCTCGGCGCAAGGAGCCGTTGACGATTTTACCGATTGCCGTTCTTCCGACGTAATCGCTGTGGTTGAGGGTCGTTACCAGAAATTGAAGAGGCGCCTCCGGGTCATAGGAAGGAGCGGGAATCGAGGAAAGAATCGTATCGAAGAGCGGGACCAGATCGTGGCCGGTGTGTTCGGGATCGGTCAGCGCAATTCCTGCCCTGGCGTTGGTGTAGAGAACGGGAAAATTGAGCTGATCTTCGCTGGCGTCAAGGTCGATGAAAAGATCGTAGGTTTCATCGAGCACCTCGCTAATGCGCCGGTCCGGCCGGTCGATTTTGTTTATCACCAGGATGGGGGGCAAGCCCATCGCCAGGGCCTTTCCGAGCACGAAGCGCGTCTGGGGGAGCGGTCCCTCGGTCGCATCGACCAGCAGCAGCACTCCTTCGACCATATTCAGCGTCCGCTCGACTTCGCCGCCAAAGTCCGCATGGCCGGGGGTATCGACTATGTTGATCTTCACCCCCTTGTAAACTATGGCCGTATTCTTGGCCATAATGGTGATGCCCTTCTCGCGCTCCAGGTCGAGACTGTCCATCACCCGCTCGGCGACCTGCTCGTTTTCACGAAAAATGCCGCCCTGCCACAGCATGGCGTCGACAAGGGTCGTTTTACCGTGATCAACATGGGCGATAATGGCGAGGTTGCGGATGTCGTTGCGTTTTTGCATGGCGGCTGCTTCCTTTCAAAAACGATTTTTATAACAAGGGCATTGCGGCGGATCAAGCCCTACTTTGAAAGCTCGTGAAAGGCCCTGTGGCGGCAGGGCTTGATCACCTCCTTGAATGTGTGCCTGGGATAGTGTCCGAGAACGCAGCATGCGGTAGAGAGTTCCCACTTTTTGGTGGTATAGGATCGGTGCCGTTAGGTTCGTTAACGCTTGAGTTAACGGGTAATCTGACCCCTAGGCTGCCTATTTCGGCGCAAAAGAAGCGGGCTCCTTCGTATTCTCAGACAACCTCCTTCTTCCGGTTTTTCTAAATTCCTTATGATTTTTGCACTCCGACATCCCATCCTTGTCCTCCCCGTACGGCTCCCGTGGCCCATCGGCAGCGTCCTCCGGCCAGTCGCCGAAGGGTAGGACAGTTCGGCTCGTCGGGCGACGCTCTTCCGCCTAGACGCGGGAAGCGGAATGTTCGCGGCAATTGTTGGCCCGCTGCCCTACGGAAAGGGGCCTTCCATGATTTGATGGCGTAGGATCTCGGAATGAGAACAGCCTACGGGATAGAACACCTGCGGAGAATTCGAAGAGCCAGCAGGAGTTCCCTCGCTTTCAGGTGTGAGCGAGGTTGCAGCACAGCCTTATTATAAGCGATGTGGCGGCTCAGAGCCCCGTCAACCTAGCAGATTCTGCCACTCTGAATGAGCCCAAGGCGCTTCTCCATGAAGGCATCGCGTTTGTGGTGTCAGCGGCTCGATCTACGAGTTGCATTCCCCTGCCCTCGTACTGTGAAATGTACCGTTGCGCGGACTGGTGAAGCTGTTGAACAAGCTCGAGCCTTTCACGCCTCATTCTTCTCTCGAACGAGAGCCACTGGTCTCTCAAGACCGTAATATAATGCTTAAAAGCCATGGGTTCAGGCCAGCGGACGCTGGCGGGATTCGGAGATTGCAGTAGGCTTCTGCTATATTGGCTCTCTGGTCCAAAAAACCCCCGCATGCCTAGTCTTTGATAGGCCAGACCAAGCTGCTGCGGGCGGAATTCGCAAAGGGACTGACCGTCATAATACCACGTGGCTTTCTGGCGTTGGCTGTCCTCTTCCTCATCAAAAATGGCGGGGTCAAAAGCGCGAACATTCCTATAGTTGCCAGTTGCGATGGTTTCCACTCCGGCGGCGGCGAATAGGAGATCCTGCTGATTGGCATATCCTAGTATGATCTGCTTGTTTGCCAGCGAAAGGCTGAGAAAACCGCTCAGTAGATTCATGAAGAAAAGGTCACTATCGTAGAGAAACGATGGGGAGTGATAGAGACAGTATATGCCGTCGACCGGATAGTCAACTACCTCGTTTATAATTGCGTCGAACGATGCTGCGTCGCTTATCAAATCTGGACCGAGCGCAACGGTGGAATAGATGGGAATTCCAAGGCCCATATCTGATGCTGCTTGAGCAAAATTAGCGTGCATTTCAAGCCAATCATCGTTCCGGACATTCGTGTACCGTCCAGGCAGCAGTACCTCGGTAACCTGTAGCCTATCAACTTGATATTCGACGACGTGCCGGCAAAATTCGATGCCGTCCTCACCTGTAAAGTCTGTCGTATTGAAGTCAAAGCCCCTCCAGTATGGCAGGTCCAATATCTTCAGGCGAGATGTGTAGGGCAAATAGAAACAGGAATCAAATAGCAACGATGCCCGGAGCCCCCGGACCTCACTAGCATGCCTCTCAATCTGGTCTTGTGTCAAGGTACGCGGCCAGATGATGACACCACTTTTTTGACCGTCATTGAACTTCTCGATCAGCTCCCGGTTCATAGCCATCATTCCATGACCCATTTGGATGAAGAATCTCATGAGAGCATGTCCTCCCACTGGATTGAAATGAAAGACTCCAAGGCTTTGTGAGCGGAAACGGGACGGCGATGACTTGCTTTTGCTAGGCATCCCTGCACAAAATCGCTGAGCCCCCTAGGAAAGCCCAGCTCCAATAGCGAGGGTGGCTCGAATTTGAGACAGCGTTCGAGCGCTTCCTGGGGGCTTGTACATCCTTCCCGGAAGGGATTGCGGCCTGTTGTCATCTCATAAAGAACCACACCGATGGCAAACAGGTCGGTTCTTACTGATATTAAACGTTTCTCATCTTATCTGCTCCGGTGCACAATAGCCTACAGTCATCGGACCGAAGAAGGCGTACGGGGACGTTATAGACTTTTGGTCTAAATGGCGCGCTATTCCGAAATCTATAATCACAACCCGGCCACCCGGCCCGATCATTATATTTCCAGGTTTGATGTCACGATGGACGAGATCAGCTTGTTCAATATGAACCAATGCCTCCAGGAGGGCCGTACCAATCTCCCTGATAGACGAGCGCGATTGTGCTCCTTGCTCCTCAAGTATTGTCGCCAGAGACTGGCCATCGATGAATTCTTCTACGATGTAGATACAATTAGTCTCATTGATTCGACAATACTGAGCGTCGAAAATCTTGGGAAAAAAGGGGGCATTTAGCTTGCCCGCAGCCATGACCTCTCGGATTGTTCTCTCATCTTGGGGGCCCCGGTCCTGTCTGATAATCTTCAGAGCATACGATCGTCCCTCAGCATCAGTTGCGTGGTATACAAGTTTCTGGCCCCCACCAGGTAACGCACCAAGCCTTTTAAACTGCGTGAATGAGCTTTTGACGCTATCAATTGGCAATTCGAAGTCGGGCATAGGACTCTCCAGAAACGACCCATTCATTCAGGAGCCATCCGATGTGAGACGTGGGGACTATCGCACGCGGCGGATGGGTTAGGGTCTCCCAATTGTCCTCGGTTTCACACAGAATCAATCCGATATTACTAGCCACGCAACATTCAGCCATTTGGTTTTTTAGCCTCGTGCTACGTTCTGGCATGACGATATAGGACTGTGAGGCAAACCACAGGTGGCGACCGGCTTGCTCCACGGCTCTTTGCCAATTCTCGAGTTTCAGTTCAAACGCCTCGATGCGGTCGATAACCAAGTTCTTCGCCTTCGCGCATGCCTTCACCAAGTTGCCTTGAGTCTCGATGAGACCGCGGGCTTCCAACCTTGACACGACCTTTTTTATTTTTTGAGGCCCTGCGCTGACAGCATCGCCCAATCTTTCAGTTAAGACCCAGCGTCTATGTGTAAGGTACGCCATAGCGAATGCGCTTATAGAATCAAATTGGCGGCAGTTCTCTGAATAGATGGATTTTTTTCGCTCTTGGAGTCTTCCCAGATCATAAACGATCTGTACCATATCGGGCCGACCATACCCAGGGTTGTACTCTCGCAGAACAACAGAACCCTTGCCTTGTCTGCCGAGCTGCCCGCTTCGCCAGTATAAGAAGCTTTCGAAACGACTTGCGAATTGCGACTCGGAGGCCCACATGAAATTTTTCCCGAAAAAATTGGTAGTTGATTTAGACCTTTACACCTACTGGAAACTGCTGCCACGCCAGCCGGGAGATCTGAATACTACTTGGAGAGGAGATTGTCAATGATTACGATATGGTAAGGATGTAATTCGCCTCCAAGATTGCCATGGCATGAAAATACTGAAAGCAGAAAATCAGGCCATCAGATGACGCGTTATGGTTGCGATGGTCTTATTTGAGCTCGGTCGGTCACCCTTGCCTGAAGATGCGAGGATCATGATCCGAGGGGAGGCGAGCCATATCCAGATTTGCGATAACCACAAGCCATTCCTCAGCTATTTTGGTCCGCAACTCAAGGTTCCCGGCAGGCTAATACTTCGTGAATCGCGAACCGGCAGTTCACGAATAAACCACGGGTACCATGAAGCCATGGAAAGCTCTTCCAGAGCGATGGGGTGACTCCGATCCGCCCGCAGGCCGGATGGCGCAATACGGTCTGGCATGAAGTTACTTTTTGACGGGGTGCCAACACCACCGAGGACTCTTCGTCGAGTCGTTCAGTTTTGGTAATCGATTGCCTGGTTCAAAGGAGGTGCGTTGAGCCGCCAATAAACACCTCCCTCGCTTCAGCCTCTTGGCGTCCCGAGCGTGACGTGTGGGTTGGTTTGCGCATAAGCACGAGTTTGGCCCGGAACGGCCAAGCTGAAAGGCAAGGGTAAGTGCCATTAACCTACAGCCGAAAAGCCTTCTCCCTCTTCATCTGCTGGCCCGCCACGTCCGGGTCGGAGGCAAACTCGGTGGAAGTGCACACTCTTAGAAGAGGATAGATTGGATTGCGGCGGTAGTTGTCAAGGGTGCGGCTGTGGATTTCTTCAGAAGAGGCGGCCGTGCAGTCTTCGAGCAGGACGGCCCGAAAATCGGAGCAAATGGCGTCAAAAATGGTGGAGAGAACGCAAAAATTGGTTGCGATTCCGGCTACTGCGCAAAGTGAAACCTTGTCCTTTTTGAGCCTCTCGGCGAGGTCCGTGTCGAAAAAGGCGGAAAACCTCGGTTTCGGCAGCCACAGGTCCTGCGGTTTCATGTCAAGGTCTTCTATCACTTCGGCCCCTTGGGTCCCGGCCAGGGAATGAGGCTTCATTCGCCCACCGAAGATGAAATCCTCTTTCCTGAAAGCGTCGGTTGCAAATACGACCGGCCAGTTTTCTTTTCTGAAAACTGCGATCAGGTCGTTTATCGGGCCGATTATTTTCCGTGCGAAAGGAGTGATGGGGAGTTTTTTCGAATCATCGAAAGTCTCCTTGACCATGTCGATTATCAGCAGCGCAGGTCTGTCCATGCTTTTTGCGTCCTCTCCGCTGTCAACTTGCCCTACTTGTTTTTCCAAACAGGTTTGCGCTTTTCTTCGAAACTCTTTATTCCCTCCAGGGTGTCTTCGGTTTTCATCAGGGAATTGAGGAAATAATCGTTTGTTTTTTTTGCCGCTTCCCTGGGTTCGCAACCTCTTACCATCTTTATGGCGCGTTTATTCATGCGAATAATCAGGGGACTGTTGTAACAGATCTCATCGACCAGGGCGTCTACGGTCTCGGTGAATTTTTCCTCTTCGACGACCTTGCTCACAAATCCCAGCTCGAGGGCCTCACGGGCGGTGTATGTCCTGCCTGTGGTACAGATTTCGATGGCCTTCGACGTTCCGACTATTTCCGGAAGCCGAGCCGCCGCGTAGGGAGGGAAAAAGCCCAGTTTGATTTCCGGCTGGCCGAATTTGGCATTTGCGGAAGCGAAGACGATGTCACAGCCGATGGCAAGCTCCATTCCTCCGCCGAGGCAGGCGCCGTGAACCGCTGCGATGACCGGCACGTCCAGTTGGCCGAGCAAATCGAAAATCCGGTCGAAGGTCTCTATCATTTCGGGCGCGCATTCAGGCTTGTGATCCCCCACTTCGACTCCGGCGCACCAGCTTTTCCCTTCGCCCAGGAAGACCAGGCATTTCAGTTCCTTGTCCGAGCAAAGCGATTCCAGCACGGAATTGAGTTCTTTCATCATATCGAGGTTCAGCACATTATGCTTCGGACGCGCCAGGCAGATCCGCGCTGCACCGTTTGTTTTTTCAAACTTGTGATATTTAAGTTCGGACATATCGGCACTCCTCCTGTGATCTAGATGTATTGGCCTCCATCCACCCTGATGACCTCTCCGGTTACGTGGCGAGCCTTGTCGGAGGCAAGAAAGGCGATGACGTAGGCGAGATCTTCAGGCTGACCCAGCCTCTTCAGCACAATCTCCCCCATGGCCATATCAACTACTTTCTCCCGGTTGGATGAATCGCGCAGCATGGCGGTTTCGATCAAACCGGGGGCAACCGCGTTGACGTTGACGTTAAACGCCCCCAATTCTCTGGCCACTGCTTTGGTGTAGCCGATTATGCCCGCCTTGGACGCAGAATAGTTCGACTGGCCGAATTTCCCGCGCATACCGTTTATCGAGGTGATATTTATTATTTTTCCGTACTGCTGCTCCTTAAACAGCGGGGCAACGTGGCGGGTGAAATTGAAATAGCCCTTCAGGTTGACTTCGAGTACCCTGTCCCATTGCTCTTCGGTCATTTTCCAGGATACGGCGTCCCAATTCATCCCGGCATTGTTCACCAGAATGTCGATGCGCCCGAATGCATCGAGAGCTTGCTTGACAACTTGTTCGGCTTCGGCAAATACCGCGATGTCGCATTTGACCGCGATGGCCTTGCGGCCCATTTCGGAGATCTTGCGGACGTAGGCATCCGCCTCTTCCGCGTGCCTGCGGTAGGTCAGGCAGACATTTGCGCCTTCAGCGGCCAGTTCGAGAGCGGTTGCGGCGCCGATACCCTGCGATCCGCCTGTGACAATGGCATTTTTCCCTTCCAGTAACATGGCTTCCCCTGCTCCAGGTTTGAAGAATTTGCTATGGTTTGCTTCCCGGCCACAATAACTTTTCAGTTGGTGCCGAACCACTTTGGAGCTATAATACAGCTATAATGTATTTAGTCAAGATTAACTTTCATGAGGGTTGCGGGTCTTGGGAATTAAGATTATTCAAATATAGCCATAATATGATTGCTTTGTAGCTATCAAACGGCTTGACCGGGTACTCCTCGGATGGTAGAGTGCTTTGCCCTCTTAACTTCCGCGGTGCTCGAGAAAGCTCAGGACATGAAGAGCCGATGGGAAAAAAGGTCACCAGGGAAGTAAAGCCGGTCAATGATGCTCTTTTGCCTGCGGAAAAGGATCCGGGCGCCCTCAATATAGTCAAATTTGAGGTTTTTGGCGAGGAGATGCTGGAAAAGGAGGTCAAACCCAGCGGCAACAGCGGGCGGGTTTATCTGCCTCCGGACTGGGTGGGCAGCCGGGTGAAGGTAATAAGGATAAGGTGAGGCAGGCGCGGCTATGGCTGCTTTGTGTTCTTGCCATTTTGGGGCGGTTTGGTTTTAACGCATTTTAAGCCGGGCGGGATGCCTGGCCAACTGCTTGCCGTAGAGGGCTAATTATACTAAAATGTCTAGCCAGGGCCGGGTGAAAGTGCCGATGGAAAGAGATATGAGCGAAGAAGATCGCATCCCGATCGAGGAGACTCCGGAATCGGAAAGCTCTCCCGAGGCTGTTCACAAGATGGTCAGGTTCGAAGTCTTCGGCGAAGAGATGCTCGAAAAAAGGGTAAGGCTCAGCGGAAACAGCGGAAGGATCTACCTGCCGCCGGATTGGGTCGGCCATCGAGTGAAAGTGATTCGGATAGATTGAAATCACACTGCAAAGGGTACGGAAGGTATGGATTCAGCCGACAAAATCGCACTGATCAGGGAGATGAGGCCGGAAGATTCGGACGGGATAGCCAGGATTTACAGCGAGATCACGAAAAAGCCCGTCGAAGCCGATTTCGATAAGCTGATTCACGCGCACGCCACCGGCAAGGATTCCGCCTGTTTTGTGGCGGAGTTGGACGGCAAGGTCATCGGGTTCATGATCAGCTATATTTTGACCCTCGGCTTCGGGATAGACAAAAGCGGCTGGATCGCAACGCTTGGCGTGGACCCCAGGCACATGGGCGGGGGCGTAGGCGCCCGTTTGGCCGAGGAAAGCTTCAAGTTCTACAAAGCCCAGGGCATTACCCGTGTTTACACCTCGGTCAGGTGGGATTCCACGGACCTGCTTTCCTTTTTCATGACGCTTAACTTCGAAAGAAGCGACTTCATAAATCTGACCAAAACACTGGGGTAGGGCAGCAAGCACGGGTATCGATGCTAACCTGACATTTTCAGATTACATCATATGTAAACGGAAACGTTCGGAATTAGGCCCTCCCTCCGGTCTTCGCTCCTTGTCAAACCGTTTCAAATCAAGGCGTATAGCGATCCGTGCAAGGGATGGAATGAGACTTGCTCGTAAGAGGAGTCCCGAAGGCTGGATAATCCCGCTGCTCTTCGGTTATCCAATGAATCTACTTTCGAGTCGTCCGGCCTTTGCGAACCTGCTGGACCGGTCGGCCCCACCATCAGGCGCAGAAGATTCTTATCTGCGCGGCCGAAAGGGAGCAACTCATGGAACTCGCCGTCTCCAATCTCATGTCCACACCGCTGATGCTCTTTTCGCTTATCGTTTTCCCTTGTATGGCGGCCCTGTGCCTCTATCTGGTCCGATCGCCGGCTTTGCAGTCGCTTATCGTAGCCGCTGCCGCCACAGTGCTGGCAGCGGTGGCATTGCTGCTGGTTCCACGAGTACCTTTCAGCCTCTGTCTTCCGTCCGTTTTCGGGATCGATCCGCATGCCGCGATAAGTAGTGCAGGATTCCTTTTACTGTGTGTCATCCTTTACTTTGGCTTCAGGCATCACCATCCGGTCATAAAGGTCCTTTCGGTATCGCAAATAATTGTTTTAGCCGTTTTGGAGTTTTTCATCAAAAATGGAAAACACCCTGCGGACACCTTCTATGGGGACGACATTGCACTTATGCTGGTTCTGGTAGCATCCATAGCTGCCGCCTTATCTACCATGCGCTTATGTTTGATCCCGTGCATACAGGCCGGCGGAGACCACCCCGCATTGACACAAGCAAGCCGGCACCGCTTTTTCGCCCTGCTGCTTCTTTGCCTGGGCGCCTTTAACGGGATGCTGCTCGCAAACGATATGAGCTTTTTTTATTTCTTTTTCGAAGTAATCACGCTTTGCTCCTTTCTGCTCATAGCGCAAAAGGGCACGCCTGCGGCTGAGAAAAAAGCCGTGCGCACCTTGTCTATGACAAGTCTTGCCGGTCTGGTTTTTCTGCTTGCAATGACCTAGCCGCTCTGGGCCATCTTCGATGTTCAATTGCCCGGCATCCCGGCAGGCCAAAAGCGCAAACTCGGCGCAAAGACAGCTCGCGGTCGCCAAGCGCTTCCAATGGCCGTCGGGTGTAGACGTTCGTCCCTGAAACGAGCGCTCCCGGGGAGATGTTCAAAAAACTCTCTCCCCAGACACATGGGCCGTGGGGAGCGCGCTGCCCGATCATGAACAGCCTAAGGGCTATCAGAACGTAGCGGTCATGTTTATGCCCCCGTAAAAGTGTGTGGCCTGTCCATCCAGCGAATTGGCTGCCAGGTAGTTTGCCGCTGCGGACGTAAGGGGCAGCCATAGGCCGATTGTAGGGGCAAGCGTTAAATATTTATTGAGCGGGAAATTGACGATAGAATCCAAGAGGCAGGTCTGGGGACCCGAGTAACTCCCGGTAGTGCCGTTCAATGCCAAGAGGTTATTGGTGTGGTTCAGAATAAGGTATCCGAAGCTCGTTCCCAGGTTGAGGGTGGTTCCCTTGCACACACAATTGAGCATAGGGAGCGGAATGCTCTTACTGAGGTCGAGTTCGAACCATTCATCCACTGTATTCATCACTTCGCCGTAAGTTGTAAACGCCGCCGTGAACCATGGGAAGTTGTAGCTTACACCGCCGAACACTTCGTCTTCGTTCGTGCCGAAGGGGCTTTTTAGCGGCCTTTGAACGCCGTAATAGACGTTTCCGATCAGCACCGAAAAATTCTTCGTAAGGTTTTTTGTATAGGAGAAGGTTACGTCGGTTTCGCTCCATTTAGCGTTGCCCGTCTCGAAGGCGGGCATGGGCAGGAAAGGGTTGTCGCTGTTACGGCTGGTGTCGACATTGCCCCAGACATTTGCCGAAAAACCTTCCCATGAGGCCGTAAATGAGGGTTCGATGACCGCGCTTGAATCGCTGTTGGCGACACCGCGGAATATGTACTGGTTCAGAATGCCGG
>JAJYTC010000267.1 GCA_021793275.1 Deltaproteobacteria bacterium | reverse complement strand
CGGCCCGCCTCGAACCGGCGCCTTCGGCCCCGGCCGCCGGCCTGGCCGAGGTGATCGGTTTTGAAGCGAGCAGAATCAAGCTGAGTCCTCTGACGCATTTGAGCGGAATCCGCCCCGGAGGTCTGGTGCAGGTACAGGAGGCTTCCAGCACTGTTTTGGCCTCCGAGGCCATGCTGGGACGAGTGTTCGACGGCCTCGGTCAACCGCTGGATTCGGGATTGCCCATTTTGGACGGCACGCCCTATGCGCTGGCCGGAAAGGTTTCCAATCCCCTGGAACGCCCTTTGATAGAAGAACAGCTCGACCTGGGAGTGCGGGCTATCAACTCGTTTCTTCCTATAGGCAAGGGCCAGAGGATCGGCATTTTCGCCGGTTCGGGGGTTGGCAAAAGCACCCTGCTGGGCATGATGGCCAGATACACCGACGCCGATGTTAACGTCATCGCCCTGATCGGCGAACGGGGCAGGGAAGTCAACGAATTTCTCAAAAACGACCTCGGCCCGGAGGGGATAAAGCGTTCGGTAGTTATCGCGGCAACTTCCGACCAGCCGGCGACCGTCCGATTGCGAGGGGCCTTTCTGGCATGCGCTGTCTGCGAATTCTTCAGAGACTTGGGTAAAGACGTTCTTTTCATGATGGATTCAGCCACCCGCCTCGCCATGGCCGCCCGAGAGATTGGCCTGGCTGCAGGTGAGCCGCCGACCACCAAAGGCTACACTCCGGGCGTGTTCAGCCTGCTTCCAAGACTTTTGGAAAGAGCGGGCAAATTCGACAGGGCCTCCATTACCGGCATTTATACCGTCCTGGTTGAGGGCGATGATATGGAAGAGCCCGTTGCCGACACCCTTCGCTCGATTCTAGACGGCCACATTGTTCTGGACAGAGATTTGGCCCAAAGAAGACATTTCCCGGCAATCGACGTCCTTAGAAGCGTCAGCCGTTTGACAGGGCGGCTTCTTTCCGAAAGGGAGAAAAACCTTGTTTCCAGGTTTATTCGAATCCTCGCCGATTATAAGAACAGCGAAGATATGATCCGCATAGGCGCATATGCCCGCGGCTCTCACAAGGGAACCGATTACGCGATGGATATGATCGAGAAGGCCAATGAATTTCTCATGCAGCCGGTCGCGGAAAGGTGCTCCATAGAAGAATCCTTTGCGGCGCTGGAAAGGCTTTTGACTTAGTCTCCTGGAGAACCGATGCCATTTCAATTTCGTCTCAAATCACTTATGAGACAGCGCGAATTTCTGCTTCGCCAGGCACAGGGGGCCCTCGGGGCCGCCCTGTCGGCCAGAATGAAGATCGAGTCCGAGATCGAGCGGTTAAGAGAAGTCATTCACCTTGAATCCGCGCAGTTCGAAAAAGAACAGCGTGGAGGAATCGGGACGGGCAGGTATCTCTATTTCAAAGACCGCCTGGGCGTTCTGGAACATGAATTGCTCCAGGCGATAAAAATGTTGGAAAAGGCCACCACGGAGGTAGAGATGCGCAAGCAGACCATGATCGAATGCGATAAGGCGGTCAAGACGCTGGAAAATATCGAAAGCAGGGACAGGGAGTTGTACAAGCTTGCCCAGTCCCGCGAAGAACAGAAAAAACTGGACTATGCCGCCGTTCTGATCGAACACCGCAAAACGGTCGATAAAGGAGGAAAGCTATGAAGGGGGGGAAGACCGGTTCAAGACTGCTTTCATTTGCACTTTGCACCCTGATCGCGCTCCTTGGCGTAAAACTCGGCCTGACCGTCGTGGGCGCGCTCCACGCAACCCCAGGGGTAAGCGTCGCCGTTCCCGCCGCAATGGCAAAGGAGCAAAGACCGCAAAATAAACTCTCACCGACGCTTGAGCCCAAGCCTTCAGCCGCAGCCTCCAGCGCAGAGACCAATATGATGGGCGGCCAATCCATGAGCGCTCTTCAACAGGAAGCAAACCTGATTCACCAACAGCGGGAACAACTCCGAGAGGAAGAAAAGCAACTGGAGCAATTGAAAAAGCAAGTCGCACAGAAGATCCGCACCCTGCTTGCCCTTCAAAGACAGGTTATGCTCGCTCAGACTCAGAAACAGAACGCTGTGAACTCCAAGATCCAGGGGCTTGCCAGAATTTACGCCACAATGAAGCCTAAACAGGCGGCAAAACTCATGGGGAGCCTTAACGACAGCCTTGTCAAAAGCATCATTTCCACAATGCCGCCCGACAAGGCGGCATCGATCCTCGCTCAGATGAACGTCGAAAAGGCGGCCAAAATATCCGAAGCCCTCTCAGGCCAATAATTGAAATTGGCTTGCCAACCCGCAGGACATCGCAGTAATGTACGATGGCCTTTTGGAAACAGAGCGAGGGAGCAAATGGACCACAAAAGGGGCGAAGGGGTTATGCTGCCCCGCTGCTGCATCTCCGGGTATGTCGGCGCCGTTGCAGCCTCCGATCCGCTAAGAGTCCTCCTGCGCCTTTGCCCGGTACTCCTCTGCGCCCTTCTCCTATCCGGCTGTTTGCAGAGCCCGGTCCCTCCCTATCCGGCGTACCGCCGGACGGCTGGCCCGCCTAAACCCTCAGAGGTGATCGTACGGCGAGTCGCTTACTTTGACGGCGCAAGGACGATCCATCATGAGGTGGGACCGGGGGAAACGATCTCGTTGGTTGCCCGCATGTACGGCGTTTCGCCCGAATCCATCTGCCGGGAAAACGGGCTGAGGCCCAACGAGGCTCTGCGGTCAGGGCAAATACTCACCATCCGGGACGTAAGGAGCGTTCGCTATGTCCTATACCTTTACCGGACTCGGCCATGGTCTTACATCATCATTCACCACACAGCTACCTATGACGGAGACGCCACGACAATCCAGTGGGCACACCTGGCGCGCGGTTTCTGGAACGGCCTCGGCTATGATTTTGTGATCGATAATGGAACTCTTGGTAAAGGCGATGGAGTGATCGAGATGTCGCCGCGCTGGTTGAGGCAGGAAGACGGAGCCCACTGCAAAGCCGATGACATGAATCAAAGAGGGATCGGGATCGCCCTTGTCGGAAACTTCGACCGCGACAGGCCAACCCGGTACCAACTCGAATCACTGGCTTACCTTATTTTCATTCTCCGTCACTATTATCACATCCCTCCCTCACATGTCATGGGGCACGGGCAGGTCCCGGGGGCAAGGACTGATTGCCCGGGCAAACTGTTTCCAATGAATTTCCTCAGATGGGCCGCACAGAGATGAGGCGGCTCAAAAGATCCGATCGTTGCGAATTGGAGACCGAAAGGAGATTTTTATGGGAGAAGTAGTCCACACATCGAGAATCATGATCGTCAGGGAAAAGGGCCCCACCAGGAGGGCCGTAATAGAAGGCTTTGGCGAACCGATTTACTACGGCATCCACGGGGGGATAAAGAATTTCTACAAGATCGAGCCCGAAAAGGAGCATGCCGCTACCCTGGACCACATAGTGGCCGCCACGGCAGGGTGAATGATGGGAAC
>JAJYTC010000085.1 GCA_021793275.1 Deltaproteobacteria bacterium | reverse complement strand
TTTTGGTTACCTCAATGAATTCACGCTCCTGTTCATCCGCTCGTTACGGATGGAAACCGATCCTTACCATACTGATGACTCTCCATTGAGCTGAGCTTCGCACTCGAAAGACGAATAAGGTTCACCTCTGCGGGGGCTGCCCGCAGGAGGCCGGTTTGCAATAACGGTCCCTATGAAGTCCCTTTTTCGGCCCTTTGATTCGACTCTTGTCGATTTTGAACGGATTGCGACCATCCGCCACAGGGAGGCATTTGAGAGATGGCAAATCAGAAGAGCGACTACTGGAACCCGTGGCTTGAGACGCTGGATCCTGCCGCGCTGAGGCAAATCGAGCTGAAAAACTTCCGCAAATACGTCGGATATGCGAAGGAGCACTCGGGTCTCTACCGGAAAAAGCTTGCCGGAATCAACCCCGAGGATATCAGGACAATGGAGGACGTCCGGAAGCTACCGCTTACGGATAAGGAGGACCTGCGGCTTGCCCAGCACGGAGATTATTCGACCCTTTACGGGGACCTGCTGGGGGTGAGCGCAACGGAGGTCAGCGACTTTCGCCAGACCTCGGGCACCACAGGAAAGCCGGTCTATGTTCCCGAGAGCTATGAAAGCTGGCAGTGGCGGGTCGAAGTTTGGAGCCACATTCTCTGGATGGCCGGATTCCGGGAAACCGACAGGGTTTTCATCCCGTTTGGATACAATGTCTATGTGGCTTTTTGGGAAGGCCATTACGCGGCGGAAAAAGTGGGGTGCGAAGTTGTGCCCGGCGGGGCGCTGGAGACCAGCGCCAGGATCGCCAAAATAAGGGAGATCAAGGCCACCGGGCTTATGAACACGCCCACCTACGGCCTCCACATGGCCGAGGTTGCCAAGAGCATGGGGATCGATCCCAGAGAGATGGGGATAAGGAAGATGCTGTGCGCGGGGGAACCGCTGCCTGGTCCGACCCGCCGGCTTCTAGAAAAGGCCTGGGGCGCCGAGGTTTACGACCACATCGGCGGAACGGAGCCTTGCGCCTGGGCCGCGATGTGTTCGGAGAGGAACGGACTGCACATCATGGAACCGTTCTTTCTGGTGGAAATCCTGGACGTGGACGACCCGAGCAAAGAGGTGGGGCCCGGGGAGCTGGGTACAGCGGTCGTTACCCCGCTCGGGCGCCATTCTTTCCCGCTGGTTCGCTTCAACACCAAGGACCTGGTAAGGAAGGCCGCTCCCGGATGCTCCTGCGGCAGGACCTCCATGAAGATCTCCGAGGTTGCCGGCAGGACCGATCACCTTTTGAAGATCCGCGGCGTGCTGTTTACTCCTGTGACCGTCGAAGAGGTATTGCGGGATGAATTTTCCGAGGTGATCGAATACGAAATCACGCTCCGAAGAAAGGGCATGATGGACTCCATCAGCCTGAAGGTGGAAACCGAAGGTGAAATGGGCCCCGAGGCTGCAGGGGAACTGAAGTACAGAATAGCCGAACGGCTCAAAGTTAAAACCAACCTGACGTTTGATACCGAAGTGGTGAGACCCGGCCAATTGCCGCGATACACACTGAAGGCGACGAGATTCAAAGACCTGAGGGAGCAGATGAATGAGTAAAATGGACGCCACGGAACTAAACAGGCTGAAGGCCATGAGCAGGAAAATCGAAGAGGCGGAAAAGGCGGTAAGAGAGCTGCAAAGCCTTGGGGATGGCGCGCCGGTGATAGAGAAAAATGTTCGAAGCATTTTGAGCATCACCCACGCCCTGAGGTTCGGGATCTGCGATTTGGCGGAAATGGAAGATTGTTGTTAGGCCCTTGGGGGCGGAATAGATTCAGTATAGTGAAGAATCTATTCGAAACGATTTCTCGCGCATCCGCCAATATTTCGGTTTTTTTGGTCGAAACATCAAAATATTTTATTGCGCCGTTTCGATCTATCGGCTATTTTGTTCATCTCAGTGAATTTTATAGCCTTTTTCCCGGTTGAAAGAATTGAGCGACAGTGATCGCATGAGCAAAGCGGAATACGATTTGGACCGGAGCGGATACAAGGCGCCCGCCGTACACAAGGCGTTTGAATTGTTGCGCGCGGTTGCCGAGGCGCAGGGGGGGGTGCGCCTGGTAGAGCTTGCCGCCCGCACGGGACTCAGTACGAGCACGGCTCACGGCCTTGTGCATGCGCTGCTGCGGGAAAAAGCGCTCATTCAGGGAGAAGACCAGCGCAGACTCTTTCTCGGCCCGTTGATCGCCGATCTGGCATTTACCGACTGGAACTATATAAAGGTGAACCGGCTGGGCCAGCCTGTTATAAACAGTCTCAGGGACCGGGTCGAGGCGACGGTGTTTTTAGGGGTCAGGGTTCGCGGGCGCGTCATGATCACGGCGACGGCAGAGGCCAGGGAATCCTTCAAGATATCTGCACCCGTGGGGACAACCATGCCGCTTTGCGCGGGGGCCGTCGGAAAAGTCTTTTTGGCCCTGGAAAAAACTCCCGAACAGCTCCGTCCTTTGCTCGAAGAGAAGGGACTCCCCCAGTTTACCCCCAATTCCATAACAAATGTCGAACAGTACCTTGCCGAACTGGATCGGGTGCGTTCGCAGGGATTTGCCATCGACGACGAGGAGTATCTACCGGGAATTCGTGCGGTCGCGGTGGCCCTTAATAATCGCCGGGGGCTGCCCATGGCTGTTTGGGTTGTAGGGATAGCAAACAGCATGGGGCTGGCGAGGCTTCAGCAGGTAGCGGAGATGACTGTCCAAGCCGCAAAGGAGCTGCGTTCGCGGATCGAAGGGATTGGCGGCGGCTTCCAGCCGAAGAATACGAGCGGCAGCGCCCCCCTCCTCGTTCATCCGCCGGGAAGCGCAGGATCGGCCTTCGCATCGAACACTTAACCTGTGAACCGCAAAAGAAGGCGAGGTGGTTCTTTTGGCATCATTGGAAGAGCTTAAAAGGAGTTGGAACTCTCAAAATCACCACCCGGCATCGCCAAGCACTTCGTCGCACCGAATTCCGATTGTTGTTTGCACCTCACGCAGATTTGCCCCCCCGCTTCTACTTCAATGCATATTCCCCGCTGCCTTTAACACAGGCTCGGAAAAAGCCAACAGAAGGGAGTTACAAGGAGATTAGACGATGATTTCAAAACAGCCTTACTGGAACCCCGTCCTTGAAACGATGCCGCAGGAAAAGCTGCGGGCGCTGCAATTAAAGAAGTTTAAATCCATTTTTGCATGGGCATACGAAAATTCCAAATTTCATCGATCGCTCTATGACAAGGCCGGCGTTACGCCTTCGGATATCAGGACATTCGAGGATATCCGGCACGTTCCCAAAGTGGAAAAATCGATGATGCGAGACATTCAACGCAAGGATCCGTTTCCGTATGGCGATGCCCTTTGCATTCCGCTGGAAGAGGTAAGCAACTTCCGGCAGACCAGCGGCACCACCGGCCAGCCGGTTTACCAGGCCGATTCGTGGCAGGACTGGGAATGGTGGGCGGAGTGCTGGTCATTCATCCTGTGGGCGCAGGGGTACCGGCCATCCGACCGTGTTTTCATCCCATTCGGGTATAACATTTTCGTAGCCTTCTGGGCCGGACATTATGCCGCTGAGAAGATTGGATGCGAGGTGGTGCCCGGCGGGGTGCTCGATACGCAGGCCAGGATTCTAAAGATCCAGGAGCTAAGAGCCACCGCGATGATGGGGACCCCGACCTACATACTCGGAATGGCTGACGTTGCGAGAAGCAAGCTGGGCATTGCGCCGGAGACGCTTGGCATAAAAAGAATAACGTGCGCGGGCGAACCTGGAGCAAGCATTCCGGCGACGAAAAAGAGACTCCAGGATGCCTGGAACGCGAAGGTTTTCGATCATGCCGGGGCGACTGAAATCGGCGCATGGTCTTTCGAATGCGTGGACCAGCCGGGCGGTCTTCACGTCAACCAGGCGATGTTTCTCGTTGAGATCGAAGACGTCGAAACCGGGGAAATCATCGAAGAGCCCGGGCGAAGGGGCAAGATGGTCATCACCGCCCTGGACCGTATGGCGATGCCCTGTGTGAGGTTTGACGCCAAGGATGTGATCGAATGGGATGCAAATCCGTGTTCGTGCGGGCGCACATTCCGGTTGATCAAGGGAGGAGTGGTCGGCCGGGTTGACGACATCACAAAGGTGAAAGGCGTTCTTCTGTCGCCCGTAGCGATCGAAGAGGTGGTGCGCGGGATCAAGGGTCTCAGTGACGAGTACGAAGTGGTCGTGGATAAGCAGGGGGATTCGGAGAGCATCAAGCTGAAGGTGGAGGCAATGCCCGGAAATGAAAGCAGGGTCAAAGAGCTGCAAGCCGAGTTGAAAGACCAGCTCAGGCTCAAAACCAACTTGGGTTACGATATCGAATTTCATGACTACGGCAGTTTACCCAGGTACGAAGTGAAGGCGAAGAGATTCAAGGACCTGAGAAAAAAAGCGTAGTCCAAAAGAAAGAGGAGACGATTCATGACGACCCAAGTCGATATAGAAAAGCTGGACGAAAAAATCCAACAGCTCAAGCAGGCTGCGCTGGAGCTGAGTGAAATGGGGAATCAATTTCCGGCGGTCAAGCGGAATACCGCCCGTGTGCTTGCCAGCATCAAAATGATGGAGATGAATGTTTCGGATGTAGCGCGGTTGGCAACGCCGTAGCCTAGGAAGGCATGGGGACGAACAGGCCGGATCGCGGGCAAGCGGACAAATCGACTGCGGGGTCTGCTTGCCGCGCGAGCCGGTTTTTATACAGCGGGGAGGGTGCCGGCCAGGTATCTCAAGCCGGCAGTGTTTATATTAACCAGTTTCATTTTTTCTTTGTTTTTTTCCTTTTTACTTTTACCTAACGCATCATGAGGAGGCGTAACCATGTCAAGTAATCAAAGCGCGCAGTCCGACGGTTACAAATGGGTCATGCTGTTGGTCTATGTACTGATGGCACTGGGGATCTGGAGTTGCTGGTTCGCGCAAGCGCCGCTGCTCCATGTGTATTGGGAGCCGAAATTCCACGTCGACCTTGCCAAGGGCGGACTGCTCCTGTCACTGCCGGGCCTTGTGGCCATCGTTCTCGCTGTCACTACAGGCCGATGGGTTGATACTGTCGGCGTAAGGAAAATGATGATCCTGTCGGGCGTCCTGGCAAGCATCGGCTTCGGTCTGCGTCCGTTTTTCGCCGATTCCTTCTTAGCGAATGCGGTCCTCACGGTCATTGCCGGCTACGGCGTGTGCATTCTGACCGCCTCGCTTCCCGTGACGATGATCCATTGGTTCGGCCACGAGAAGGGCCACACCTTTATCGGCATAGGCGCAGGCTCATACTTCGTCGGAGCGGGGATCGGGATTCTTGGAACCGGCTTCATGTTCGGCGCTCTGGGGGCCAAGGGCGTATTGAGCGTATGGAGCGTTGTCATTGTGGCCGTGACCATTATCTGGATTCTTTTCGCCAAGGACAAAACGGGCCTGCCGACTCACGAGCGCGCAGCCTTCGGGGCTGAATTCAAGAAAGTCATGCAGACAGGTTCGGCCTGGCTCATGCTCATATACGCCATTTTCATCTCAGGCATGACCGTTGTGGCAATGCAGATACTGCCCGGCGAAATGATAGTCGCCCGTCATCTGCCCCCGCCGATGGCCGGCCTGGTTGTGGGCATATTTGCAATCGGCATGGGCATAGGCTTGGCCATTCTGCCCGCATTGGGCGGCGGAATGGGCATGAAGAAATGGAGCATCATTTTGTGCTCTATCACGCTGCTCGTCTGGGTTGTCTACATGATCATTCCTTCATGGACCGTGGCCTCGCTGCTTCTTTTCGCCATAATTTGGGGGTTCTTCTTTGAAGCTCCATGGGCGACCGGGCTTGCGCTCCTGGAAGGCCTGCCTGGCGTTACCCCGGCAAACATCGGGGTAGCGGCGGGAACATGGACGATGTTCGTAAACGTCGGCGTATTTTTCCTGCCGCTCATTTGCGGAGCGATCGTCGACGCCACGGGCGGCCCCGGCGCAGCCGGATTTTTGTGGACCCAGCTGATCGGCTATGGCATAGGCCTGTTGGCAGTGCTCCCGGTCATGGGAAAAGCCGCTGCGGCTGCACGTAAACATACGGCGTAGCTCCCGGAATCATACATTCACGCCGAAATGAATGACCAAGTGAGGGCGGAAGGCGCGATCGCGCCCTCCGCCTTTTTCCATTACGCTTTGTTGCAAGGAGGCACTCGATGAACCTGGCCCAGCACCTGGAGATGTCCGCTTATTTTTTCCCGGATCGCCCCGCAGTAAGCAGCGCGGACGGAGAGATGACTTACGGAATGCTGGAAGCGAAGGCGAGCCGGATAGCCACGGCTTTGATATCAATGGGGATCAAGCCTGGCGACCATATCGGGTTGTGGGCGCCCAATTCGGCGGACTGGATCGCCTTTTATTTCGGCGTGCTCAAAGCCGGAGCGGTGGCCGTCACGCTGTCATGGGCGCTTTCTGCGCGTGAACTGGCTCTATTGCTCGGTCACAGCCGTCCGAAGATCATTTTCACCGACTCATCGAAACTGGAAGCCGTTCAGTCTGCGCGGGAGTCGGCCGGAGTGGAGAAAATCATCTGCAAAGACGGCGATCTCGATCTTAGCGGGCTTCTGGCGGCAGGATCGGAAAAATTCCGGGCTATAGACCGGGAAAGGCTGGACACTGCCGCGGTCCTTTACACAGGGGGCACCACGGGTATGCCCAAAGGCGTCATGCTGACTCACCAGGGCATCGCTTTTTCCAGTTGGAGCATAGCCTATTGCGAACGTTCCACAGAAAAAGACCGGGCGCTGTGCTTCCTGCCGTTCAACCACGTCTTTGGGCAGATTCACATAATGAACGCGACGATTTTGGCCGGAGGCTGCCTGGAACTGCTGCCCACCTTCGACTTGGACCGGGTCCTGCACCTGATGGAAACCGGAAGAATAACCAAGTTTTTCGCCGTTCCGACCATTTACGTTCGGCTTTTGGGCGTAGACGACCTCGAAAAGCGCAAGGGCGCCCTGCGCTATAGTTTTTCGGCCGCCGCCAGCATGCCGATGAATGTCGTAAAACAATGGAAGGAGCGAACCGGAATCACGATCGCCGAATCCCTTGGCATGACCGAAGTAATGCCGCTCAGCTACAATCACTTTTATAGCCACAAGGTCGGCTCGGTCGGGCAAATCCTGCCCCAGGTCGAAGTCCAGATTCGGGACTTGGACGGAAACCGGCTGCCCGACGGGGAAAGAGGGGAAATTTGCGCCAGGGGGCCGAACGTGATGAAGGGCTACCTGAACAATCCCGAAGCCACTGCCGCGGCTTTCTGGGAGGGCGGCTGGCTGCGCACCGAGGACATCGGGTTGTTCGACGAAGACCGCTATCTCTTCATTGTCGACCGTCTCAAGGACCTGATCATAACAGGCGGCGAAAACGTCTATCCTCGCGAAGTCGAAGAACTGCTCTACACAAGGGCCGAAGTGGAGGAATGCGCTCTGATCGGATTGCCGGATGAAAATTGGGGGGAACGGGTGACGGCGATTATCAAGGTAAGGGCCGGGCAATCCCTGGAGCCCGATAAGATGAGCGGTTTTCTCAAATCTTCGCTGGCGCCGTTCAAAGTGCCCAAAGAATATATCGTAGTCGATGAGCTTCCCAAGAGCCCGACCGGCAAAATCCTCAAAAGGGAGTTGCGGACGCAGTTCCGCAAGGGCAACGTCTAGGGGGCGTCCTGTTGCGGTATCCGCCATGCAGCGGCAGGGTCGCTTCGGGCGTTGCCCTCATGGCGGAGGCACCGCGAGCCCTGTCATTACCACCGGTTTTGCAGCTTCCACCACAGTGGGGGCCATCTCATGTCTATATGCCTTTCTGTTTTGGCTTGCTCGTATAGAAACGCTGATTGACGTTTGAGCTTTTGCCAACTATTTTGAGGAATAAAATCCCCTGAAAGGAAGGCCGATAGAGCAATGGCAGAGACACCAACAAACGGCGAATGGCAAAGATCGGTCGCAGAAATAAGGGGCAGATTTGGCGGGCATGGCCCCGTGTCACGCAAATGGAGTTTGTTGAGACTCGTCATCGCTACTGTGGTCGTGCTCATCGCCTTTCTGGCGGCCAGCGCCGGCTGGATTCAGAAAGAGCTGTGGATGCGGCAACTTGGATATGCAGGCGTATTCTGGACAATAATGTCCCTGCTGTGGGAGTTGTTTTGCGCGGCTTTCGTCGTGAGTTTTCTCTACCTTTGGATCAACCTGCGCATTGCGAAAAGAAACGGCGAGGTTTTGTATTCGGCCGGCCCGGGATACGCAGGTCCAGATAGTGGGGAAGACCGGGTGGGGCTCTCGCCTTCGGCTTTGGCGCCGGTTTTAACTGCGCTTGCCGCCGCAGCAGCCTTAATGGTTGCGTTCATCTTCTACGGACAATGGGACACGTATCTGCGCTTTCGTTATGGGGGCCCTTTCGGGTTTGCCGACCCTCTGTTCGGAATCGATGTCGGGTTTTACGTGTTCCGTCTTCCGTTCTACGAGCTTTTGCAGGGCAGCCTGACCATGCTGTCGCTTGTTACGCTTCTGGGCATTCTGGCCTTCTACGTGCACTACGGGTTAATGCGGCTGGTCGGCGGGGGACGGTTGGGAATTCAGGCGACAAAGGCAATTCCTCACCTGTGCATCCTGCTCTTCATCCTTGTGGCCTCCTGGGGATGGGGATTTTACCTGGACCACTATGAACTCGTCTATTCCACTCTGGGAGTAGTTTACGGCGCCGGCTACACGGCGGATCACGTGAGCCGGATCGCCTACTGGATCATGGTGGGCGCATCGGCGGCCCTTTGTGCGCTGCTGGCCCTTAGCGCCATCCGGTTGCGATTAAAAGCCATAGCCGTCGGATCGGGAATTTACGTCATCGTTTACCTGCTGGGGGTTTTGCTGGCGCCGGCCCTTTGCCAGAAATTCATAGTTCAGCCAAACGAGTTATCCCTGGAGACCCCGTATCTGAAGAACAATATACAATTAACCCGAAAAGCCTTCGGGCTGGACAATATAGAGGAAACGTATTACCCCGCGCTGTCGGATCTGACGGCGAAGGTGATTGCGAGAAACGAGAACACCATTCAGAATGTCCGACTGTGGGACTGGCGTCCCCTTCTGCAAACGTACAAGCAAGCCCAGGAGATTCGGCTCTACTATCAGTTTTACGACGCCAACGTGGACCGCTACCACTTGAGCGACGGTTATCACCAGGTGGCGCTTTCAGTCCGCGAGCTTTCCCCGAACCTTCCGGCTCAGGCCCGGACCTGGGTTAACCGGAAGCTGCAGTTTACTCATGGTTACGGGCTGGTCATGAGCTTCGTATCGAAGACCACGGGGGGAGGCTTTCCGCAATACCTTATCGACAACATCCCGCCTGAATCCGCCTACGGCCTTAAGATACGCCAGCCCGCCGTCTACTACGGCGAGTCGATGCGGGGATATCGGATCGTTTCTACCGACGTCAAAGAGTTCGACTATCCCAAAGGGAATCAGAATGTCTATACGCATTACCAGGGAACGGGCGGTATTCCGCTGGACAGCTTCTGGAAGCGGCTGTTATTCGCCTGGACTCAGTCCGACATCAACATCCTGCTGACTTCCTATCTAAGGCCTGAAAGCAGAATCCAGATCTGGCGGCGCGTTCACGATCGAGTCGAGCAGGTCGCTCCGTTTCTGCGCCTGGACAGCGACCCCTACCCCGTGCTCAGCGACGGTAAATTGTACTGGATACAGGACGCCTACACCGCCTCGGACCACTATCCCTACTCCACTCCCTATGCTCTGAGCTTCGGGACTGGGCTGAACTACATTCGAAACTCCGTGAAGGTAGTTGTGGACATGTACAACGGGACCGTGAGGTTTTACGTCATGGATCCGAACGATCCCATTCTGGAAGCTTACCGGCGTGCATTTCCCGGACTCTTCAGGAACCTCGATCAGCTCTCACCCGATCTTAAAGCGCATTTGCGCTACCCGGAAGACCTCTTTGCAATCCAAGCCGACATGTACAGAACATTCCACATGACGACACCGCAGGTCTACTATAACCGGGAAGACCTCTGGGTGCTCCCTCAGGAGGAATACGCAGGCGCCCTGCTGCCGATGCGGCCCTACTACATCCTTATGAAGCTTCCGGGAAGCAATCGACTTGAGTACCTGCTGATGACCGCTTTCACGCCGCAGAACCGGGACAACATGGTCGGCTGGATGGCCGCCAAATGCGATTTTCCCGAATACGGGAAGATGGTGGTTTATCGACTTCCCAAGGACAAGCTGATCTACGGCCCGATGCAAATCGAGGCCATGATAGACCAAAACACCACGATTTCTCAACAACTGAGCCTCTGGGACCAAAAAGGATCGAAGGTCATTCGTGGAAACCTGATCTCGGTGCCGATCGAAAATTCTTTCCTCTACGTGGTGCCGGTGTACCTGACGGCGGCAGGCACAACATTTCCGCAACTCAAGCGTGTAATCGTGGTTTCGGGGGATAAAGTGGCGATGGAGCCTACGCTCAATGAAGCCATCCAGGCCGTTTTCGGGACCAAGCCCCCCACCGGCCCTGTGCCGGCAGAGGCGCAGACGTTGCAGCCGCAACCTCAATGGGACCAGGCGAGACTGCAGTTCGATAAGGCACAAAAGGCAATGCAGCAGGGGGACTGGCAGGAGTTCGGCAAGGCGATGGAGTCGCTCAAGCGGTTGCTGACAAAGCCGGCGCCATAGGGTCCAGCCTGGAATTCAGAAAATCCACCGCTCGTTTTGAAAAGTCCTTGTTGGGCTGCGCTACGCTTAGCCCAACCTACGGCGCTCTCTGCGACTGTGTTAGGAAGGATTCATGGTGGGTTGCGCTACGCTTAACCCACCCTACAGGCTCTGGGACTCTGTTTTGAAAAGTTCCCGCCGAGGCCTCTTGGCGCTTCGCGCTCCCGGACACCGCCTGTCCGGGCCACCCCGGATCCCTGTCTCGAAAAGTTGCCTTCCGTTGTTTCAGGGTGTCCCGCAAGGGCCATGAATTGCTACGGTGTATTGGGCTGCGGCGAGTCGGCGCCGCTTATCTTCTCCGGGTTTCCCACAATGACAACGACATTGCGGGCCACGAGATATTTTGTCGCCACTCTTTGGATATCGCCGACCGTTACCGCGTTTATCAAAGCAGGATATTTCTCCATGTAATTCCGGCCAAGTTTGTAGAATTCGGCCTCAGCCAGGAATTTCGCAAAATTACCGGGAAGACTGTATCTTAGCGGGAAGTTGCCTATCAAGAACTGCTTTGCCGCTTTCAGTTCGGCATCTGAAACGGGTTTTCGCCTAAGCCTTTCCAGTTCCTTTTGCACCAGGGCCGTGGCCTCTTGCACGGACGCATTCTCCGTGCGCAGAACAACCCGGAAAGAACCCGCGTGTTTATAGGCAGCCAGGCGACTTCGAACCATGTATGCAAGACCTCTTTTGGCGCGGATGTCGGTCATTAGCCGGCCCGAAAGATCGCCCGATCCAAGGATCTGATTCAAAACCAGAAATGGATAATAGTCTGCGCTGGACCTTGCCATTGCGGGACAACCGATTGCGATCGCGGCCTGCGAAACGGGTTTATCAATAACAATCTTTACGGCCCCTTTGACGAATGCAGTGCGAAAAGCGGGTTTTAGAACCGACCCCGCATCCCACTCGATCAGACTCGGAATTATTCGGGTTTTGACTTCCTCGGGGGTTATATCCCCTCCGATCACAAGGACTGCGTTGTTGGGCCGGTAGAAGGAATCATAAAAGTTTGAAACTTGTCCGCGAGTGATTGTTGCAAGCGACTTTTTACCGCCTTGCACCGAACCGGCGTAAGGGCTGCCCGGGAAAAGCGCCTTGTCGAAAACCCTGTTTGCAATCTTTAGCGGGTCATCCTCATCTTCCTGCAGCCGCCCGATGATCTCATCTTTTTCCAAGCTCACATCGGCAGCAGGAAAAGAGGGATGCTCGACTATCTCGGTAAACAGGCCGACCCCGGCATCAAGGTCCTTCTTGAGCACTTGCATGCCGATCATGACAAAATCTTTGGTGCACTCAACTCCGTAGGTGGCGCCCATGAAATCGAGCTTGTCGTTTATCTGATCGAATGAATAATACCGGGTCCCGAGGGAAAGCGACCTGGCCGTCAGGTTTGCAAGGCCTTCCATACCCGGCGGATCAAGAGATGAACCGGCGGCGACCAGCAATTCAAACGTAACGGCGGGGACCGAAGGTTCCTGGAATACCAGCAGCTTCAAATGGTTGGGCAATTCCATCTTTATCACTGCAGGCATTGCCGGACACCGGGAACAGGTCAGCAAGGACAAAATTGCCGCCAGGACGAATACAACTCCGCTCTTCTTCATCTTCATATCCATTTCTCACAAATCGGACATCGCAGGTCCAAGAGCCGTTTCGCTTTAATCGCTTCCGCCGGAGGGCGGGGTTGGCGGCGCAACCGTTTTGGCGGGCGCCGAGGGAATCAGTATCCCCACGGTGCGATTTTGCGCCGTAAAGTACTTCGCGGCGACGCGCTGAACGTCGCGGGCCGTGACGCTGCGGATCGAAGGAATGTATGCGCTTATAGAGGCCCAGTCGAGCGCCGTTTCATATTCGCCGAGCTTTAGTCCCAAGGAAAGGATGGATTCCTGGCCGAAGACAAAGGATGCCTCCAATTGGTTTTTCGCCTTTTGAAGCTCCCAGGCTCCTACGGGAGTTTTCTTCAGCAACTCCAGTTCATCATAGATCGCACCTTCAACCTCCCCGGGGCCTTTTTCCGGAAGAAAGGAAGCAGAAATATAAAAAAGGCCGGGGTCCCGGGAGGTCAGGTCGTAATGCGCCGATGCCTGGAGCGCGACCGCCTGCCAGCGGACCAGGTCGTCGAAGAGCCTCGAACTCTTTCCGGAGGAGAGAATCGCCTTTATCACCTCCAGTACGTAGCCGTCATCGCTTCGCAGGTTGGGAACATGCCAGGCGACAACCAGGCGTCCTACCTGGGCCGGGCGCCTTAAAACGACCATCCTTACGCCCTGCTGGGGAGGGTCTTCTATTAAGAAATGTTGAGCAGGCTGTCCTCGGGGGATTTTTCCGAACGCCTTTTCGAGCCGGGGCAAAAGCTTTTCTTTTTTGAAATCGCCCGTCACCACAATGAAGGCGTTCGCCGGATCATAATATTTGGAATAAAAAGCCCTGACATCTGCGATAGTGAGCCTCCTCAAATCGTCGCTCCATCCCAAGACCGGCCAATGGTAAGGTTCGGACTGGAAAGCAGCGGCATACACCTGTTCCAGAAGAAATGAACTCGGATTGTCATCTATACGCATGCGCCGCTCTTCGAGAACGACCATTCTCTCCGTGCGAAAATCGCTTTCCTCGATCTTGAGATTGCGCATCCGGTGGGCTTCAAACCGGATTGCGACCCCTATACGGTTGGATGGAAGCGTTTCGTAATAACATGTATAGTTGTAGGATGTCGCCGCATTCTCCATGCCGCCCGACTCGTGGACCTTCTCTATAAACTTCTCGCCGCTCATCCTGCCGACGCCTTTGAACATCATGTGCTCGAGCAGGTGCGCAAGGCCGGTTTTGCCGGTCGTTTCCTTTGCGGCCCCCACCCGATACCAGACCTGGAAACAAACAATGGGGGCCTTGTGATTTTCAAGCATGATTACCTTCAGACCGTTGGAGAGTCGGGCTTCGGAGGCATTCTCGAACATCGCAGCCCCTGGGCAGGGAAAAGGCAGGAAAAGAAAAAGCATAGTTAAAAGCACAAGAATGCGCACTGCTTTCAAAACTGAGCCTCCTGTCCGTTTTGAAAAGTTCATGGTGAGTTGCAGCCCGCCTCCCACCAGTTTATCCCAACCCTTGCCCGCCATTTCGATCATCTCTGGCGTCCAAAGAAGGGGGGACTTGAGGGACTGAGGAAATTGTATTAAGTATGCCTTGATCTAAAGGTATGGAAGCTCGCCTGGAAACGACGATTGGACTCAATGGAGGACTCGCAATGCCGGAGATGGAACTTAGCCTGGAAGAGCTCGCTGAAAAAGACGGCAAGGAAGGAAGGCCCGTTTATATCGCCTACGCAGGCAGGATATACGACGTAAGCCGGAGCAATCTGTGGAAAACCGGCACCCACATGAGAAGACATCCTTCGGGGAAGGACCTGACCGTCGATATCAGCGCCGCGCCTCATGGGCCGGAAGTCCTCGAAAGATATCCCCAAGTGGGCGTTGTCAGGCGCAACCCCTCTTCCGCAAACGAAGAAAAAACCTTTCTTGAGCCTCTTTTCAAGAAATTGCCTTTTCTTCGAAGGCACCCGCACCCCATGAGCGTCCATTTCCCGATAGTATTCATGCTATCAGCGGCTTTTTTCACCCTCCTGTATCTTATCACAGGCCGGCCTTCCTATGATACGACCGCATTCCATTGCCTTACGGGCGGCGTAATCTTTACCCCAATCGTCATCCTGACCGGTTTTACGACCTGGATGGTAAACTATGCAGGTCGGCCCTTGCACCCGGTCAACGTAAAGATAACCCTTTCCATTCTCATGCTGACAGTTTCCCTTGCCGCCCTGATATGGCGAGACACGGTCCCGGGCGTCCTCACTAATTTGGAGGGCGCCCGCTACATTTACCTGCTGCTCGTTTTCTCACTGGTCCCCATGGTCCTGGTGATCGGGTGGAACGGGGCCAAGCTCACTTTTCCGATCGAACGATAACCGCGCCGCTCAGTGCGTGGAGTACCAATCGAGCACCTGGTCGAGTCGCTGGGCAACCCGAGGAACCTTGAGGTTGGAATTGTGCAGAATGTCCGAAGGCGCCACGCCCGGATAGTTGTAAAATTTGACGGTATCTTGGTAGTCCATCTTGAGGATGGCCCCCTGGAACGATACGCCCCCGAAAAGCCCCTTGCTCTTCGAATACGACAGGACCTCGGAGCGGAGCTGAATGTCGGTGTCCGCTTGCGCCTGCCTGCCATCGGGCCCTACGGCTATCGAAGCATCGGCGCCCAGGGTGATCCTGCCCTGGTATAACTTTTGAACACTGCGGATGCTTCTAAAGATAAGCACAGCATCCGTGGACTCGACGCCCGCCTGAAATCCGAAGCTGGCCCCAACCAAGTGGAAAAAGACCGGGTTGCCCCACAATCCGCCGGCATTTCGTTCCACCACAACCCCCATTCCATAACTTCCCGCAAAGAGAAATCCTCCTTTGAGCAAGCCGGGAAAAATCGCAATCGCATGAGCCTGGTGGAAAAGCCAGGGAGGGATCGCATTCTCCGGGATATCCATCATTTCTCTTATTACGGCGATCGACGCCTGGACATTGGCATCCAAGCTCACAGTACCGGCGTTTACCAGGCCGGAGAATAGAAACACAAAACTCAGCACCAAGGTCAAAACGGCTAAGGCACCTCTTTTAGCCATCGGCTATCCCCTTTCATACTGCGGTTGGTTCATGACAGATACTTTACTGGTTCGAAGACGAGCTACTATCTCACAACTGGGCAGTGTCTTGTCAAAGGAAAAAACGGGATGGGGGTCGGAAGTCGGAGAGGGGGAAAGTCAGAAGTCAAGGGCCGGAATTTCTTGCTTTTTACTTTCGACTTCAGGACTTTTGACTTTGTCTTACGTATCAATCGATTACCATCGGATGATTCCATTGGCCGTTCCTGCCGGGATGAATCGTCCCTTCGAGCGTGCGAAGCCGGCGCATCCGCATTTGCTTTACAATGGCCGGAAGATTTTCCTCGAAGGCTTTTCTTCCTGCCGCCATGCAATGGTCCATAGAGGTAAAATCCGCCCAAAAGGTGTCGCCGATCTCCGGGACGATCAAAACATCGGCAGCCGACTTTCTGTGTCCGGTGAGAAGAATGCGCGTTATTTCATTGCACCTGAAAAGTATTTCAAGCGCCGACCTGTGGCCGGAGTTCATCGCGGGAATTTCGAGAGCTGCATCGACGGCGAGAACAAAGTGTGCGCCCAGGGCTACCGCAGGCGAAGCCGGGACATTATCCGCCCAGCCGCCGTCAACAAGCGTGCGCCGCCCTACCTTAACCGGAGGAAAGATTCCGGGAATGGCAACACTTGCGGCAATTGCGCGTCTTAGAGGCCCCCTGGTCAATACGACTTCTTCTCCGGTATCCAGGTCCATTGCCACTGCTGCAAACCTGACGGGCAGTTCTTCGATAAGGACGTCGGGAATCAGCATGGAGAGCAGCTCTTCGAAAAGCTCCTCCCCCACCAGGTCCATTTGAAGCAAGGTGCGCGTATAGAAAAGCCCATGCCTGAACAGCCATATGGACCGGTTGAAAAATCCTTCCGGCCCCATAAAAGCGGACCCCTCATCAATGGCGCTGGAGGCGGCTTTGAGGAAAGGTTTGCTGCCGAACAGGTCATTAAAGCTTTCCACGACTCTGTCCACGTTTCCGAAGAAGGCGTAAAGGCCTCCTACCATGGCGCCCATGCTCGAGCCTACGATCAAGTCAAACTTCAGATTTCTCTTTTCGATTTGCTGGATAACTCCGAGGTGCGACAATCCTCGCGCCGAACCTCCACTGAGCGCAAGAGCGGACTTGAATAGAGACATTCGACATCCTTTCGAAATATAAAAAGCCCCGGGCGGGAAAATACATATTGGTATATAACATAAAACCAGCCCGGCTGCGGGCGGAAAGGAGCGCATAATGGCTGAAGAACGGGTGGATATTCCGGTCGAAAACGGAGAAACGTTGCTTGAAGGGCTTTTCGAGGAGGGACGAACGGGCCGAAACGCGATCATTTGTCATCCCCATCCCCACTATGGAGGCGACATGCACAATAACGTGGTGCAGACGGTGCGGCGGACGTTTGCAGCTCTGGGGTGGGCTACCCTGCGCTTCAATTTCAGGGCGGCCGGCGCCGGCAATGCGGCTCGGGGACAAGGGGAAGCCCTGGACATTATCGACGTCGCTACATTCATGAATTCCAGATCACCGGGGCGAATCGATTTTGCCGGTTACTCCTACGGAGCATGGGCGGTTATGGAAGCGGTGCGGGCAGGTCTTTGTGCGGATTCGCTGATTCTCCTATCGCCGCCGCTCGATTTCCTGCCTTTCGAAGGACTCAAACCGCCTCAGACGCCCACGCTTATCACGCTGGGAAACAGGGATGATTTCTGCTCGGTCGGCTCCCTTACGACCTGGCTTTCCACCGGCCCGGCTCTCCCCGACATCGACGTCGAAATACTGCCCGACGTCGATCATTTCTACCGGGGCGCCGAGCGGGAGATTTCGGAAAAAATGAAAACTTTCCTCGCTCGATTCGCCTAAGCCATCGGGCAGGGATGTTTGCGGTAGAAATCATGGGCCGACCGATTGAGAAAATCCCGGCATTCGACATGCAAAGCATGGCCTGCCCCCGGGATTTCGATCAACTCTGCGTTTGGAAGGTGTCGCGCAAGATAGGTTGCATTGGCCGCCGGCACCAGGACGTCTTCGGTACCGGTAACGACGAGCGCCGGCGCAGTGATGTGGCCCAGGGCGTCGGTGCAGTCGAACAGAGGGATAGCCCTCAATTGGGCATTAAACGCATAACCAGGCTGGACCGGCGCCAGAAGTTGCATTCGGTACTGGTCTTTTATCGCTTTTAGATTTTGCGTACGGAACCTTTTGCTGAAAAAGAGGGGCGTCTGCTTCCACAGGAGTTCCTCGCGGCTTAGCCCCGCGTTGTCCATAAGCATGGCAACCGTTTGGGGCGAAGGAGAAATGTGGGCCTTGCCGCCTGCATGCGTGCACCCGAGCAGCATGGCACACAGCCTCGAAGAAGCAATCGCGGCAAGTTCGATGGCTATCATTCCCCCCATGGAAACGGAGAAAACGAAGGCCTTTTCGACCATCAGGCCGTCAAGCAGGTGGAGTGCATCCTCGGCCATCCCCGCTATCGAGTAAGGCCCCGGGGGTTTTCCCGACAGCCCTGCTCCCCTGTTGTCGAAGAGAATGCATCGGTAATGATTTTTGAAAAAAGGGATCTGGCCGCTCCACGTCCAGGTGGTTCCCCCAAGCCCGCCAATGAAAAGAAGAGGAAATCCCTCGCCGTAGATTTCATAATGGAGATCGATATTCCCGACTTTCATGAACGGCATGTCTGCCCCCTATCCGGCGGTAATGCATCATCGTAGGCCCAAGAGCTTCTGCCGGCGTTGCGCCGGTTCCTGATTGCCGCTGATTCTGATCTGGAGGCCTCTTTTCTCGAAATCCTCGGCCAGCAGTCCGGTGATCACTACACCCAGCCAGGCCCCGAACAATACATCGCTCGGGAAATGCGCGTCCACTATTACCCGGCTTGTCATTACCGCCAAGGCTAAAAGCAGGAGTGGGTACTTGAAGCGGCCCGTGACCAGGTACAATCCGTAGCAAAGAGAGGCTATGGTGTTCGAGTGGCCTGAGGGGAAAGAGACCCAATAATAATGGATTGAAAAGGGTTTGAAGCTGTAGATGCCCCTGGAAATAAGGAGGCCGGGCCTGCTCCTCCCAACCAGAAACTTGATCAGGTCGTTGGCAAGTCCTGAGACGGCAACGGCGACGAACAAGAAAGCGGCGACGTTGGCGAAGGTTTTATTAGTCCTGATGAATCTAAAATAGATAAACCCCGCGAATGCCGCCACCAGATAAGGCGTAGATATCCCGAACCGGGTGAAAAACCCGAATATTTCTTTTGTTCGGGGCCCCAGAGCAGCGCAAAACAGCGCCGCGCGCGCGTCGAAAATTTCATAACTGGTTATGCAGGCTGCAACGACTACGCAAGAAATCAGTACAGTCCGCCATTTTCTCATTTCCAGCACTCAGTTTTGATTTTCCTCTTCCTTCTGCACGTAAGAAAAGCATTCTTTACAGGTAAAACCGCTCCACATCCCTTTGGCGGCTTTATCCAGGCAATCGTCGTAATGGGGGCAAGCGAAATTGCGCACACCTTTGCCTTCCTTACACATGGTGGGATATGGGCCGTCCTTATTCACTTTCTCGGGTTGAGCACACTGTCCTCGAGAACTTTTCTCCTTCGCCATGAACGCAAACTCCTGATAAATGCTCGCCAGCCAGGTCGGTCAAGCGCCTTCAAAATGGAAAAAACAGCAAATTATAATATTTCCCGACTGAGGAGTTTGTAGCCCCAATAGTCGGCACCGAATCAGGCAATGAGTTTTTTTCATTATAATCTTTT
>JAJYTC010000266.1 GCA_021793275.1 Deltaproteobacteria bacterium | reverse complement strand
GCCCAGAAGCTTCGCCATTTGCGCGGCGGCCTTCAAGGTTTCGGGCGCCGTTTTCCTGCCCGGCATGATTTCGACGAGCTTCATTATCGTCGGCGGATTGAAAAAGTGCATCTGGACAACTTTTTCGGGACGGCGAGTGGCCTCGGCTATCTCGCTTATCGGAAGCGCAGTGGTGTTTGTGGCAAAAATAACGTCGCTTCGGGCCAGATCGTCCAACTGGGCGAATACTTTTCTTTTGATCTCGATCTGCTCGAGAACGCTCTCGATTACAAAATCGCACTCCCGCGCCGGAGTGAGGTCGCCTGCCAGGGATATGCGGGACAGAACGGAGGCTTTTTCGGCTTCAGCCATTTTGCCTTGATCGACTCGTTTCTGCAGGCCCTTTTCTATGCGGGCTTTGGCGTTTTTGCAAAAATCGAGGCTTATATCGCTCAGCACCGCTTCGAAACCTTGCTGGGCACACAACTGAGCAATCCCCGCTCCCATGTTTCCAGCGCCTACGACAAGAATTTTCTTAACAGCCATCCTTACCTCCTTGAATTGTAGCTCAGTCAGCCGCCCCACAGTTGTGAAACAGCGCCGATCTTGTGGAATGTGAACCCAAGTGAGCAAAAGAATTGAAAAATGGGGTCGCGGAGAGGAAGAATACCCTATTCTTACTGCGCATCCAATGATAAATTAAACGGCATGAGGATGCGGGTTGAATATCGGGGGGCTATTTAGTTGACAATGGCGGGCGGGTTGTCTAATGTGCGCTGCGGAAAAGCAGCGCACTGCTGGAGTGAGGCTTGCCCGGCTGATGTGAGGAGAGATAACGGAGGAAAATCTAATGGGTATGGGTGCGGTGAAATTGACGATCGACGGCATAGAGGTGCTTGCCGGGAAGGGCGCTACGGTGCTGCAGGCTGCAAAGGACGCCGGAATAAGAATTCCAACGCTCTGCTTTCATGAAAGGATGAAACCCATCGGTTCGTGCGGGATGTGCGTTGTGGAAATCGATGGAATTTCCGAGCCGGTTTCCTCATGCGAAACGCCCGTCGAGGATGGAATGTCCGTTATCACCCGTTCGGACAGGCTTCTGCGAGAGCGGCAGGACGCACTGCGGGCACTTCTCGTCCACCATCCCCTCGAGTGCCCGATTTGTGACAAGGCAGGCGAATGCAAACTCCAGGATCTCGTATACGAGCACGGCATCACCCATGTCGATATGCAGCCGCCGACCTCGAAATTCACAGCAGAGTACAGCACGACATTCTTGAGGTCGTGGCCGCAGCGATGCGTTTTATGCACGCGGTGCGTATCGGCCTGTAATGAAATCCAAGGGATAGGCGCGCTCGACGTGGTAGAAGGACCCGAGGGCAAACTGATTTCTTATGACAGGGACAAGTGCGTTTCCTGCGGTGAATGTATTCAGGTGTGTCCGGTGGGCGCTATTCTGGAAAAGAAATCCGAGCTTCGATGGCGGCCCTGGGAGGTAAAGAAGGTTCGCACCACCTGCCCGTACTGCGGCGTAGGCTGCCAGCTTTTACTCCACGTAAAAGACGGTAGAATCGTCAAGGTATCCGGCGTTGAAGACGCGGAGCCCAATAAGGGGCGCTTGTGTGTCAAGGGAAGATTCGGCTTTGATTTCATCTATTCCCAGGAGCGGCTCAAGACTCCGCTGATAAGGGAAAATGGAGAGTTTAGAGAAGCGAGCTGGGACGAGGCCCTGGACCTTATAGCCGATAAGTTCAAGCAGATCATCGCCGAAAGCGGCCCGGACGCCGTTGCGGGCGTTAGCTGCGGGCGAAGCATCAATGAAGACTCATACAACATGCAGAAGCTCTTTCGCGGAGTGTTCGGGACCAACAATATAGATCACTGTGCCCGAACCTGACACGCGCCTACGGTCGCCGGACTGGCGGCCTCGTTTGGTTCTGGCGCAATGACCAATTCATTCGGCGAATTTGCTAAAGCGAAGATGTTCTTCGTGATCGGGTCCAATATGGCCGAGGCCCATCCGGTGGCTTCATCGTTTCTAAGGAATGCCGTCCGGGAAGGGGCGCAACTGATCATTGCCGATCCTCGAAAACAAAGGCTCTGCGATATTGCGACAATACACCTGCCGCTGAAGGTCGGAAGCGATATAGCGCTGCTCAATGCCATCATGCACGTTTTGATCGCCGAGGACCTCTACGACAAGCATTTCGTGGAAACGTGCACGGAGGGGTTCGAGGCGCTCAAGGAAAAGGTCTTGAGCTATACGCCGGAGTATGCTTCCCGGATATGCGGGGTCGATCCCGACCTCATCCGTGAGACTGCGCGGCGCCTGGCTTCGGTAAAGCCCGTCATGCTCTGCTATACCCTGGGGATAACCGAGCATACCTGCGGCACCAACAATGTCAAAACAATTGCAAACCTCCAGATGCTGCTTGGAAACATGGGGCTCGAATCCGGAGGCGTCAATCCGCTCAGGGGACAAAACAATGTCCAGGGTGCTTGCGACATGGGCGCCTTGCCCAATGTGTTCCACGGCTACCAGGCAGTGACCCTGGAGGCTTCCCGCGAGAAATTCGGAGCGGCATGGGGCGCTTTGCAGCTTTCCGCAAAACCCGGCCTGACGATCCCGCAGATGATGGAAGCGCTTCCCACAGGGAAGGTAAGGGCCTTTTATATCTTCGGCGAAAACCTCGCCAACAGTGAGCCCGACATCCACAAGGTCGAACACGAGCTTGCGTCGGCGGAATTTCTCGTTTGCCAGGACATATTTCCAACCGAGACCACCCGCTTTGCCCACGTGGTTCTCCCTGGTGCGGCCTGGAGTGAAGAAGACGGCACTTTTACCAACAGCGAACGCCGCGTCAGCCGCGTTCGAAAAGTTTCCCCTCCGCCCGGCCTTTCGCGGCCCAACTGGTGGATATTCAAGGAACTGGCAAAACGGTTTGGGTACGAGTGGCAGTCAAACAGCTCACGGGAACTGTGGGACAACGAAATTTCGGTCCTTGGGCCGAGTTTTGCCGGGATCAAGTACTACAGAATAGAAAATGACGGCCTCCAGTGGCCCTGTCCGACAGAGGACCACCCGGGGACACGCTTTCTGCATAAGGACGGTAAGTTTACCCGAGGCCTGGGCCTTTTCAATCCGACAGACTGGACGCCGCCGGCTGAGGTGCCTGACGATGAGTATCCGATGATGCTCAGCACCGGGCGAAGGCTCTATCATTATCACACGCGAACCCAGACCGGCCGATGCCGGGGGCTCAACGATCTGCTCTCCGAGGAAACCGCCGATATCTCCCGCGATGACGCCGAGGCATTGGGGATCGAGTCCGGTGAGAAGATCCGGGTTAAATCCAGGCGCGGAGAAGTGGTCGTGAAGTCGCGTGTGACTCATGAGGTGCCGGCGGGGATGGTCTGGATGGCGTTTCATTTCCGGGAAGGCTGCGCGAATTGGCTGACCAATGCGGTTTTCGACCCGGTTACGTGGACTGCCGAATATAAGGCCTGCGCCGTCAAGATAGAAAAGCTATAAAGT
>JAJYTC010000265.1 GCA_021793275.1 Deltaproteobacteria bacterium | reverse complement strand
TTCCGATCTTATATTTGCCGCGAAAATGCATCATCAGGGAGGCGTGCCCCGGGAAGGTGATAGCGAGCGGCCCTTCAGAGGTCTTAAACGTATTGGTTGGGAAACGGCTCGCCCCCTTTGCCGTCCCGACCGCCAGGAGCAGAATACATGCCGGAAATATAAGGAGTTTTAAAAGCTTCATAAAGCCGTTATACCGTCCCGGCGCGCTTAAGCTCCTCGATTCCGGCCGGCGAGTATCCCAACTGTTCGAGAATCGGGCGGGTGTGTTCGCCGAGGCCGGGGGCATGAGATTTCAAGGCGCCGGGCGTAAGAGAAAACTTTGGCGCTATTCCGAGCTGCTTATAGGCGCCCCAGGAGGCGTGAACAAGATCGACAACCATGGCGCGCTCCTTCATCAACCGGCTTTCCATCACCTCGTCGAGGTTCAGGATCGGTTCGCAGCAACAGTCCGTGTCCTTTAAGAACTCGACCCACTCCGCCATGGTCTTCTGCCGGAAAAATTCCGAAACGCTATCGATCAGCTCCTTCTGGTGCGCTCCCGGTTCGAAATAGAGGGGCGTGTCCCATTCGGGCCTACCCGCCGCGCGGCAAAACGCTTTCCAAAACTGAGGCTCGAGCGCCCCCAGGCTCATGTATCTCCCGTCTGCGGTCCGGTAGATGTTGTAGCAGGCGACTCCGTGATTGAGCATGTCATCGCCCGGCGTTGGCACCTGGCCGCCGGCGATAAACTTTCCCCACCGCATGCAGTTCCAGGCCAAGGATCCGTCGGTCATCGAAATATCGATAAACTGCCCCCTTCCCAGCCGCTCGCGCGCAAAAAGCGCGGCCATGATCGAAAAAGCCGCCATGAGGGCCCCGCCGCCAATGTCGGCTATCTGGACGCCGCTCACAGTGGGGCGGTCTTTTCCGCTATGGGACAGCACACCGCTCAGGGCAAGGTAATTGATATCGTGGCCCGCTTTGTTTGCAAGAATTCCATCGGCGCCGTAGCCGCTTATGGAGCAATAGACCAGGCGCGGGTTTATCCGCTCGAGACTGCGGAAGTCCAGCCCCAGCTTCCCCATAACACCGGGCCGAAAGCCTTCGAGCACCACATCGGCGCCCGCGGCCAGCTTTTCGAATATCGCCTTGCCTTCCGGGTCCTTGAGGTTGAGGGTAAGAGATCGCTTATTGCGGTTCAGCACTGCGTGGTATCCGCTGTTTCCACCTATTTTGGGCGGCCATGCCCGGATGTAGTCGCCGATCTTCGGCTCTTCGACTTTGATTACATCCGCACCAAGATCGGCCATGAGCATCGAGCAGAACGGCCCGGGCAGAAGCCTCGTTAAATCCAGCACCTTGAGCCCCGAAAGAGCGGTTTCCATAGATCACATCCTTGTGACTAATGTTATTAGGGTGGGCAAAGGTTCAACGTGCCCACCGGATCATCCGCGTTCGCACCTGTTTGGTGAGCACGATGAGGCTTTGCCAGGCGCCCCGCCTACAAAAGCAATCATCCGGTCGGTGCGAAAAACTGGAGAACCCTCAAGCCAACAGCATTGCCCTGCTTCGCTCCACCGGCCTGTGACTCCAGCAAAACCCCGCCTCACACAAAATTGATGTCTATTCGTTCAGGGAATTCCTTAAAAAGCCCGCTTCTTTTCATTTCCCCTTGGGGATTGAAGAAACGCATATTGGCATCATCGTCGCAGAACCAAACTTCTTTGGCCCCTGCCTCGAAGTACAATGACATTTTGCTTTTCATCGCCTTTTCTCTTTTGGAGGGCGCTATCACTTCGACAACGACTTCCGGCGATTCCCGGTACGGATCTTCATACTTGTTTCTTTTAAAAAATTCGGTGGTTGCCCACGCAACATCGGCTATCTTGGTTCCATCGGAAGTTTCGATATTGCATTCCTCTATCGCTCCGCCCTGTTCTCCCTGCCGATAAAACCATTCGTGTATTCGCGCCTGGTATGCCCGGTGCTTATTATTGGCCGCGACCATCATGATATAGCCTTCCGCGTTCGTTTCAATCTTGAAAGGCAGGTCTTGCAGGCTTGGATGTTCGACCACATCGCGCCATTCCATCTGCGTCTCCTTTCCAAAGCCCCTGGTGGCGAAAAGCCTCCGCCCCTCGTCGGGACCGAGGGAGATCCCTTACATTCATCCGACCCCGGCTGTTTTTGGAACGGGGGCTGTGAGGGACCCGACGGACGTCATTCCTCTTCCGTCTCCTCTACACTATACGGTCTCTTTATTGAATTTGCCAGTTCTTTCCAGGTTTACATAAAATGACATCGCGGATCCTGGCGGGTCCTCCACTCCAGGTTTCGGGCGGTCTCGGGCGATGGGGGGCAATTGCGACGCTGCCAAAAAGCCTTGATAATCCGGCGACACGATCTCCAGAATACTCGCGGAATGGTCGATTCTTGAGCTTCGACGTTTCGTCCAGTTAATCGAGGGGCTGGCACTCATTTAACGGCCATGAATATTTATGGCTCTTATAGACTCTTGGAGAATACCCTTACGCTTCTCATCATCGGTTAATTCTTCTGGGGCTTTTTCGTAAGTATTCTTGCACACAAGGCAGCTCCATTTATAAGGATAGGACTGAAGTCTTGTCATTATGCTCGCCTTATCCTTACAGACTTGACAGAATGGTCCCTCTTTAGAGCCGTTCTCTTTGTGCAGCCAGTAGATTCGACCGTCGAAATTAAGTTGTTCCTTCAGTTTTAACCCTTCCTCAAGTTCTTTATTTTTTAGCCGAAGGTGAAGATTTTCATTCTCGATCTCCAGAACTTGTTCGCGTAGACCCATAATCTTCTCTTGGAGTTCTAGATTTGCAGCTCTCTTTGCAAGCTCATAGACGGCTTCAAGGTTATCTTTCAACGCTTTCGCACCTATCCCCATACGAGTTGCCTCCATTTTCTATAAATTTAAACGCATTTTTGAACCAGGACTGGCTCGCAATTTGGGGAGACCGCAACATGCGCACTACCAGCCGCAAATTGGACTTGCGGCTGGTCGTTCAAACGTTGGGGTTACCCCCAGCAAAGGATTCTCTCAGTCATCCGAAAATATCCGCTGCTTACCCTTACGCTGTCTATGTTTCGAGACTGGAGATGTCGTTTTTGATAAGGTAGATCGCGCATGCACAACTGGACCGACGAAAGAACACATCTATCCAGTAAACTTCGCCTCTTCCTTCGCAAACTGGGCATTTATCAAAGTTTTCTGGAGCCTCAAAGAAGAAATCAAAACAGGCATCACATTCGCACCATGACTTGCAGTGCTCCAGCTTTCCGGTTCCATTACACTGGTGGCAACGTTCTTTTGCTTTAATAACCATTTTTAGAGACCACCCCCGCCATCTCTGACTTCTAACGGGACAATACAACAAACTGTCCCGTGTTTGGACTTTTTTATTTATCAACTCTGGAAAATTCGGGAGTGGACGATGTTTTTCTTCAGGATGTCCCCATGATTTTATGGCGACCACGGCTAAGCGAGCGATGATTCATTTGTGTCGAATTGCATACAGGG
>JAJYTC010000084.1 GCA_021793275.1 Deltaproteobacteria bacterium | reverse complement strand
TCTGCCGTATGAATCCCCCCCAAAAACCGACAAAAGGCCCTCCGCAGCCGGAGGGCCTTTTGTCTAGCATTACATCGAAGATTCGAGCCGCCGATGATGAAAACCGTTTAAACGGCTTCTAGTCGCCTTTGGCGCCCTCGATCATTTTTTTTAGCCGATCCTTGAGGGCGCCGGCTTCTCTGAGCCTGTTCCGGATTTCCTCCCTCCCAAGGGCTCCTTCCGGCAAACTCTCCAGCTTCTTTTCGAGCTCTTCTATCTCCTTCATTACCCGATAGAGCTCGACAGCTACCATCCTTATACTCATGCGGTCAACTTTTCATTCTGTGAAGATGATTTCGTGAGGCGCCATAGTCCCTTTTATTTGGGTTTACCTTCCGGAGTAGACCTCGTAGGCGAGGTCGAACTTTTCCCTGGTGCCCGGAGGCAAACGCAGTGCAAATCCGGAACTGGAAGGCATCGTATCACGACGCAGCGACGGATTGAGTTCCTTTAAACGGCTGACTGGTACATCGATCCATTGTGCCACCCTCTGAAGCGAGAGATGCGTTGTAACTAAAACCGGATCGTAGGCCGTAGGCCTTCGCAAATGGGGGTCCTCAAATCCGTACTTTTCCGGGTCGCGAAGTATATCCATCGCGGCCAGTACTTTTGCAACATAAACTGCCGAATACGCGGGCAACCTTCGCCCATAAAGCATTCCGTCCTTAACGCGGCATCTTGCAGCCACGCATGAAATCGGCCCTGGCCCCGCATTATACGCGGCAACGGCCAACAACCAAGAGTTGTAGCGTTCGTGAAGTTCTTTCAAGTACTTGGCGGCAGCTTTCGTAGATTTGATGGGGTCAAACCTTTCATCTACCCAACGGTTGACCCGCAATCCCATTCTTCTTGCTGTCGCCGGTAACAATTGCCAGTAACCACCCGCTCCACGACATGACTCGCAGGTCCCCCTGAAACCGCTCTCCACAAAAACTATGGAGACCAATTGGCCGGGGACCCCCCTGCTCTCCAGTATTTCAGTCATCTCGGGGAGAAATTTTCCGGCCTTTGCCAGGGCTACCGAAAAAGTCACTCTGCCTTCTCCCTCATAGAAGCGGATGTACCTTCTTACAAGTGGATCATGGATGGGTATCTGGATTCTGTTTCTCCAGAGCACCGCGGCGGTCCCATCAGCCCATTGGGCAGGAGCTGGCCGGGTTAAATTCGCGGGGGATATATCCGCATTAAGCGAATCGCCTGGCAACGACAAGGATGCCAGCGCCCCCGGATTTTCCACGTTCTCAGAGCCTGCCTTGGCTGCAAAAGGAAAAATCACCTGGGATAGTAGAATCAAGGCGGTCAGTTTCACAAACAATCCGCGAAAACTCGCCTCGCTTCCCGCCGCATGGGGCCCGTAGAGGCTTGAATCAGGCGCCATACTGGTTTCTCCTCACATTTTTCAAAGAAGCCCCTATGGCCCTCACGAACCCGCAAGAGTGATAGGAATTGCCCAAGACCCTAGCAGGCCATCCCGGAAAAATCAAACCGCATAATCGGGCATTATTGATGATTAGGCGCGATTATACCGAAAATAGCCCGATTAACTTGCCCACAAGGAACTATCCGAAAAGATAGGGCCGGCTTCGGGTAAATTGGAACAGGCCGCTCCGGCTTTGGACTGAACTCAATCACTTTGACCATCGTATTTCACCCAATCGCGTAGTTATGCAATAAATCGTCATAATGCGCTATTTTTCGTTCCATACTCCCAAGCGCTTGCGCTTAAAACCGATTCCATGTTGAGGCAAAAGGCGTGCGCGGAAGGCCCTCCGGGTTGCGCTTACAGCCGCGAACTTTGTGGCCCCCGGCCTTGCGACCGGCAAAAAAAGGAGCTAAAGAGAAAGTTTGCATGATATACCCTGCTTGCTCAGCGCACTCTGCGCCACTGCGGTAGACTTTGGCTTCAGAACTAACCCGCCGTGGTCCGGGGCACCGGCCCCCTTGACATATCAAGTCTGATTTTCTAAATATACTCACTTTGTTTACAATTGATTGCAGAGCTAACGTTAAATCAGCCCGGAAGTGAAATTAATGGCCGACCCAAAGCGTTTGAAACTTTTCAGGAACATCGGGATAATTGCGCACATAGACGCCGGGAAGACCACTCTTACCGAGCGCATCCTCTTCTACACAGGCCGTTCCCACAGGATGGGCGAGGTTCACGACGGCACCGCGGTAATGGACTGGATGGAGCAGGAACAGGAACGCGGCATTACCATTACCTCGGCTGTTACGACCTGCCGCTGGCGGGGCCATGAAATTCACCTGATAGACACCCCCGGCCATGTTGATTTCACCATAGAAGTCGAACGGTCGCTCAGGGTGCTCGATGGCGCCATAGCGGTATTTTCCGGGGTCGACGGGGTCGAACCGCAGTCCGAGACCGTCTGGCATCAGGCCGACCGCCATCATGTGCCCAAGATAGCCTTTGTAAACAAAATGGACCGGATCGGGGCGGATTTTACCAACACGGTGAACCAGATCGAAGACAAGTTCAAGACCGTCCCGCTGGCTCTACAGTTGCCCATAGGGATCGAATCGGACTTCAGGGGCGTAGTGGACCTGGTTTCGATGAAACAGGTGTTGTGGCTCGACGAGACCCTGGGGGCCGAATTCAGGGTCGAGGAAATCGATCCTGATCTTAGAGATGCGGCAAATGATGCGAGAGAGAACCTGGTTGCAAAACTGGGCGAATACGATGACGACCTGATGGAACGCTATCTGGGCGGCGAGGAGATCACGCCCGATCATCTGATCCCCGTCATAAGGCGCCTCACCCTGGAACTTACAGCCGTCCCGGTGCTTTGCGGCAGCGCTCTTAAAAACAAGGGCGTTCAGCCGCTGCTTGACGCGATCGTTGACTATCTGCCCTCCCCCCTGGATGTGCCGGCAATCGAGGGCGAAAACCCGGCGACCGGGGCAGTCGAGAAGCGCAACTCCGATGAACGCGAACCTTTGGCCGCCCTTGCGTTCAAGATCTTCATGGAACAGGGCAGAAAGCTCACCTATCTGCGCATCTATTCGGGAATTCTGCGGGTCGGGGCCGACATACTAAATGTTTCCAAGGGTACCCGGGAGAAAGTGTCGCGCATATTCGAGATGCACGCAAACAAGCGGGAGAGGATCGAAAAATCGGGGGCCGGCAACCTGGTCGCCGTGCTGGGGCTAAAGACGACAACAACGGGCGATTCGATCTGCGACCCCGAGCGGCCTTTGCTGCTCGAACCCGTCGACGTCTATGAACCGGTAATCTCGGTATCGGTCGAAGCTCAAACCAGGGCCGACCAGGAAAAGCTCTTCGACAGCCTTGCAAAGCTGTCCGAAGAAGACCCCACTTTCCGGTTCACCGAAAGTGCGGACACCGGGCAGACAATCGTCAGCGGAATGGGTGAACTGCACCTGGAAATAGTTCTAAACAGGCTCGCGCGAGACTACCACGTTGCAGTAAACGCGGGAAAGCCCCAAGTCGTCTACCGCGAAACGATCAGTCGCCAGTCGGAGGGGAGCGGGGTGTTCGACCGGGAGATCGGCGGGACCAAACACTTCGCGCAGGTCCAGGTCAGTCTTGCCCCGAGGCAAAGAGGCCTTGGCAATTCCATTGTCAACAGGGTCCGCGACGCCTCCATCCCGGAGATCTTTTTCCCGGCAATCGAGCAGGGAATTCAGGACGCCATGGGCAGCGGGACAGTTGCGGGCTACCCTGTGGTGGACGTGGAAACAACTGTTTTCAGCGGTGTTTTCCAGGAAGGAATATCGAGTGAACTGGCCTTCCGCGTGGCTGCCTCGATGGCCTTCCGCAACGCCTTCGAACAGGCCGAGCCGGTTTTGCTCGAACCTTGCATGCTGGTCGAAATCATGACGCCCGATGAGTCCCTGGGCGAAGTGATCGATGATATAAATATGAGGAAAGGGAAGATCGAAAACATAGCGGTTCGAAAAGCGATCCAGGTGATCAGCGCCGTTGTGCCGCTATCGAGGATGTTTGGCTATTCGACTGCCCTTCGTTCATCGACCCAGGGCCGGGCTACCTTCACGATGCATTTTTCCCACTACGATCTTGCCTCACAATAGAATTTTCGACCATGGCCATTTTGCTTGATTTAATCTGCGATCCGGTGTAGATTTTAGAGCTTCCGGCCGGATAAAAGTTTTGCTTCGGCCGGATTATTTTGTTGCCTCAAGCACGGGGCGGTATTGAAAGGCAGGTGAAATTTATTGGTAAGCAATGAAGCCGAACCGAAAGAAAACATAGAAAAAAAGATTCGCAAGCTTCGCAAAGACTTTCAGAAAAACGTTCAACCTGTTTTGCGGCGCCACAACTACTACCTCTCTAAAGGAGAGCGCAGGCGAATCAAGAAGAAAAAAGCAATAAAGCGCATACAACGCCGAGAGCGCCGCATGATGCGTTCGGCATGATTTGCAGCCGGGGTACGGCCTTCCATGCGAAACGGGGAAGGCTTTCGCGTCCGGTAAGCCGATTCTTGAAACCTGTCCGGCAACAATGGGTGTGAAATCCCGGGTGTAAATCCCCCGGGATTTTTTTATATGCTAAGGAGAGTGCGCTCATGCGCTACAGCGAGGGAAATATCGGCCGCATCTTTGCCCTGAAGCTCGACTCCGGGGATCGACTGCCGGATTCGCTGGTCGCATTTGCCCGCGAGCACAACGTCCGCAGTGCAATGGTGATGTATGTCGGAGGGGCTGATGCCACAAGCCGGCTCGTGGTGGGTCCGGAAGAAAACCGGGGAGATGATATCATCCCAATAGTTCACAGACTGGACGGGATTCACGAGGTCGTGGCGATGGGAACGCTTTTCCCGGACGAAGAGGGCAACCCCGAAGTGCACATGCACGCCGCCGCGGGCAGGGAAGGAAGGGCCACGGTTGGCTGCATCAGGGCCGGCGTGGACGTATGGTTGATCGGAGAAGTGATTCTTCTGGAAATCACAGGAATGGAAGGGTTTCGTAAAAAAGACCCGAAAACCGGTTTTCAAATACTTCAGCTTTCGCAGACGCCATAGCGGGGACGTCGCATTTTTCGATCACGACGGCCCGGACCCGGCGATTGCGCCCCTCGCTTTTTTAATGGTCAGGAAAAGATTATGACAGAATGCTCAGAGGGCCCATCGGGTCTTTCGATAAACCATCCGGCGATTTGGGATATCGATCAGTTTGAGGCGAACTGGTCAGTCTTTCTCGAAGCCCTCATGAAGGAAGAAGCCAGCCTGCTCATCCCTTCTGCGCGTATCCGCCGGCAAATCGAGCATTGTGAGGTTTTCCTGGAAGTTCATTCCAACTGGGAGAGGATGGACGCACCTCATAGGCTGAGTGCATGGAAGCGGTTGCTGGTGGCGGCCGAGGAGGCGTGCCGGACGGTCCTGCCCGTCTGTGTGGGCTGTGGCGAATGCTGCCGGATGGCAAGCCCTACGCTTCACGCAGAAGACCTGCCGCTTTTGAAGGGGGGAAAAATTCCGTGGGAAAGGCTCATTACGCTGAGAAAAGGCGAACCGGTGCGCTCGCCTTTTGATGGAAAGCCCTTCATTCTGTCCGAAGAAAGAATTAAAGTCGCAGAAAAGCAGGGCTCGCGTGGATGCGTATTTTTGGACTCCGAAGCCAACCGATGCTCGATCTATGCCGACAGGCCCCTTCAATGCCGGGCACAGGCATGCTGGGACCCCATCCCCGCTCGAGACGCCGCCGAGCTGCCTTTCCTTCTGAGGAGACACATTTTCGAGGGAATCGACCTGCTACTTGAGGTAATTGCCGAGCATGAGAGCCGATGCGGTTTCCAATCGCTTTCGGCGGCCTTTGAAGAACTTGGCCGCAGCAAGGGAGAAAATGTAGGGGAAGTCCTTGATCTGCTGTCGTATGAGGAGCATTTCCGGCGGTTTGTGAGCGACAAGTTCAAAATCCCGCCCCAATACCTCGACCTGCTGTTGGGCAGGAGTTTCGGCGATATGGCCGCCCTGTTCGGATTCAGGGTTTTGGAGGAAGCCGGGGGGGCGCGGTGTTTGGTTCCGGAGGGGTGCGAAGAGCAGGGCGAGCGATTTTGCGGCGAGTAGGAGTCAAAAAAGAGTGGGCGCTCAGAGCTTGTTCTTCACAAAGAGGCCTCAAAGAGCTATAATAAAAAGTTTAAAAGGAAGACTGCGATCGAAGAGTTTTCTGTGCGAGAGTGGCGAAAATGGCATACGCACTGGACTTAGGATCCAGCGGGGCAACCCTTGGGGGTTCAAATCCCCCCTCTCGCACCAGCAAAGCGAGCTTTTGCAGGTCCTGAAATTCTCATTAAAGCAGAAAGGGAGAAAGAGTGGAGATCAACGTTTCCTTAACTGACATCAGCCCGAGTCAAAAGAAGCTCCGCGTGGAGGTCCCCGAGTCCAGAGTGAGCCAGGAGCTGGACAAAAGGTACCGCGACCTGGCGAAGAAGGCCAAAGTCAAAGGTTTCCGTCCGGGGAAGGTGCCTCTTAGCATAATCAAATCCTACTATGGCAAAGCCGTACAGCAGGAAGTTTCATCCCAGTTCATCAAGGACACCTTCGGGGATGCGCTTAAGGAAGCCGATCTCAAGCCGCTTACCCAGGCCGACGTAAGCGACTCGCATTTCGAGGAGAGCGGCGCTTTTTCTTACACGGCGATGGTCGATGTCTGTCCGCCCTTCGAGTTGCCTGCCTATAAAGAGCTAAAGCTCTTCAAGCCGCCCGTTGACGTTACCGAGGAACAAATCCAGGCCGAATTGGACAAACTTGTCCAGAGCCACGCTCAACTTCGCTCCGTCGAGGACGACCGCCCGATACGTCAAGGAGACGTCGTTTCCATCGATTTTACTCCCTATGTGGAGGGTAAGGCCTTCGAGAAGGGAAAATCCGAGGAGTTTTTGACCGAGGTGGGCAAGGGGGATCTTCACCCCGAATTTGACGAACAACTCGTAGGACACAAGGCGACAGAGAGCTTCTCTTTTGAGCGCGAATATCCGGAAAACGCCTCCCCTTCCGAATTTGCCGGCAAGAGCGTCCGCTTTGACGTAATTATTAAAGCAATCAAGGAAAAGGAAGTCCCTGAGCTAAACGATGAGTTTGCCCAATCCATCGGTTCGGGCCAGTTCGATACCCTCGACGCGCTAAAAGAGAAAATCCGAGAAAACCTCATCGATCGGGCTCAACAAAGGAACACTCAAATCGTGCGCGATCAGATCCTTGCCAAACTCATGGGCAAGCTCGATTTTGAGATTTCCCCCAAAGTTGTCGAAGCCGAGGCTGAGAGGATCCTGCAGAACCTGAGATACCAGTTTGAAAGCCAGGGTCTCAATTTCGACGTCAATGCCTTCGATAAGGAAGAATACAGAACGGGCACAAGGCTACAGGCTGAAAGGGAGGTCCGGACACGAATCGTGCTGGGAAAAATTGCCGAGGCCGAAGCGATAACGCTCGATGCGGACGAGGAAGAGCAGATTTTTAGAGATATTGCCGCCATCTATCGCGTGGACCCGGAGAAAGTAAAAGGGGAATTCTCGGAGAGCGCCATCGTTGAGCGGGAAAAGGAAAGAAGAATTGAGGACAAGGTGTTCAGGATCATAGAAAATCAGGCCGTTTTGGTAGACACGCCTGAAGAGACCGTTGAACCCCGGGAAGCGCAAGAACCCGAAGCCGAGGCCGGTCCGAAAGACGAGCAGGCCTGATACCCATACAGGAGGACATTCAAGTGGGACTTATTCCAATTGTAATCGAGCAGAGCAGCCGCGGTGAGCGGGCATGGGACATATACTCGAGACTACTCCGGGACCGGATTGTTTTCCTCGGGACCGCAATAACCGACGATATAGCAAACGTGATTATCGCCCAGATGCTTTTTCTGGAATCCGAAGACCCCGACAAGGACATTCATTTCTACATCAACTCGCCCGGCGGCTTGGTTACGGCCGGCCTGGCAATTTACGACACGATGCAGTACATAAAGCCCAAAGTTGAAACCCTGTGCATGGGGCAGGCCGCCAGCATGGCTGCGATCCTGCTGACTGCCGGCCAAAAGGGCAAAAGGTTCGCCTTGCCGCATGCGCGCATAATGCTGCACCAGCCAATGGGAGGCTTCCAGGGACAGGCATCCGACGTCGATATCCAGGCCAAGGAAATCCTGAGACTGCGCGACGAGTTGAACCAGATACTGGTCAACCATACCGGAAGGCCGATCGAACAGATACAGCGCGATACCGACAGGGATTTCTTCATGTCCGGAGCTGAGGCCAAGGAATATGGACTGGTTGATGAAGTCATTCTGGAAAGGGGTGCAGATCGGCCGCTGAAGCCGGTTTGATCTACCGGCAGCCGCTGCCGCGCAGCCCCTTTCGGGTCCTGTTGGCCGGGGGAAACCGGAAAACCGGCGACTTCGGCCTATTGGCCCGGCATCCGGTCGCCTTCAGGTCTTTGTGAACCGGCTTTTATCCAAGCCCTATCCCCCCTTGATTGGAGCTGGATCGGCGCGGTTGCGGTGTTTTTAAAAGCGTCCCAAAGACCGCTTTCCATATTCTACGGGGTCACCATGAATGTAGTGATCCGGCGTCTCAGGTCCGTTAGTCAAAAAAAACACTGAGTAAACAGGTCGGCTGCGACCTTTCGCCAAATCATAAAATCCCCCTCCTTTTCCTGTACTTATCGACGGCATTTCGCGCGGCAGGGATACACAGGCTTCTTGCGAAATATCGCCGATCGGGCGATGATAGTGTCCGGTGAGGAGCGCACCGGTCTCTTTTGGAAGCCCGCAGCTCCCGGTAACCTGCAAGGAAAATCGGCCAATATGCCGAGAAAACGAAGCGAGGAGGCAGCCATGCCGCATTTCATGGTAAACCTGGATGATATTTTTTTCATTCTCAAAGAACAGCTCCACTACGCAGACCTCTGCCGTTTCGACAGATACCGCGATATCGACGAAGCCACCCTGGATATGCTCGTAAAGCAGGCCCACAAGTTTGCGCTCTCAGAGATTGCGCCTCTTCAGGAAATCGGTGAGAAATGGGGGGTCGTCTATGAAAACGGACAGGTTCGGTGTGCTCCCGAGTTCAAAAAGGCCTTTGGACTTTACGGCGAAAACGGCTGGATAGCCGCCGTACGGGATCCCGAATACGGTGGCCAGGGGTTCCCGCAGATGATGCGCATCGTAATAAACGACCTGATGTACGGCGCCTGCCAGTCGTTCAATATGGCCCCAAGCCTCACCCACGGCGCCGCTCATCTGATCGAGAGCTTCGGCGCCGAAGAGCTGAAAAGACTCTACGTTCCCAATATGTTTTCCGGAAAATGGGCCGGCACGATGGTAATGACCGAACCCAACGCCGGCTCGAACCTCGCCGCTCTTACGACCATGGCCTACAGGGAAGGCGACCACTTCACAATAAAGGGCAGAAAGATATTTATTTCCTGGGGCGACCACGACCTGACCGAAAACATCATTCATCTCGTACTGGCGAGAATTGAGGGGGCGCCCGAGGGAGTAAGAGGGATTTCACTGTTCGTTGTCCCGAAAATCCGCGTGCTTGCCGACGGCTCCCTCGCAGAGCCAAACGACGTAGTCTGCGGGGGCATCGAAAGAAAGCTCGGTCTGCATGCCTCCCCCACCTGCCAGCTCATTTTCGGCGATAACGAAGGCTGCCTGGCAAGCCTTTGCGGAGAGGAAAACAAAGGGCTTGCGCATATGTTCCAGATGATGAACGCCGCCCGCATCAATACAGGAGTGAGCGGCATGACTCTTGCCGGCACGGCCTACAGAAACGCCCTCGCCTACACAAAACAACGCATCCAGGGCGCAGGCCTTCGCACAAAAAGCTCAGGTGGTGTTCCAATCATCGAGCATCCCGATATTCGTCGGATGCTTCTGTGGATGAAGGCGACCGTGGAAGGCATGCGTTCGATGATTTACACCGGGGCCTACTGGGCGGACCTGGCCGAAGAGTTCCCCGAAGGCGCGCAGAGAGAGCATTATCGAAACCTCGTCGATTTTATTACCCCGATCATCAAGGCATACTGCTCCGATATGGGGTTCCGCGTGTGTGAGACGGCCATCCAGTGCCTGGGCGGATACGGCTTTTGCAAGGACTATCCCCTGGAGCAATACCTCAGGGACTCGAAAATCATGTCGCTCTACGAGGGCACAAACGGCATACAGTCGATGGATCTCATGGGACGCAAGATGCGTGTTAACGAGGGGGCTCCATTCCGCGAGTTCAGGGCTGAAATCGAAAAGTTCTGCTCCGAAAATCGTTCGCACCCGGTATTGGGAGAAAGGGTCGGCGCGTTCGCCCGGGTTGCCGCACGCCTATGGGATGCTTCCATGGAAATGAAAAAAAGAATGGACAGCGACCCCCTGCAGTGGGCATCCTACACTTATCCGGCCCTACAGGCCTATGGCGAAATAACGATGGCCTGGAGACTCCTGGATATGGCCAGGGTAGCATGCGAGGCGACGCAGCGGGGAAAAGGAAACGATTTCTACCGCGGCAAAATCCTCCAGGCGTCCTGGTATGTGGACCTCACCCTGCCTCACTCGCTGGCAACCATCGATTGCTGCTTGAGACAGGGGCGTGAAATATTGGATATGCCTGAAAACGCATTTTAGAAACGGGCAACAAAAGAGTTGGATCATGCAAAGCGTGTAAGGGCAAAAGCGCGGGGAGCCACTCGCTCCACGACACCCGCTACTGCAGGACTTTTTTTATCCTCAGGCTGAGGTCCATCAAAGAAAAAGGCTTGTAAACAAAGTCGGCAGCGCCCAGTTTAAACGCCTCAGCAGTACTCACAACCGTCGGGCTTCCAGTCATCATGATGACTGCCGAGGGCAGTGACCTGGATCGCACGTACCGCAACAACTCAATGCCGCCTTCCATATTTCCATCAGTTCCCGGCATGTTCTTATCGAAGAGCATGATCTGGTATTCATTGAAAGCAATTGCCTCCAGCGCCGCGCCCACTCCTTCGGCCGTATCAACGCGATACCCCTCCTTTATCAGGAAAAATTTGAGCATCTCGCATATACTTTTGTTATCATCAACAATGAGGATTCGTGCTGCCATTTAACTTACCTCGCCTGCTCAGGATTCAGCACCGATTCTTGACGACCATACCACTGGGGCTAAAAGGAAGATATATCATTTGTAAAAGTCAATGATAGTATCTCTCAGTTGGCTTTCTTTCACTTCGAGCTTCCGCCATACAAAAGGTCTGGCGTTTGGACCGTAAGCTGTGACAAATGTCCCGATAGCATGGAGCAAATGCTGTACGCTTTCACAACCGGTGCTCCCAAGCGTTTTGCCGGACATGATACTGAACCAGATTTCGACTTGGTTTAGCCACCCGGCGAATGTTGACGTGAAATGAAAATGAACATTGGGATGGGCGGCCGGCCATTTGTCGTTTTTTTTCTGAATAAAGTAGTTATCGAAGATTACATGAATCTCCCTGTCGGCAGAAAGTCCAGCCAAGACCTGGTCGATGAATGTCGTGAACTCGAAGCGGTGCTTATGCTGAGTGGTTTGCGTACGAATGGCTCCGGTTGCGGCCTCGAGAGCGGCAAACAAATTCAGGACTCCGTGGCGCCTATACCTGCTCTTCAAGCCGCGCGCAATTTTCCTGTTGTCTGTTTCAACATGGCCTGTGGCGGGCTCCAATGCCTGACTACCCGGCTTTTCATCAACCGATATGACCAATGCATTTTCCGGGGGATTGAGGTAGAGTCCCACAATATCAGCCGCCTTGGGGATGAACTCCGGGGTTGTACAAACACACCAGCTGCGCTGGCGACTCAGGCATATGCCTTCTTTGCGCAAAAGACGCCAAACGGCGTGCACCGAGGTATCGAGGTGTTTCGCAACTGCCGGTCCATCCCAGTGTGTCTGGCCGCCCGGGGGAGGAAGTTTAAGAGTATTTAAAACATCCTGGCGAAACTTTGCATCATATCTTACCGGTTTTCCGCTGCGAGGTCTGTCTTTTAGTCCTTTCACTCCTTCTTTCTCAAAACGGCGCCTCCATTCGATTACGGTGTTTGGACGCACATGCAGGACCTTTGCGATCTCATTGACCCGGTCGCCCGCCAGGCATTTGAGGATGATTCTGGCCCGCTCAATCATGCGAAACTCCTCAGTGCGGCTGCGCACCATCTGCTCCAGAGATTCTCTATCCTCCTTGGTACAGTTTGGAATCGGGGCTTTTCCGGCCATAGGCATTTCCTCCCTGCCAATGGTTAGGCTTTATAATTCCAGCTTCTGGGATCAGGCAGTAATAATCGGCGGCGGAAACTCTTTTTTCAGCCTCTCTAGAATCATTGCAGGTCCATATGATTACAGGCAGGTCCGCGAAGGAGCCACGGATTTTATGCATTAACTGCTCATCGTCCCGGTCAATTTGACCGGCCACCCTGGTGTTGCGTTCCCTAAATCAGTTGATATATCAAATGAAAAGGTCAACTATATTTAAATATGTATGAATTAATACCCCTGTCCTCTGCATCTAAGCCGCACAAGCCCCCCTTTGCGAACTCATCGACTGTAAAAGCGCCCCGGCATCGCCACAACAGGCGACAGCGGCCCGGACCAACAGACTTCTTTACGCCGGGGCGACCAGTCGAGGCAAAACGCTTACGACAACTTTTTAACATTGGCGGCCTGAGGTCCCTTGGGACCGTGCTCGACTTCAAACGACACACGGTCGCCTTCGTTAAGGGAACGGAATCCCTCGGCAGCTATGGCGGTGAAGTGGACGAAGACGTCTCCCTGTTCTTTTGTTTCAATGAAACCGTATCCCTTCTTGTCATTGAACCATTTCACGCGACCTTCAGACATAACTGATAATCCTTCCGCTAACGTTGAGTGTTTCTGATTTCGCATTGATCAAAAAAGAGCGCATCAAACATTGCACAGTTCCCTAAGGCAATACCCCGATCGGTGAGTTTCGCCGGTCTCTGCAACCATGCAATAGCACAGAAGAAGTCGATGGCATTAGACAGAAAGTTGGGGGTTTACTTACAGGTAAAACCTATAACTACAGCAGGGTGTTCAAATAGGTTTGCAGGTTGAGTTTTTTTCCCGTCAACCCGAGTTTGTTGCGGATATTCTGGCGATGAAAAATAACGGCATAATCCGAGATTCGCAAAAGCTCGGAAATCTCCTTGGTGCCAAGCCCCTGTCGGATGAGATCGGCCACACGAATTTCCATGGGGGTAAGCCCGAGCAGAGGAGCCGAGATTCTCTTTGCAAAAGGTGAAGCAATTTCGAGCAGATGTGTGTGCAATATTCCAAGAAGATTTCTCTGATCACTGTCAAGGGGGCTCTTCTTCAGTTTTTCGAGATATGGCAGGACAAGATTCTTAACATTTGTGAGAAGCGATTCTTCCAGTTCGTCCCGATCGAGTTCTCTTTGTTTGAGAAGCAGCTTAAGGGCGACATTTGCTTCCTTGAGGTCCGCGCTTTGGGCTTTAATGGTGTCTGCGAGCCTTACCCTGGCGACAACCCCTCCGATATGGCCGGAAATATGTTCCAGAGCAAACCGGATGGAGCGGGGAATTTCAGGCAAAACGTGAGAGCCCAGATTGAGAAGTGCAACGACCTCTCCATTGTATTTTACCGGGATGGCCGCAAAAGCCGTTAGACCCTCCCGGGCAATGAGATCGTCGAGCCCTAACGTGCAGAACGGTTTGGACAAATAACCCGGCTCACCATGCATGGCAAATTGGGTTTGGGGAGAGCCGGGCTCAAAGAACGACAATTTCTTTGCAAAACCATCCGTCACTCCCCGGTAACAGATAAGTTTGAGCGCCCCTGTTTGCCTCTCAACCAGATAGACCCCCCCGGAGTCCAATTTTTCAAACTCAAGGCATGCTTCGAGCAGGGATTGCATGGCCTCAACCAGATCGCCGGTTGATCCCAACTTCAAGGCCAGGTCTCTTTCGATTCGCAGGAACTCCCTGGCCTTCCTGAGCTCAGTGATGTCTTTGGTGAATATTACGATTCCCCCGATAGCTCCTGCCGCATTGCGCCACGGCCTGACCTCCCATCGAAGCCATTGCACAGAGCCGTCGGCCCTCTCAAAACGGTCTTCTTCCGCCTTCAATACCTCGCCTGCGAGCGCCCGGCGGTGAACCATTTTCCGCTCTTCACGAATCTCCGGAAACACCTCGTAGTGAGATAGTCCTCTCAGATCCCGGTAAGGCAGATTATAGTCGTCAATCCATTTGCGGCTGACGCTCAAATAGCGCATTTCACGATCGAACATCGCCAACTGCACGGGCGCGTGCTCAAATAACAAACGCAGCCGCTCCTCATTTTCGCGCAGCGCCTCTGCTGTTCTTTTGTGCTCCGTGATGTCGATCATAGTAACCAGAACGGCGTTCGAATCCCCATCTTTGACCATTGTAGTGGAGATGAGCACATCGACGGCCACGTCGGCGGAGCCCTTGCGAACTGTCAAGCGTCCTTCGGCATTGTATACGCTCTGTTCGGTTTCGAAGGTGTGCATTACCATGGTCAGCACAGGGCAATTGCTGCATTGGGGATTTTTGGTCCACTCCAATCCATCCAAAGAATTTATACAGTTGAACACCTGGCCCGGGAAAAGACCGGGAATTTCATGTTCCGGCCTGCCGGAAAAATCAACGCAGGTGCGGTTAACCTTCAAGACCCGTCCCTCTTTGTCTACGAGCATCATAATATAGGGCGCATTTTCAAATATTTTTTCCAATATTTCTTTTTGGACGCCCACTTCCTTTTCAGCCTGCCGACGCGCCAGTTCGTCTTCCAGACTTTGCAACCTGCGCGCTATATCATCCGCCAGACCGCTCAGGAGAAGCAGTTCCTCGGCGTCAAAGGCGTGCGGTCGATCTGCCTCCAGGGTCAAGACGCCAAAAAGACGTTCGCGATAGATGAGGGGGACGGATGCGATGGAAACAACGCCAAGAGCAGTGACCGGTTCTTTCCAAAGAGCGAAGCGGGGATCGTTGGCCGCGTCATCGAAGACCGCCGGGCGTCGTTCGCGTATCGCCGTGCCAGAAGGTCCCTGTCCGCTGGGGTTCTCATCCCAGGTGATCAGGCACTGTTTCAGCAATTCCGCCCCAACCCCCGAATGCGCCACCGGAACCACGCGCTTGGAGCCGGCTTCCGGTCGTCCGATCCATACCATTACATAGCCTCGCGTTTGGACGAGGCTGTTGCACACAGCACCCAACAGCTTCAGCGGGTCCTTTTCACGATTGAGAACAGTGCCGACTTCCCGTATTGCGAGCAGCAGGTCGTTAACATGTTCTACTCGCGCCTCCTCAGTCTGCCGCGCCAACTCCGCGCGTTTGTGCGCTGTGATGTCGCTCATCACCAGGCGGCAGACTGAAGCATCGTCTTCATTAAGGGTGACGGTCGCTTCCAGGCGCGCCCAGAACATCTCACCGCCCGCTTTTATCATTCGCAGTTCGAATATTTGCCTTTGACCCGTCTCGAAAAGAAGCTTGCGGTAGAAGAAGTAAGAGGCATAGTCTTTTTTGTGGATAAAACTGTAGAAAGGCCGTTTGAGCAGAGCGATGCGGTCTGTCCCGAGCAGGGTGGCGGCAGTGAGGTTCGCCTCGACCACCAGGTCCTTCGGGGAGATAGTGAAGTAGCCAACCGGGGCCAGGTTGTAGAGATCACAATAGCGGGCACGGGAAGCATCCAAGTCGGCCTGGCGCCGTAGCAGCTCTTCGTTCTGCATCTCTAACTCCACCTGGCGAACTCGCAGTTTGTCGAGCGCCGGGCGGACTTCTTCCGGTGAAAAAGTCTCGCTTTCCCGAGCCTCGAAAACCCGTGCCCTTTCCTCGGCGAGGCCGCGCATTCGCGCCGATTCCTCCATAGAACCATCTATCTTCTTGCGGCCATGGTCAGGTTCAGTCATGGCGTCTACTCCTTGGGACCACTTTTCGCTGCTTGCTTTCCGCACAGCCCCTGCTCCCTTGCGATATGAGGACGAACGCCTTATCGAGGTTTTAACTGAGGTTGGATTCTGGACCGGGCCCCCAAAAAAGATCCCTGAGAAAGAATTCCGGCTGCCCGCCAAAAGAGCGGACCCCAACAGGCTTCGCCGATGCAGCGGTGATCCGGCTCCGCATTAGTGCATCTCTCCGGAATAATGCATCGACCAGACTATCTGTACGTGCCGAACTGCATTTGGAGGTGGAACCGACCCGAAAACACCCCAAACGACCTCAGGAACTACAAAACTTTACAATTTCCCGAGCCAGTGATCAACTGAAATGTAAACGGCTGAGATATAAACAGGGCAGATTTTTTCGATTACAGATACCGCCTTAAACGTAATAACTGAAGTTGCTCTAATTTCCTTCCACAAAAAATATAAGTATGAATTGCAGTATTTCCCGACCGCCGCTTTTGATTCAGTTTCAGGTTTTAGAGACGTTTTTCCCTGCTTCATCCTGCGGAACGGACGCGCCGCAATCGAAAAGCCTTGAGAAATTCAAACCACAAAACGCCTAGAATGCCTGAGAAAAGACAAACAGCCAGATCGATTGGATGTAGTCTAGCGAAGCGGAACAAGCTCCGCAGAAAAGGAACGTATAGTGCCAGGACCAGAAAGGCCGTCGCTCCTCCTGCCACCCACCAAAGGGCAGCATTGGACTTTCTTAAGCTCGCCAGGGCCGACTGGGACCATGACCGGTTCACCAGGATCAGACTGAGATTGGCTACTATGAGGGAGGTAAAGGCAAGTGTGCGGGCATCCTTTTCACCTTGTCCATAAAAGAGCGCAACCAGATAAACTGCGAGCACGATGCCCAGTACGCTCAAGCCTTGCAGCAGACTGAGCATCAATAACATTTTACCGAACAGGGGCTCCTTGGGATTGCGCGGCGGTCTTCGCATTGCGTCAGCATCTTCGGGCTCAGCTTCGAAAACAATCGAGCAGGCCGGATCGATTATGAGTTCGAGGAAGGCAATATGAATCGGCGACAAAATGAGGGGCCATTTGAAAAAGACAGGCAGAAGAGACAAGCCCGCTATAGGAACGTGGATCGCCAGGATGTAGGCTATGGCTCTTTTCAGGTTATCAAATATTCTTCGCCCGAGTCTGACGGCCTGGACTATGGAGGAGAAATGATCGTCAAGGAGCACAAGAGCGGCGGACTCGCGCGCCACATCAGTTCCCCTGGCTCCCATGGCTATTCCAATATCGGCTGCTTTCAGAGCGGGGGCATCGTTTACTCCGTCTCCGGTCATGGCAACAAGCTCACCATTGGCTTTGAGGGCATTTACAAGACGCAGTTTCTGCTCAGGCACCACCCGAGCGAAAATGTTGACTGACTTGATGCGCTCCTGAAGCGTCAAATCATCCATCTTGTCCAATTCGGACCCGGTAATGACATCGACGGGGGGCGCGAGGCCAATCTCCTTTGCAATGCTCTGCGCGGTCGCGGGATAATCTCCGGTGATCATTACGACCCGAACTCCGGCCATGGAGCAGACTTTGATAGAATCCTGGACACCCCGGCGCACCGGATCGGAAAACCCCAGAAGCCCCACAAATTCGAAGGGAAAATCATGCTGCCCGCCCGGCAAGCTTTCTTTCTTGAACGCCGACTTTGCAACTCCCAAGACTCTAAGACCATCGCTTGCCATGATTTGCACCTGTTTTGCCACTTCCGCGGTTTGCGCCTCATCCAAGTGGCAAAGGTCGACGATGGCTTCGGGCGCCCCCTTGGCGGCAATGACATAATCGTTATTGCCCGGCGCTCTCCACACATGACAAAGACTTAGCAGGGACCGGGAAAGGGGGTATTCCTGCACAAGCACCCAATCTCTGTGGATGTGTTCGGTTTGGCCGAGGTAGCGCTCCCCCATCTTTTTGAGGGCCCTTTCCATGGGGTCGAAGGGGGCATTTTGGCCGGCCAGGATTGCAAATTCAACAAGTTCATGAAAGGCTTCGGGAAGAGGCTCGCTTCCATGGTTTTTAAAGCTGTAGAAGCCGCCCCGTGCAAAAACCCGTGTTACAGACATCCGGTTGATCGTAAGAGTTCCGGTTTTGTCTACACAAAGCACTGTAGCCGCACCGAGTGATTCCACAGCAGGCACTCGGCGTGTAAGAACATTCTTTTGAGAAATTCGCCATGCTCCAAGCGCCAAAAAAATTGTCAGTACAACGGGAAATTCTTCAGGAAGCATAGCCATGGCGAGCGTAATACCTGCAAGAAAGGCATTGAGCCAATCTGCTCTGGTTAATCCATATACAATTATCACCAAAGCACAGAGAAAGATTCCCGAACATGCCAGATAGCGAACAAGGCGCCCCGTTTCCCTCTGCAGCGGAGTTACTTCTATATCCACTGTCTGCAATGCTTTGCCTATTTTTCCGAGTTCCGTACGGGGACCGGTCGCCCTGACGCAAGCAATGCCCTGCCCCTGGACGACCAGTGTGCCTGAATAGACAAAGGGCAGGTCGTCTCCTCCCGGAAGAGCAGTCTCCGGGATGACTTCCTCGCATGCAACTTTGCGAACCGGCGCCGATTCCCCGGTCAGAAGAGATTCATCGGTGGAAAGACTCGTGCAGGAGAGGATGGCGGCATCGGCCGGGACCCGGTCGCCTTCGGCCAACACCAGAATGTCGTCCCGAACAACTTCCCGACCCGGAATACGTTTCACTTCGCCGTCGCGGACGACCAGGGCGCGCGGGCTGGAGAGGTCCCGAAGCGCCTCCAGGGCACGCTCGGTCTTGCGTTCCTGGTACAAAGTGATGCCCATTACCACCAAGACGAACCCGAGGAGCACGAGGGCTTCCTCAAGGTCGCCAAGAATGAGGTAAATCACTCCACATGCCAGCAAAAGGAGGAACATCGGCTCACGGATTACTTCAAAAGCAATTGTGAAAATGCTCCGCGGTTTTGATGAGGGCAGTTCGTTATAGCCCTCTTCTTTCAACCTGTTGGCCACCTTCTGTTCGGTGAGGCCGGCGAATTTGCCAGGGTCTGTTTCTCTCATCACAAAGCCCGGTAAGAGTAGTCGATCCAATCACTGAAACCGGAGAAGACAATGCCGTGAATGCTGCTATCAAGATAGCCATCCAAAACCTCCATTGCATTCACGCTCAAAGGTTTTATCCCTCGTAGTTTCGGCGCCGCGTTTCAGTGCCGACAGCCGCAGAACTCGGCATGGAATTTCCCGTTTAGACGAACCATGATCTTGCGCAGACAAAGGCATGAGCACTGTATATTGAGATTATATGAATAGTGAGGGCGGTGGGCACGATGGTGCATGTGCCCACCCTACAGCGGATCCGGGTTTACGCAGGGTGGGCAAAGCCTTATCCTTACAATTACCCACACGTACCCCCAAGGTCGGTGGTCCGGATGAGATGAAAAATATTTGTGTTAATCGTTGT
>JAJYTC010000264.1 GCA_021793275.1 Deltaproteobacteria bacterium | reverse complement strand
TTTGCAATCGGTTTGACGTCTCTTCTGGGAATGGCGTATGTGAGCAGAAGCTCCAGTATTTCATGGTCGTGAAATCCGGTAAGACCGCTTTTCAAAAACCTTTCGCGCAGTCTGCTCCGATGGCCTTCCAGGCCCGATAAAGCAGCCGACTTTGCAGGCGATTGCGGGGGGCTAGGGGATTTCATAGTAAAAATGTACAATCTTCCTACTCGAATTGCCAGAACAAAACGGAGGACTGGAAACGGAAAACTGAGCGCGGAGGACAAAAGACGGAGGGTGGAGACGGATATCTACGCGGGGCGGGCGTAGTCCCGCCCGCCCCGTGCGAATAAATTATTTTACGGACTGAGGCTAGCCCAATTGATGAACTTTTTCGCGCAGTTTTTGCAAAAGCGAATTAAACGATTCGTTTGCAAGTATCGCAGAGAACTGGCTGCGGTAGTTCACGATCAGGCTGACCCCCTCGACCACTACGTCGTATACTTTCCACTCCCCGTTAGTCTTGTGCAGTCTGTAGTCGATCGATACGTTCTTATTGCCCTCGTACATGACGTGCGTCTTGACGACGGCATAGTTCCCGTTCACCAGCTGGGAATCGTAAACAACCTTTTCGTTCGATCCCGTATAATTCTGAAGACGGGTTACGTAGGTATCGAACAGAAGCTGCTTGAATAGATGAACGAACTCCTGGCGCTTTTCCGGCGTCTGTTGTTTCCATGGGTAGCCGAGCGCACTTTTGGACATTTCATCGAAGTTGAAATATTGGCCCACTATTTTGAGAATTTCTTGTTTCCTCTGCCGCAAGGGAGCAGCCTGGCCGCTCTCCGACTGGTGCAAAATCTCGAGCGCCTTTTGTGTGCCGCTTTCTATCACGGCCAACGGCCCTGACTGGTTTGGCACAGACGCACCGGCCAGGTACGGAAAAACGAGTAACAGGAACAAAACACCGGGCACGATAAAAAACCTGCCCGTTTTCGATGCATACATCACTGTTTTTCTCCTCAAGTCTAAGTCCCGAATCCATAGATAGATCGACAGACCTCGCGTGAAAGTGGCGAGTATAGCGCCGCGTCGGGATTTGTCAATGGCCGCAGCGTCGCTATTCGCCGAGGAGACAAATTGTCACACCGCGTGGTCAGATTACGGGATCGTTTTCTACCGGGGTTGTATTAAAAAGTCGAACTTTCTTATGGCCTCTTCGCCTATGACGCCCAGTCTGGATATTGCGCCGGCGGTAAAGAGGCGGAACGTTCCAACCGACTTGGCGCAAAGCACATCGCCGGCTTTATAAATAAGGCCCTCAACGGTTGCCTCACGTTTGCCGCCGGCTTCGAGCACTCTTCCTTCTACGCGTATTTGCTCGCCAATCCTGACGGGCTTGTGGAACTCAACCGTCATAGAATTCGTGAGGGCAAATTTTTTTAGAAAGTGGATGATGGTCCAACCCATCATTTCATCCAGAATTGTAGCCAGAACGCCCCCGTGTACCAGGTCGGCCCATCCGCAAAGGTGGTTTGGCACGGTCAACCAGGAAAAAAGCGCCCCGTCCCCGGAGAAGAATTTCATCCGGAGGCCGTACGGATTTGCAGGACTGCACCCGAAACAGTCATGATTCCCGGTGTTTGGTAAAGCTTCGAAATTTGGTGGAACTTGAGGTTCTTCCGGCAAACGAACACCTCCTTTGAACACGGCGCAAAGTCGTTCGTGCACTTAATCCTTGAAGCTCAATCCGGGGATACGCATCAACTCGTGAGTTCGATGCCTCTTCTGAACGCCCTCAGGTTGATCTCCAGCACTTCACCCGGGAAGCGTTCCTCAAGAAGGGGAACGATCGACTCTTCGCCCAGAGGCAATACGCCTGCGCCGATGACCGCCCCCAGCAAAATGATGTTGCTGTAAATGGGATTTCCCATCTTCAAGGCCTCTTCGGTAACATGGACATAGCTGGTTTTGGAAGACATCTTCTCAATGGCCTGCTTGACTTCGTTAAGGTCCGGATAGGCGACGCCCCCGGATGGATAGAACGGCCTGGGATTTACAATGGATATTATGCCGGAGTTGCCGAATTCCACCAGGGCTCTCAGCGTTTCCACCGGTTCCATTCCTATCAGCAAATCCGCCTTCCCCTTGAGCGTAACGGAGCTGTAGAGAGTCTTTTCCGAGATTTTTATATGGCTTGCGACCGACCCTCCCCTCTGGCTTACCCCGAACGTGTCGGCCACACTCACCATGAGGCCTTCCTTTACCAGGGCGGCCCCGATAAAGCCGGAAAGCAGGACGTTTCCCTGTCCGCCCACACCGGAGATAATGACGTTAAACGGGTCTTTTTCCAGTTTCCCGGGTCTCATCGGTTGACCTCCTCCCTGATTATAGCATGGGCCGGACAGACATCCGCGCACAGGCCGCATCCAACGCAAAGTGCTTCGTCTATGACAGCCTTGCCGGTCTCGGCATCCACCATCAGCCCCGGGCATCCGAACAGGCGGGTGCACAGCCTGTGACAACCGCAATCATCGGCCAGGCATTTCGTTCCATCCACATGCATCTTATAGGACGGAGCAATCTTTCTTTTGGCCTTAACCAACTGGCACATGTGCCGCATTATGACAACTTTGATCCCGCCCTCATCTTCCATCATTCTAAGCAGCGTAGCGATGCTTTTCTCGAGGTCGAAGGGATCGCAAATTTCAACCGAAGCCCCCATGGCGCGGCAGACGGCTTCGAGCTCCACTATTTTCGCCGGCTCGCCCGTGGCCGTTTGCCCGGTCCCGGGATGGGGCTGAAATCCGGTCATTGCCGTAGCGCTATTGTCTGCGATGATAAGGGTAAAGTTGGAATTGTTGTAAACCCCGTTTGCCAGGGCCGGCATAACGGCATGATAAAAGGTGGAATCGCCGCAAATGGCAAGAACGGGCTGATCGAAACCAAATCGGCCGAGTTTTCCCAATCCGCTCGCCACTCCCGCGCTCGACCCCATGGCGTGCGAGGTTCGCGTCTGGTAAAATCCCGGCCCCGCAAACCCCATCGAATAGCACCCGATATCTCCGCATACAAATCCGTTGCGGCCGTCGAGTCGGACGGCGTTTTTCACCGCCCAGAAGGTTGCGCGGTGGGGACAGCCCGGGCACAAGTTGATCGGGCGGTTCGGCACGAGTTTGGCCGCCTCCACGGCCATATCGTCATAAGCAGCATCACGGGGCTTATATGTTATACGCATGATATCAGCCAGCGCATCAATGACTATATCGGTGCTCAGTTCGCCATAGGGGGTCAAATGTCCCGAGCGGGCGCCGAAAAAAGTGAGGTGGGCCGTTGCCGGAAGCAGGGCGGCGGCCAGTTCCATAACGCTTCTTTCGACAAACGGGTCCATCTCCTCGACAAAGAGCACCTTTCGGGTTGCATGCAGATGTTTTGCGACCAGTTTTTCGGGAAGCGGCCAGGTAGTGCCGAGTTTTAGAATGCCTACCCTGTCGCTCAGATTCAATTCATTTACGCCTTCAATGCAGTAAGAGGTCGAGGCGCCACAGGTTA
>JAJYTC010000083.1 GCA_021793275.1 Deltaproteobacteria bacterium | reverse complement strand
CGGTGCACCACCTGCAACGCGAGATTTCATAAAGACGAATTCGACCTGGAAAAACTCATGCGTCAGGATCAGCTCCCACCGCGTTGCCCGCAATGCCGCGGCGTAATAAAAACCGACGGAGTCCTCTTCCGTGAGCCGATACCTTCGGACGTTATCCTCGCGAGTTTGGAAGAAGCCGGGAAATGCGACCTCATGATGATCTGCGGAACTTCGGCGGTAGTTTATCCATTCGCCGACCTCCCGCGCATTGCAAGGCGGCGGGAAATGGAAATCGGCAAGAGGCCCGAAACCGGCTTGTATCCGGCAAAAGCTCACTCCGGTGTGATCATAATAGAGATAAATGCCGAGCCGACACACCTGACTGAGGAGGGTCTTTCAGATTACTTGATCCAGGGGAAAACCGGTGATATCTTGCCGAAAATCTTGAAAGAAGTTCAAAAACGCAAGAAATAGGCGACCTATAGGAGCGCCAAATAATCAGACTTGTGAAGTGAGCTGACAGGAGATTTTATTCATGGAAGATTTGGGAATCACAAAAGCGAAAGCCGATGAGTTGGTCGAAGAGTATATCACAGAGCCGATGACAAAATTTCACCTCCTGGAATCCGAGGCCATTATGAAGGCATTGGCCGCACATCTGGGGGAGGATGAAGAAAAATGGGGTATCATCGGACTACTGCATGATATCGACTGGGATTTAACAAAAAACGATACGGCGCAGCATTGCGTAAAAGCTCAAGAGATTTTACGGCAAGCCGGGGCCAGTGAGTTTTTGATTGAAACGGTTATATCTCATGCATACAGAAACGATACAATACCTCTTCTTAAAAACAGAGAACGCAACTCTAAAATCCAGCATTGTCTCGTGGCTGCAGAAACCCTGACGGGAATTATCATTGCCTCTGCTCTGGTTCAGCCTGATAAAAAACTATCCAGCGTTCAATTGCCGTCTTTGAAAAAGAAATTCAAGAGCAAAGCTTTTGCCGCCAACTGTAGCAGAGAGCAGGTCGGTGAATGCGAAAAGGCCGGAATCTCCATGGATGTTTTTCTTGAAATAGGTCTTCGTGCTTTGCAAGCAATTAGCGGCAGATTGGGATTATAAGAACTTGTCCGGTAATCTGCAGGTTATGGCGAATCACGCCGGCATCTTGCGGGCTGCTACTGCGGTCGGGCGAAAGTTGCCGAAAGAAGCCGCAGCCATGATCGCGGTCATCGGGGAATCTCCGACGTGCCGGATATCTATGAGGCCAAGCTGCTTGAAGGTGGCTGCATACTCCGCATGGTGCTCGATGTCCGCCAGCACGACATAGCCGGCGGGTTTGAGAACGCGGACCATCTCGGAGAGCGCCCGCGTGCGATCGTCGGCTTCATGCAGGTTGTGGACCGCCCAGTGGGAGATAACCACATCGAAGGACTCGTTTGAGAAAGGCAGTTGGCGCATGTCGGCTGTAGAGACAGCGATACGTTTTGCCACGCCCTCGATCCGCGCATTGTTGAGGGCCGCCTCAGGCCGGTTGTCGGCCTGGTCCGCCCCTTGCCAGAGGTCTATTCCAACGGCCCTTCCCGCGGTGAGCCGCCTGGCTGCTCCAACAAGCATCAATCCGCGCCCGCAGCCGACATCCAAAACTCTTTCCGTTCCCTGCCAGGAAATGAGGTCTAGAAGACGCTCGCGCTCCTTTAGCTTGCCGATCAGGCTGGAGTAGAGCATGAGACCGCCCTGACCGAGGAAATAAGCTGCGCAGAGCAGAAGCAGGATCGTAAGAATAACGCCCCACGGACGACTGGGCCAAAAGCCAAAAGCCGCCGGAAGGATCAGCAGCAAGGCGCCGGCGCCTTTGAGAAACATTTTGCGGACCAAACCAGGGGCATCGATGCCATAGTCCGACCGTTTCAACGGCTTACTCCCGTCATTTTCGCCTGTTTGCAGGCTGAATTGCGAGCGGAATTACCTGCCGGGTGTTTTTCCTGTTTTTTCTGCCGCCCCCTCGAGACCGGCGAGCAAATCTTTATTGTCTCCGGGAATCGTCATTGGAAAAACCGAATCTACAGTCGTATAGTCGTAATAACCGAGTCGGGCCAAAGGCCGGATAGCGGTAACATTGATTCGTCCGTCGGGGCCGATCACTTCATCTTTGATATGGACCCGGACTACCCGACCTATAATGACATCCACTGTTCCCATAATGCCGCTGCCCGGAAGGCGCAGGGTCTGATAATAGACGCATTCGAACTGAATAGGAGACTCTGCGACCCTCGCTGGCTTTACGACGACCGAGGGAGCTTTAGTCAGCCCGGCCAGTTCGAATTCATCAATTTCCGGCGCCACTTCCGAGGCAGAACGATTGACAGCTTCGCGCAAATCATACGTGGCCATGTTGTATACAAACTCTCCGGTCTGCTCGATGTTGTTGACCGTATCTTTGCGTGTTCCACGGGTGGTCTGATTCGCTGCGAACATCACGTAAGGGGGATCGAAGGTCAGGTTTTGGAACTGGCTGTAAGGGGCCAGGTTATGCACGCCGTCCTTGCCAAGGGTTGAGATCCAGGCGATGGGGCGTGGTAAAACACAGGACTTGAAAGGGTTTTGCGGCAGTCCATGATCGTTTTTCAGCGGATCGTAATGCATATGACCTCCGTTCTCCTGGGAATCAAGGTTTTGTAAAAAATCCTGCTTTTTTTCCGTTAAATGGTGGAACTGTGACCGGCCGTGGAGCATGCCCTCCGTGAGGGTGAGGGTGGTGCAGATGGAATTCTTCATCGACCAGGTTGACCTGCACCAAAAGATCGATGTTGCTCAGGACCTGCTCACAGGGCCCCTCGGCCACGAGGTGATGGTCCTCGCTGAAGACTATGGCGCGATCTGCGATTTCCTGCAAAATCTCCAGGTTGTGCGTGGCGACGATGATCGTCTTTCCCGCCTCGTTCAGTTGCTGGATCAAGCGGATCAGCCGGCGTTGCGTCCTCGGGTCAAGACCGCTGGTGGGCTCATCGAGCAGCAGCACATCCGGGTTTAAGGAGAGCACCGAGGCCAGGGCCACCAGCCTCTTTTCGCCCCCTGAAAGCCTGAACGGCGGACGGTCGCGAAGACGATCGAGGTTTAACATGGAAATCACGTCATCTACCACCCGGTTGACTTCGGCTGCCGGCCAACCCAACTGCACCGGCCCGAAAGCGATCTCTTCCCGGACGTTGGAGTTGAACAACTGCGCATCGGCTTTCTGGAACACAAATCCCACCCGGCGGCGGAAAGCGAAGGAAAATTCCTCGTTGGCCATGATCTTTTCGCTAAGCACCTGCCCTAGCGCCTCGATGGTCCCCTCCCTGGTAAAAAGCAGGCCGTTCAACAGCTTGAGCAGGGTGGACTTGCCGCTGCCGTTGGCCCCCAGCAGGGCCACCTTCTCGCCCCTGCGGACGCTCAGGTTGATCCCTTCCAGCGCTTTTTCGCCGCTCGGGTAGCTGAACCCGACATCTTTCAGTTTAAAGACCACCTCCTCACCAAACAAGCCGATCACCTCCAATCAGAATTATCGAGATCAACACTATAAAGACTGTCCACACCCAATCCAGGCCCCGGAGCCTGCTATTGGTCAGGGTGCGCGGCGTACCGGTATACCCCCGGGACAGCATCGCCGCATGGACCTCGTCGCTGAGCCCGAGTGCTATCGTCCATAGGGAGCCCATGGTGTTGCCTACAAACTTCTGCTGCTCGCCGGTGCTCATGCGGCCGACGGTGCGGCTCAGCCGGGCCTCAAACATGTCGCCGGCGCTATGGAGCAGGACGTAGATATAGCGGTAGGTCATCTCCAGGATCTTGATAAATATCGTGGGGACTCGGATCATGCTGAATCCCCTCAAAAGGTACGCCCAACGTGTGGTGAGCGTCAACAGCACGGCGATGGAGACACACGCCGCAACCCGCAGGACGAACAGGACCATCGATTGCGCCCCCTGCCGGGTGATCGCCAATTGGTGATGACTTCCATATTGCAGCAGCACCACCAACGGCTCTCCGGGGCGCACGACGTTGAAGAGAGTCGGCAGGACGATGATGACGGTAAAGAGCGGTACAAACACCCAGACCCGCTTCAGAAAGATGCGAAGCGGCACGGCCGACAAATAGGCCAAAAGCAGCACGTACACGTTGATCAGAAGCAGCGACACCCAATTGTGCATGCAAGACGCCACAAAAATCAGGATCAGGCTGGTCACCACCTTGATGCCGGGATGAAGACCCTGCATCAACCCCTTCTTGGCGGCAATCCGTTCGGCATAGAAGTCGTCCATCAAAAAGCCCGAGAAACCGTCGATACTCTTCTGCGCAAAGCTGCGCCGTGCTTTTTTGCTGCTTGTTATGGGGGGAAGCGGTCCCCGCGACTGCAGGAGCCACTCAGGTATCTGAAAGTCTGCCATGGTAAGATCAGGTCCCTTCCTGTCCCGACTTTTCGAGCACTTGTCATGAATTTGCCGGGTCGTTGCCTTGCCTCCCGGCAACCAGCCTGCTGATCACTAGGGTGATGCCGGCAATGATGGCGATCCCCGCCACTGCCGCTACATAATAGCCTATACTCTGGTGAAAAAGGTTCCGGGAGTCGGCGGAAAAGGGCGAGTCGGGGACGCCGTAATTCTGCAGCAAGGCATGAAAGTGGCCTCCCAGGGCTGCCAAACCTTTTGGCACAAAACCGAACGCCTTTTTGATATCCTCGGCGGAGCCCTCGCCGAAAGCGCCCCCCGGCGCCAACAGCCCCAGCGGAACAAGCAGGATGAGCCCTATAATCGCCCACCACATCTTGTTGAACGCCGCCTTGGTCGACTCTACCCTGGCAGCGATCCGGTCCGCGATCACCGACGGGTTGGTCGCCTGGAAATAGCGGGTGACCAGGCCGGTGACGATTGCTTCGACGGGGCCTGCCATCAAAAGATGAGCCAGGAGCATGGCCGGCACTGAGATCCAAATGGGATAGGGGCAATACAGAGGCACGCCCTGCGCGGTGTGAAACAGGAGCGGCTGCAGACCCAACTCGGTGCCGTTGCACAAAGCGGCCACGTTGATACCGATGTAGCTGCCGATTGCGGCCCAGATCCAGCGTCTGGATGATGTGGCCTCGGTTTTTCCGGCCATCCGCTGGTAGATAAACCAGGTCACAAAGGGGATCACCACGGCCATGTTGAAGCAGTTGAACCCATAGGTGAGGATCCCGCCGTCACCGAACAGCAGAGCCTGGATGGCCAGGGCGATGGAGATACAGATGGTTGCCGCCCAGGGGCCCAGAATGACGGCCAAAATACCCCCCCCCACGGCGTGAGCCGTGGTGCCGCCCGGTATAGGGACATTGAACATCATAAGGACGAAGGAAAAGGCCGCCCCGATCACCATCAACGGGATCAAGCGGGTATTGAGGTTTTTTTTCACCTTTTTGACCGCCGCCGCCCAGATCGGCAACATGCCGAGATAGCCCACAGCGCACGTCGATGGACTCAAATAACCGTCGGGAATATGCATCGCAAATCCTTTTTAACGGCTGCGTAAGAACATGAATTTACGAAAAAAGGCCATGAAAATCCTTTGCTTCACCTTCCGGGAAAACAAAAGACCTTCATGGCCTTTAATATTCGCCTACAAATTCCGGGAAACGCTTCGGTAACAATGGACTGCCTTCTTGGCTCCACTGCCGCCATTGCTCACTATGACGCATTTCACATGCTGTCACACGGTCATGAGATAGCACCCGGTAATGGCGCAGTCAATATAAAAATCGTTTATTCTTGACTTCTTAGCGTCTTTCCGGTATGCAGGAAAATCAAAATGAGCGATTTGAAATCGCGCTCCGATTACTAATAAATCTCTACGAAACGAATGTCAAAATGAAGTCCGAGCCAGGAAGGCCGGTGCAAAGGTTTGTCCCTTGCCCGCTTGTCCCGGCTTTTTTTGTCTTGCCCCGGCTTTCGGACAACGGGCCGCCCCTGATTCCAGGAAACTATGCGAGATGAGGTTGTTTTGTGGGTAGATGCCCCCCGGCAGACGGAAATTCAACTCCTGAAGATATGGAAGAGGTACGCCGTGCGTCGCGGCTTGGTCGATCCATATCGTGTGGTTGAAGAGAGAATCATGATTAAAAGAACGGATTGCCGGAGCGATGGGCGCGGTTTCGCCGCATCGGCGCCCGGAAACCGTCATATGTTTATGGGGTCCGCCGTGGGAGGGCAAAACAGGCCCCGCATCCGAGAAAACATCGGAAGGACAAATATTTGCCGGTCTTTGCCGGGTATGGTTGTTACCTTTGTATGTTTGCTGCTCCTGCTTTTACCCGTCCGGACGGTCAGGGCCGATGACTCCGATGCGTCCGATCCGACAGTCCTGTGGGACCGAAGCAATCTGCTGGGCAACATGGGCGGGCTGCGGACGATTCTTGGAAAGTACGGGATAACTTTTTTACTGAGCGAGACGAGCGAGGTGCTTGGAAACGTCACCGGCGGTTTGCGGCAAGGCGCGGACTACGAAGGGGCGACTATTATGGCCCTGAGTCTCGATACGGACAAGGCGTTCGGCTGGAGGGGCGGGACTTTTTATGCGAGTGCGCTGCAAATCCACGGACGGGGCCTTACGGCGAACAACCTTTACAATCTTCATGTCGTGAGCGGATTCGAAGCCCAAAGAACTACTCGCCTCTGGGAGCTTTGGTTCCAGCAGTCGTTTGCGGGCGGCAAGGCCGACGTTAAGATAGGGCAGATCGGCATCGACCAGGAATTTATAGTCAGCCAGGGCGCCTGTCTGTATGTGAATGCGATGATGGGATGGCCGGTATTGCCTGCGGCCGATCTTTACGCGGGCGGCCCGGCCTTTCCGCTTTCCTCTCCTGCCGTGCGCGTCCGGGTGCAGCCCGACAGCTCTGTTACGGTGCTTGCGGGCGTGTTCGACGACAACCCGCCGGGAGGTCCCTTCGACGATGACTCACAACTGCGCGACGCTGAAGCGTCCGGTACGCGGTTCAACATGACCACCGGCGCTCTTTTTATAGGCGAAGTCCAATACGCGGTGAATCTGCCCTCGACCGAAGGCGGCGGCAGGAGTCCCGGGCTTCCGGGAACCTATAAGCTTGGCGCGTGGTACGATACGGCGAAGTTTCCCGATCAAAGGTTCACAGCGTCCGGTCTTTCGCTGGCCAACCCGGAGGGGGACGAGACTGCCCGGATGGACAGAAATAATTTCAGCATCTATGGAGTCGCCGATCAGGTGGTGTGGCGCGAGACCCGCGGGCCGCGAACGGTAAGTGCTTTCGCTCGGTTGATGGGTGCCCCCCCGGACCGCAACCTGATCGACTGGAGTCTTAATGCGGGCGTGAACGTGACGGCCCTCTTGCCCGGACGCTCCAACGACGTCTGCGGTATCGGCTATGGCTGGGCGCATGTGAGCGGAAACGCTGCCGACCTCGACAGGGACACGTCGTTTTACTCCGGCACGCCCTATCCCGCGCGCGGTTCCGAGCAGTTCATCGAAGTGACCTACCAGTGCCAGGTTGCGCCCTGGTGGATCATCCAGCCTGATTTACAATACATAATAGAGCCCGGGGGAGGCATCGAGAACCCGTTTCATCCCTCCAAACTGGTCGGAAACGAACTGGTTTTGGGCGTGCGCACGATAATCAATTTCTAGCATTACATTCCAAAAATTCATACATATTAATATAGTCAACCCTTTTAGAGGTCGTCATTCCGGCAAGGCTTTCAGCCGGAATCCACGGGTTTTTGAAATATCAACTTTATGGAGGCGGGGAGCATCCGCGCTCCCGCCCCCAATCGAGCGAACTCCATCCCTCAGGTATTGAATATTTCAGTGAGCGTGATCGTGCACTTGCGTCTCATGGCCGGGGTGGTCGTGATCATGGTGTCCGTGCTCTCCGGTATGATCATGATCGTGTACGTGCCGGCCCCCTGCGTGCGAGTGCTCGTGCATGTGCTCATGCATGTGCTCATGGGCATGTTTGTGGGTATGCTCGTGGCTGTGCGCCTTGCCGTCATGAGAATGCTCGTGAGAATGCGTATGAGCGTGCTCATGGGCATGCAAATGTTTGTGTTCGTGTTTTCCTTCCATGGTATGTCCTCCTTACCCCCTAATTCGTTAGGTTGCCGAGGCCCTTCATGAGCCCTTTCTTGTTTGTTTAAGCCGCGGAAGGATGATTGTCAACTCTGAGGCGGAAGCGTCTCGGCAGGGGGAAATATGATTTCGGATTGACTCCCGTTTGAAAACCCCGTATAAAAAGCGTACGATTTTGAGTATCAGGTAAAATGTTAATTAATAGGGAATCCCGTGAAATTCGGGAGCGGTCCCGCCGCTGTGAACGGGGACGAAATCCGATCAGGCCACTTTCTCGCTTGGGCGAGATGGGAAGGCTCGGAGAGTAGAGCGATCCGTGAGCCAGAAGACCTGCCTGATACCGTTTGGCGACCTTGTACGTCGGATATTGGTCGGCCACCGTAAGGACCAAGTGAACCAGGGTGCAATCCTTAGGGCTTTTTTGCTCTAAGGATTTTTTTTTGGCCAAAATCATAAAGGAAGGGTCAAATGCACATCGAAGATGGGATACTACCGCCGAAGGCGTGGATATCGTGGTACGCTGTGACCGCCGTTTTTGTCTATGCGGGTATTCTTGAGATCAAAAAACGGGTAAAGGAAAATCTCTACTACAAGCCTTTTCTCGCCATGGTGGGCGTTGCGGTGTTCGTCATTTCGGCCATGCACTTGCCGGTGCCCGTCACAGGCTCCTGTTCGCACCCCTGCGGTACGCCCCTTGCCGCCATTGTCATCGGCCCTTTCGCCACGTCTGTAATCTCGTTGATCGTTCTTTTCTTCCAGGCAGTCTTCCTGGGGCACGGCGGAATCACCACCATAGGCGCCAATGATTTTTCCATGGGGATAGTCGGGGCAATTTCGGGCTGGCTGTGCTGGAAGCTCTTCAGGCATTTCGATTCCCCTCTATGGCTGGCGGCGGGCATAGCCGGTTTTGTGGGCGATGTTATGACTTACCTGACATCCGCTTTCGAACTGGCCCTGAGTCTGCACGGACATATTCCGCTGGTGAAACAATGGATGATTTTTTTCGCTGGATACGGCCCGACCCAGTTGCCGCTTGCGGTGGCCGAGGCCATTTTCACCGCAGCCGTGTTGCAGGTTATGTATAACCGCAGGCCCGACTTGTTGCCGGGTGTAAGCGACAGGAAGAAAAGGCCGGTCACATTGGAACAGGTAAAAACGGAAGGATAACGATCATGAGCGAAAGCAAAAGCGAAGAGCTTGTAAACGTCCCCTGGTTCGACCCGTTTACCCGGTGGATGCTGATAATAATGCTCGGGGTGTTGATCGCTATTTTCATATCCGCAAAATACATGGACATGCACCACATGATGGCCGGCGGCACCGATGACGTGGTGAATGCGTTGGCTTCGCACGCGGCCAGGGCCAAGTCTCATCCTTTCATAGAACTGCCCGGAGATGCCCAGGTAGGCGCCTTTTCCGTAGCTAATTTCTTTGTCGGACTGATCGTTGGGCATAACTGGAAGAAATTGTTCGGCTAGAAAGAGAAATGGAACAGGGACCAGGGAGCGTTTCGAATATGCATTCCGCCGCATGCAGCCCTTTTCCGCCGGCAGCGTCCTACATCCAGCGTCTGGACGGGCGCATCAAGACCTGCGTTTTTCTGGCGGCCGTGGTCGTTGTAAGCGTTCTGACAAGATGGCCCCTGGCCGCCGGCGCTTTGCTGACAGCCCTGGCCCTGATGTTTTCGCTTCATCTGCCGTTGAGAAAAGTATTGTTGCGCATGTGTATTCCCTTCGGGGTCGCCTGGCTGGTGCTGGTCAGCCTCGTATTCAGCACCGGCCATACGATTATTGGCACTATCAGCTTTTGGCATTTCTCGATGCATGCCTACCAAGAGGGGATGACGCTCGGTTTTCTGATCATGTTGCGTATCCTTGCGGCGGTCTCTTTCGCCATGATGCTCTCCTTTTCGACTCCCATGATCGAAATTCTGGCTACGCTCCGCCTGCTTAAAGTACCGGGTCTGATCCTGGACCTGGCGGATATGATTTACCGTTACGCATCAACGCTCGAGGAAGTTGCCGCGACGATGCGCAAAGCCCAGCGCGCCAGGGGCGGAGACTGGCTGCCATGGTATCGACAGGCCAGAGACACGGGCATGGTGGCGGGAAATCTTCTGATAAAGGCTTTCAGCCGCAGTGTCAGCACCTATAAAGCCATGCTGGCCCGAGGGTATAGCGAAGATGAAAAGCTCCCGCCCTATTTTACATGCTCCATCCCGGCTCAAGATCTGCTGGCCGGCGTACTGGCCGGCTTGATCTTACTCGTCTTGCTCGTTTGCAACTATGCGGTTGTTTGGAAGAACTGGTGATACAAATGGGTCTGATAGAACTCTCAGGGGTAAGCTTTGCATACCCGAACGGAACGCAGGCGCTGAGCGGCATAGATTTTTCGGTCGGGGCCGGCGAAAGGGTGGCCGTGCTGGGTCCCAACGGAGCGGGAAAGTCAACTCTTTTCCAGCTTTTTAACGGTCTTTTGCTCCCCGCCGCGGGAATCGTGACCGTCAATGGCCGCCTTGTTGAAAAAGCGTATTTGAAAGAAGTGCGCCGCATGATCGGCATGGTTTTTCAGGATCCGGACGATCAGCTTTTTTCCAGCACCGTCCGTCAGGAAATTGCTTACGGACTTATAAATTTAGGTTTGGCCGGCGACCGCATGGAGGAGGCTATTGCCTGGGCGCTGCAAATGGTGGGGCTTTCCGGTTATGAAAACAAAAGCCCGTTTAATCTAAGCGGCGGCGAGAAAAAGCGAGTGGCCCTGGCGAGCGTTCTGGCCATGCGTCCGGAGATCCTGGTTTTGGATGAACCGACTGCCGCTCTCGATCCGATTGGCGCGGCAAAAATAATAAGACTGCTCAATCACATAAACGTGGAACTGGGCATCACCCTGGTTTTCTCGACTCATGACGTGGACGCCGTACCGCTTTTGGCCGACCGGGTCTACCTTATGGACAAAGGCGAGATCAGTCTGTCCGGTCCGACGGCAAAAGTATTCTCCAGACGGGACTTGATCCGCGCCCATAATTTGAGGCTTCCGCGCGTGGCTCATCTGGCCGAACTGCTGGCCCGCGACGGCGACTACAGGTTTCCGGTCCTTCCGCTGACCATCGGGCAAGCTAAAAAAATGCTTCTTGACAGCGAGGATCGGGATGAGATAGACGTGTTGGCAATAAATAGAAATGTCTAATACAGGGCACAATTTTTAGCATCAGGTACACAATCAGTTTAATAGGGAATCCCGTGAAATTCGGGAGCGGTCCCGCCGCTGTAAACGGGGACGAAATCCGAGAAGGCCACTTTTTCGCTTAGGCGAGATGGGAAGGCTCGGAGAGTAGAGCGATCCGTGAGCCAGAAGACCTGCCTGATGCCGTTTGGCGATCCCCGTACGTGGAAATATCGGGCAGCCACCATAAGGACCAAGTGAACCAGGGTGCAATCCTTAGGGCTTTTTAGCTCTAGGGATTTTTTTTTGGTCAAATGGATGGCTCTCTATGTTTCCCGTCACCATCGAACTCTTTGCCGAGGAGCATGAAATGTTCACGATTCGAAGCAAAAAATTCCAACAGCATTTGATTACCAAACCAAGGGGCGTCTCTCTCAATTTCCCCCGGTTGCTTAAAAAGAATGGAAGCTGGGAATCATCTAAAGCCTCGAAGCTGGTTGATACGAGGAAAAAGTAAACACCGGAACACACAATGCATAAAGAAACTAAGCAGATTGCCATCTATGGCAAGGGAGGAATAGGTAAGTCTACTATTGCCGCAAATATCTCGGCCGCCCTCGCGTCCGCCGGAAAGAAAGTCCTGCAGGTGGGATGCGATCCCAAACAGGATTCGACCCGCCTGCTGCTGGGTGGCAACCGCATAGCTACCGTGCTCGATTATCTCAAAGCGTCGACACCCGATACCCTTAAACTCGAAGAGATAGTGCATATCGGTTTTGCCGGGGTTTGCTGTGTTGAGGCGGGTGGACCCGAACCCGGAATAGGTTGCGCGGGACGCGGGATTTTGAGTGCTTTCGATCTTTTGAAGCAACTGGGCATCGACGATTGCGGCTATGACATAGCGCTATACGATGTTCTTGGGGACGTGGTGTGCGGCGGCTTTGCCGTACCGTTGCGCAAAGAATACTCACAACTCGTCTATATCGTGACCTCCGGAGAATTCATGTCCCTTTACGCAGGCAACAATATCCTGCGTGGCGTCCTCAATTACGAAGGAAGCGGAAAGCGTCTGGGAGGCATCATTTTCAATCAGCGTGGTCTGGACCGGGAGGGACAACGTGTAAAGCGGTTTGCAGAAGCGGTGCGCCTGCCCATAGTTGCCGGTTTTCCCAGAAGCGATCTGATTGCCGAGGCGGAATGCCAGGGCCAAACCATCATGGAAGCCTTTCCGGAAACTGAGCTGGCAAAGAGTTTTCAGCTGCTTGCCGAGTACATATCCGGTGACCCGCCGCGTATGGCTGCGCACCCCCTTACCCCTGACGAACTGGAGGAGGTTATTTTCGGCAGGCGCCCGGGCGGGGTCGTCTCCAGCGCCGGGACCACATCTACGTCCGTTCATATTGAAACTGCTCCATCGGCGGTCCCCTCCTCGTTTATTGCACCCCCGAGACGTTATTGTTCGAAAAGCGTTCAAAACCATGGGGTCTTGCACGGCTGCGCGTTCAACGGCGCCTCGCACACAGTTCTGCAAATCAGGGATGCGGTAACGGTTGCACACGGACCCGAGAGTTGTGCGTATCTTACCAGCCGCGGCATAACGTCCTCTGCGCGCCGCACTTACGAAAGGCGCGGAATGCGGCTTGGCCATGGTTTGGCGCCTGCCCTGCGCTGCTCGGAAATGGATGAGAGAATCGTCATTTTCGGAGGAAACGATGAGCTTACTGCGGTCCTGCGCCGCGTTGTAAAGGAACGCCCGGCGGCAATCTTTATCGTGACCGCCTGTTCATCGGGAATCATCGGAGATAACGCCGGGTTGTCCATTTCAAAAATCCAGGGGCAAACCGGGGCTGCGCCCATGATCCTGATCGAATCCGATGGCGATATTACCGGGGATTATACGCAGGGAATCATCGACGCCATGATTGCCGTCGCAAACGGCATCATCGATCCTGGTATACCGCCGGAGGATGACATGGTAAACATTGTTGCCGAAAAAAACCTTGCCAACAATACAGAGCACAATTTCCGCACCGTTCGTGAATTGCTGGACGCAATGGAGCTTCGCGTCAATTGCCGTTTTATCCGCGATTGCACTACGGAGCAATTGGCCGGCTTTATGCGGGCGCGGTTGAATCTGCCGGCCTACGACGATTTTTATGCCCGTATGGTCCGCGATTTCCTCGTTGACACTTTCAATGCCCCTTTCCTTTCTTCTCCGTTTCCGGTCGGGTTCCATGCGGCCTCGGACTGGTTGAGGAATATCGGCGCTCATTTCGGAAAGAGCGATGCGGCCGAAAGAATCATCGCACATCACTCGGAATCCTATAAGGAGGCAATCTCTGCAATACGTCCGGCGCTCTCGGGGAAACGGATATTAGTTTCCGGCCAGGATTACCGCCTGGACTGGGTCCTCGAAGCAGCGTCGGATGCCGGTATGGAAATCGTTAAGGTCGGTATCCAGGATTCCCCGTGGTATGACGCTTTCATGAGCCGATTTGAGGGGCTGGCGCCTATCGAACGATCTTATACACGAGAGCGGATGGAGGAAGACATGAGGGAGCTTGCCCCCGATTTGACGTTGCTCTCTCACCCATGGTTCGGCATGCCCGAGGGCTTCAGGTTCGACATCGTTCCGATGTGCCCGGATGTCGGGTTCTACTCGGGCGTTCAAATGGTCAAACGCTGGCAGCGGCTTATGCGTCTTCCTGCAAAGGAGGGTTGGCGCAATGATATATGAAGGCTATGCGGGATACAGCGATATTTTCGCCGACGGTTTCACGGGCGTGCTGCTCGGGCTTGAGGGAATAGCGGATGCGGCGGTCATACTGCATGGGCCGACCGGATGCAGAGCACATCACAGCTCCATGTCCGAATACGGTTTTCCGCGCGATGTTGTGCATGATCGCTTGAACTACGCGGATCGGTTCTATTTTGGCCAGCCGCGCATCCCTACCACGTATCTCGATGGCGATGACTATGTTTTCGGGGCCTCGGAAAAGCTTCGCCAGGCCATAAGGGCGGCAGAGGCCGGTTCCCCGGGGCTTCTGGCGGTTGTGAACGCTCCCGGCGCCGCGCTGATAGGCGAGGACCTCAGGCAATGCATGGCATATTCGGCAATCGACATACCGGGTGTGGTGATCGAAATGCCGGCGCTTTCCAGGCCGATGGCGGAAGGGTACCAGCAAGCCGTCCTTGCCGTGCTGGAAACGATCCAGCCGCAACGTTCGCCTGTTCGCCCCAAGACAGTAAGCCTCATAGGGATTTCCATTGCCCACAGCCATTGGGCGGGCAGCCTGTCGGAACTGCGCAGGCTTTTAGCCCTGTGCGGTATCGAAGTGCTCTGTGTTCCCGGCGCCGGAAGCCGGCTCGCCGATTGGTACTCTCTATCCCGGACGGCGTGCCACGCAGTCATTCATGCCGAATATGCCGGGCGCATAGCGGACTGGTTGACAAAGCGATTCGATGCACCGGTGATGTTCCCGCAGTCCGGCGCCCCGATCGGGTTTGAGGCAACCGAACAATGGGTGGTCGCGGTTGCCGAAGCGGTGGGTGCCGATCCTGCCCCGGCCCTGTCGGCCATTCGGGAACAGCGCCGCGATGTCTCACGCCACATGTCCCGGATTTCCGGTGTCGGCCGCGCACTGAAAGGCATGACCTGCAGCATTCAGGCAGACCCGTCCATCGCGTTGCCGCTTTCCAGGTTTGTTTATGAATACCTTGGCATGCTGCCGGTGTCCGTCGCTACGCCTGATTGTGCCAATACCGGGCTGGCGAAACGGCTGAAAGATTTCCTGACGGACATCGGTTGCATGGATATCTGGCAGGAGCCCTGGCAGACAGCGGGGGCGGATTTTTTATTCTCCGACGGCCATCAGGTCAATCAGCGCCTGGCTTTCGGATGTTTTGAAGGAGGCATCGAACTGGTGCTTCCGCTTGGCAGGCGCGTGGATTTTGTGCGCAAACCTCTGCTTGGCGCCATGGGGGCCGCGTACCTCGTTGAAACAATAGTTAACGGTGTTCCGGATTATTTTTGAATGAATTTTCATCCTGTCTCAAGGGATACAAGGGCATGCTACTGAGCACATACTACGATGGAGTAGAAATTTATCGTGGTCGCCCTCGGGTTTCAGGACAAATGGACGAAAGCTCTCACGGAGGATTCGACTCATGAAGACTAAAGGACTGATCATCGTAAATACGGGATACGGCAAAGGCAAGACGACTGCTGCCCTCGGCATGGCATTTCGCACCCTCGGGCATGGACTTCCGGTTTGCATCATCCAGTTCATCAAGGGGACCTGGAAATATGGCGAACTCTACTCGGCCGAAAGATTTGCCGATCTTCTCGAGTTCCATGTCGTTGGAAAAGGCTTTACCTGGAAATCCAAGGACCTGGAAAGCGACCGGCAAACGGCGCTCGAGGGCTGGGAACTGGCCAAGGCAAAAATCAAAGAGGGGCGTCATAGCCTGGTCATTCTCGACGAGTTCACATATGCCTTGAATTTTAAGATGGTGGAAAAAGAAGAGGCCATCGCCTTCCTCAAACATAAACCCGAGGAAATACACGTAATGGTCACAGGGCGCGATGCGCCGCCCGCCCTTGTCGAGATCGCCGATCTTGTTACCGATATGCGTGAATTGAAGCACCCTTTCAGATCGGGGATCACGGCCCAGAAAGGCGTCGAATTCTAAGAGCCGTAAATAACTGGAAAAAACAGGGGGCGGATTGGGATCCCTGGCAAGAATCGAATCCGCCCCCCTGGAACCGGAAGTGAACTATCGGCCCCCCAATATTCTTACAGGAAGGGGGTGAAAAAACAAGGAGGAACGAGTGAAGCTCTATTTTATCGCTGTGTTAACGGCATTCTGCCTGCTTTTGCATGCCTGCCCGGCTCTTGCCCGGGACCCGGGCGCTGTAACCACGGATTCGGGCACACCGGAAAAGCAGGGGAAAAAGACGAAGACCAAAAACTCAAAAAAGAAAAAAAAGAGCGAATCGGAACAGTCATATAATCTTCAGCCGGTTGTGGTGACAGGGACCAAAACAGCGGTCCCGTTGTCGGAAACCACCAGAGATATACATGTTGTGACTAACCAGCAGATGCAAACATTGCAGCAGGTTTCCATCCCGAGTGCCGTTAGCGCTTTGCCCGGCGTTATGGTCCAGAACCTGGGAGGGCCGGGGCAATACACGCCCATCAACATCCGTGGGGCCGGCAGCCAGTATGTCCAAATGCAATGGGACGGCTTTCCGCTAAGAGATGCGGCTGACACTCAAAACGCATTTCAATATTTGGAAGGCGATATGTTTGGACAATGCGGGATCAACAGGATCGAAGTACTGAATGGTACTAACAGTGTTCTGGACGGAACCCAAGCCATGGGTGGCGTTGTGAATATAATCCCTGATAAATGGGGGAGCGGCTTTACGGGTGAGTTAATGAGCGAGGCGGCGTCAGATGGAACATTTGTTGAAAATGGAGGCATTTCATACGGAAATGATAAGTATTATTTCAACCTGAATCCTACATATATTACTACTAATGGAATTTCAAATGGAGGTCCTGACAGCTATTATTATAATGCTTTCAATTTCAACGGCAGCGCAGGTATAAAACTTGGGGATAATATGTCCCTTCAGCTTTTTAATATCGACTCTACTTCCAATATGGCCTTGACCGTACCATCTTTTGGTTATTATCAGTTGAACGCGCAGAATCAGTTGATCCCGAACCTGGCGTCGCCCACCGACCATGAAGAAGCCTTATTCAATATGACCGGTGTAAACTTCAGCCAGGTAGTTTCCCCCAATTGGAACTACAGCATCAAATATGCCTATAGCAGCACGGCACGTGATTATTATGAACCGCAGGGAAACTTCGGAGACACCACTGGGGAGGACTTCACCGGAAGCAATAATTGGTTGGAAATGCTGCATAATGTTCGTGCTGCGGACTGGCTGACATTGACAGGCGGATTCGACTTCGACCAGGAGTCCTACCAAACTGTCCAGCCGGTAATTGGATACGCCCCGATAACATTTGAACCCTCCTGGACCGGTCAAAATGTGACCAGCGGTAAGAGTTGGTATGGTTACGACCTCTTCGGGATGGCGCAAACGGCGTTTTTCGATAAGTCACTCCTGCTCAATGCCGGTTTGCGCTTTAACGACCATCAGGATTTCCCGTCCAAAATGGTGGAGGAAGTTTCCGGCGCATACATCTTCAAAAAAACCGGTACCAAAATTCACTCCTCTGTCGGGACCGGTTACATGACACCGTCCCTCTACGAGATTTTTGGCGGTTATGTTGGTCCGTCCGGGCAGACAGTTACAGTAGGAAACCCTGATCTTAGACCGGAGACAGATACAAGTTATGATGCTGGTATAACACAGCCGCTATTTAATAATAGGTTAAATTGTGACGTTACATGGTTCTATATGGATTTTAGCAATATCATATATTATAACGGATTTACCAATCTGTATGAGAATGGTGCTGCCGGCAAAACGTCAGGGATAGAGGCAAGCATTCAAGCAAAACCAAGTAAATATCTTAATTTAGCCATATCCTATACATACGCATACGGACAAATTCGGAACGTAGGTTCTACCGTGTGGCAAAGAAACCAGTACTGGCCAACGCAAACCTTATCGTTCGTAGGTACTGTGTATCCTACCGAGAGATTTAGCATAACAATGCAGACACTATTTGCGGGGAATAGGATTGTTCCGCTCTATAATGTATACGGTGAGCCGGTAAACTATAATGAACCAGCGGACGTCACGTGTAATTTGATTGCTGACTATACGATATTAAAAAATTATGAAGATTTTCGCAGAGTCGACGTGTTTATGAAAATTACAAACCTTTTTAATGCGGATTACACTGTAGACGCATATCAAATGCCGGGACGATGGTTTTGGGGCGGCGTAAGGATGATCTTGTAAACGGTGAGGTGTTTTCGTGAACTGTTTGCAAGCGATTGAGCCACTGGAACTCGAAGACCTCTCGGAGCTGTTTTCGGTAGAGCCTGCCCCGGACTCGTGTATTTTTGCGTCCAACATAGGTTTGCCCGCATCCGAACCGGGAAAATGGAGCAGCCTGGCCGTCGCTCTTCTTATTCATTGCTTTTTGTTGGCGGTGTTTTTAGCCGCGACAAGCTCTAAACCGCTGAGGAGGCACGATTGGATGGAGGTGCAACTTGTGGCCTCGTCGGGAGGTTCGAAAGGGCATGGCGGTGGCGCCTCAAAGCCCTCAGTTGAGGCCGGCGGAAAGGGGGCGGCGGAAGTGGCCTCCCACTCCGCCCCGGCCTTGAAACGGGCGCCCGCTCATGTGACTGCCTCCAAAGAGAATGAATCTTTGGAGAAGCGGCCCGTCCATGCGGCCTGGGCCGTTAGAAGAACGCGACGCGTCATGGTAAGAAAGCGAACTTTGAAAAAAAAGATTGCCAGGGCGAAGGTCCGCCGCCCGGCGGAGAAGGAGGCGCTCGGGCCGGGGTGCGCCAAGGCCGGGGAAAAGACTGCTCCCGGCGGCTCCGATATCTCGCGCGCAGTACATGGCGCCGGCCCGGCCGCAATACCGAGTGCCGCCCCCGGGCATTCCGGCCAACAGGCGGGAAGCGCAGGACACGGGGCGGCGGGCGGCGGGGGCGCCATGGAAGTCGGTTTCGGGTCTCCGGATGGTCCCCGTTTCCTTCACCGGGTGATGCCGTCCTACCCCGAGTTCGCCCGGGAGCAGGAAATGCAGGGGACGGTGCTCTTGCGTGTGGAGATCGACGAACACGGGCGGGTGGTCAACGTCAAAGTACTTAAGAAGGCCGGGTTCGGGTTGGATGAAGCGGCGGTAAAAGCGATGAGGGAGTCTACCTTCATCCCTGCGAAAAATGAGGGAAAATGTTGCGGTTGCATGGTTCTTATTCCCATCAGGTTTGAACTTCAATGAACGGATGTTGGCAACCCCTTCATAGAACCATCAAACGGCGACATGTTGCATATCTTTTTCACACCGCAGATGGACGCAAATGGACGCAAATTTAAAGAATGGTGCTTCTCTTTACTGGGATCTCTTGCCTTCCTGCAGCACAATCTTCTTCCAGTCGAGTCTCGGGTGCTTGAAATTCAGGATAAGTCCCGCCTCGAGGCCGGTGAGCTTCAGGTAGTTCAGCATTTGACCGATATGTTCGTCGCAAATTTCAGA